>JACMQD010000158.1 GCA_014377155.1 Herminiimonas sp.
CCTCCAGCGTGCCGCCATAGTTAAACGTATCGCCGTCGGCGATCCGAAACCGATACCACGGCTTCATTGGCACCAGCGATATGTGATCCGCCATCTGCTCACCAAACAGCGAATATAGTTCCTCGAACAAAAATGGCGCCGTGATGACGGTCGGGCCCGCGTCATGCCGAAATCCGTCACGTTCAAACACCTGCGCCCGACCGCCTATGGCAGGACAGCGATCGATTACGGTGACGCGATACTGTTTGGCGCGCAGGCGCAAAGCCGCCGCTATGCCGCCAAAACCGGCACCGATCACGATTGCGTGCGGGGGGGAAAAGCTGTTCACAAGTGCCCGTTCAATTCAGTGGCGAGTTGCGCCAGAAGGTTGCCGCACCGGCCAGGCAAAGAGACAGCAGCGCTGGCGGCCAGGTCCAGATGCTGGCGAGCCAGCAGGACGCACTGTCGACGGATGTTTGCGCTGCGATCCGCATCGGCATCGGGATCGGGATGATCGTCGTTCGCAAAATGGCGCTGCTCTAGCAGCAAAAAAATATTCAAGACCTTGGTCGTCTTATCAGAATCGATGTCGTCAAGGTCATCCGCAATTTGATAACCAATCGCAAATGCCTCCGCGGCTTCGCGAGCTTTGTCAGCCCACTGAACCTGACCGGCAGACAGAAGCGCCAATTCGAGAGGCAGACTCAGCAACGCGCCGGACTTGCAAGCCACGATACGCAGATAGGTGTCAACATCCTCGACCTGTATTGTCCGGTGAGCGAGATCACAGCTCTGTCCCTGGATTGCCGCCGCCGTTCGGGCATGTATCAGCGATAGCATCTGCGGCAAATACGTGGGATCATCCACACCCGCCAGAGACGCATAGGCAGACGATAGCAACAAATCCCCGGCGCAGATCGCGATGTCCGCCCCGAAGCTAGTCCATACGGCTTCAACGCCGCGTCGGGTGCTGTCTCGGTCTTGTAAATCATCGTGGACCAGAGACGCGTTATGCAATAGTTCGCAAGTGCTGGCAATGGCAACTGCGGTCGGACTGGACAACCCCAATTTAAGGGAAGCATCCAGCGCCAAACGCGCTCGAATGCGCCTGCCGCCGACTTGCAGATGATAGTCAGCAGCGCGCGCCGCTTCACCGAACATGCCAGTTCCGCTACCGAGTGGCGGTTTAATCAGTATCCGACAGCGCTGTTCTACGAAGTCAAGGTAATCAAGCACGCTCCATGCGGGCGCAGTCGCTGCCGCCGCCAATTGAGCAGCCATAGTTGGTCTCCAGAGGACAGTCTTGATGAAGAATGTGGATTGCCGGCGCAAACTGCGCCGGCAATCGCTCACGCTCTACGACATACTATGCGTGCCCTTCGGCCTCTGATTTACGGACGGCGATCAGAAAAATTACTACGCCGAAAGCGGCTTTCGCAACGATATCGGCAACGGTGTAGCCGACCTGCACTGCGGTCGCTGCGGTACCACCAGTCAAACCAATCATCGGGAATGTGAACACGACCGGGTAGAAGCACCACGAGATGATAGTGATCCAGCGTGCGCTGCTGATAAGACCACGCGCTGAAGCCGGCTGCGAGCTGATGGAAGCACTCAGGCCGATAAACAAGTCATACACAATAATTATGAACGGTACCATTGCCAGCACCCACCAGATCCATCGTGTGCCGACGTCGGAGGACACTTCGCCCGGGTAGCCGAGGACGACCATTAATGCAGCGAGCAAGCCTAGCTTGGTTGCCTTGGCGACTGTTTCGGCTCGCGGCAGGCGCATTACCAGAATCAACTCGATCAGGAGCAGCGGTACCGTCAACAGCCAGTCGACATAGCGGTAAGCATCATTGAATTTCACGCCGGTTGCTTTAATCTGACTACCGGTGACAGCAAAAGCGGCTTCCCACGAATTAAAGATACGCAGGTAGTGGTAGGCCGCAATGAAGGTAACAAGGCCGGTGATGGTGAGTGCGGTGCGGTAGGCCGGAGCGACCTGAGACCGCCCGAGGAAGAAAAAAATTGTTGCTGCACCCATTACGGCGATAGCAAATGAAAATGCGTTGTAGACGAGTTCGTACTGACTGACGGTGATAGCTTCCACGTGTCGTTCCTTTTTAGACGCGATTGTTTTAGTGGATAACCCGTCGGCGGAAATGAACATTACGGTTCGTTCCGCGAAGAGCTATAACATTGCCGTTCAGCCAGGCTATTTGTCGTTTTGTTCGTCTGCAATGCGCTGATTTTCGGCCTCTGCAATAAATCGCATAATCCTAAATGTGTAGCGTTTGTCAGGGCATGGGTTGCCCCTCATTGCATCGCTGACGAACTGAACCGCCATCAATGACTCCATCAATGCAGGGTGTGTTTGCAATTCTTTTATTGCTGCATCGAATGTACTGGAATCAATATTCTCATCGAGCAATGTCGCCACTGTGGCAACCGACTCTAGATCAGGAACAAACTTCAAAAATTACCCCGCAAAAATAGCAATGTCCATCAATGGACGTATATCAAGAGCGATAGTTGCACGCGCCCTGAAAATAAGTGAACGAACAGTGTTTAAGGGAATACTCAACGCGTCGGCGATCTCGGCATAAGTGCATTCTTCCATTTCTCGCATCAGGATGGAGGTGCGCATCTGCGGAGAAAGCCGGTCGATCGATTGCTCAATGGCCGACAGCAGCTGCTGTCCTGAAAGGCTGTCTTCCGGGTTTGGCGAAGTCTCTGCGGGAATGGCAGCGCGGACCGTGCTGTTGGTATCATTAAAAACATCGATCGATACTGCATTATCTGCTCGCACATGACCATCACGATAATAGGTGGTCGCCATATTACGGGCAATCGAATACAACCAAGTTGCAAATGCACTTTCAAAACGAAAATTGCCGAGCGCTCGGTAGGCCCGCAAAAACACTTCCTGTGCCAATTCTTCGGCCACCGCGCCATTACGCACCTGCCTGTTGATCAGCAACGCAACGCGGCGCTGGTATTTGGTCACAAGTATTTCAAAAGCCCGCATATCGCCGGCGTTGACACGCTCTACCAATAAATAATCGACCGACCGTTGCGTTTCTTGCACATCCGCGATCGCCGCTACGGACGGATCGGACGAGCCGAATCGCGCTTCGTCGAATCCCCCGCCTGTATTGACTGTCTGTTCTTTTTTTATTCGCATGAGTCAGAGTTTAACGCGGCTACAGATTATTTGCCGGCAAGGGTACTGTCAAGTTGTTGAGCATAGTCGAAGTTTCGTAAAATGGCGGGATGTCAAATTCCACTACTTACAGCGGTTTCCGCTATCCGCCCGAGATTATCAGCCATGCTGTCTAGATGTACTTTCGGTTTACGCTGAGTTTTCGCAATATGGAAGAAATGCTCGCTTCTCGTGGCATCATCGTCACGGTAGTTGTCAACAAAGATGTCGCGTCAAGTCATGCGGCTTGCTTTAGTACTTCTGGCTGAATGCGTTCCGGATTGAGCCAGACCTCCTCCTTCAATATCCAATCTCGGGTGGTGCCTGACCAGCGCTCCGGGTGTCGC
>JACMQD010000159.1 GCA_014377155.1 Herminiimonas sp.
GAGATGCGGGCTGTTTTTTGCGGCAGCATACGATTCGCCAGTAGCGTAGTAAATTTTGTCCTGGCCTTCTTTCATGCGACCGATGTACTCGGCAAACGACACGCTTTGCTCATCGCCCTCGTTGCTGGTCGAGGCAAAGCGCAACAGCTTGGCGATACGGTCTTTGTTGCTGGTATCCTCGCCAATCCCTTCTTTCAGCACCTGGCCGAATTCCTTCCAGAAGGTCACATACTTATCTTTCTTTTCCTGCTCGTCGGCATTGGCCAGCTCTTCCAACATCGACAGCACGCGCTTGGTCGAGCCTTCGCGGATGACCTTGACGTCGCGTGACTCTTGCAGCAATTCGCGCGAGACGTTCAACGGCAAATCGTTGGAATCGATGACGCCTTTGGTAAAGCGCAGATAAACCGGCATCAACTGCTCGGCATCGTCCATGATGAAGACGCGTTTGACGTACAGCTTGATGCCGCCGCGCTTGTTACGGTCCCACAGATCGAACGGCGCACGCGCCGGGATGTACAGCAGCTGCGTGTATTCGCTGCGACCCTCGACGCGGTTGTGGGTATAGGTCAGCGGCTCGCCGAAATCGTGGGAGACGTGCTTGTAGAATTCGGTGTACTGCTCTGGCGTAATCTCGGACTTGCTGCGGGCCCACAGGGCGCTGGCCTGGTTGACGGTTTCGAGCTCGTCGCGGGCGACGGTTTCCTTCTTCTCTTCGTCCCATTCTTCTTTCTGCATCAAGATCGGCAGCGAGATATGGTCGGAGTACTTGCGAATGATCGATTTCAGCTTCCACGACGACAGGTATTCGTCTTCGCCTTCGCGCAGATGGAGTGTGATGTCGGTGCCACGCGTGGGCTTGTCGATGGCTTCGACGGTAAAGTCGCCGGCGCCTTCGGATTCCCAGCGCACGCCATCGGCAGCAGCAACGCCGGCGCGGCGGGTTTCAACCGTAATGCGGTCGGCGATGATGAAGGCCGAATAAAAGCCGACGCCGAACTGACCGATCAGCGCTGCATCTTTTTGCTGGTCGCCCGATAGCTGCGAGAAAAATTCCTTGGTGCCGGACTTGGCGATGGTGCCGAGGTGCTCGATGGCTTCGTCACGGCTCATGCCGATGCCGTTGTCGGAGATGCGGATAGTGCGCGCTTCCTTGTCGAAGCCGACGCTGATCTTCAGGTCGGAGTCGTTCTCGAACAATGCCGCATCGTTGATCGCCTCGAAGCGCAGCTTGTCGGCTGCGTCGGATGCATTGGAAATCAGTTCGCGCAGGAAGATTTCCTTATTGGAGTACAGCGAATGAATCATCAGTTGTAGCAACTGCTTTACTTCTGCCTGAAAACCCAGGGTTTGCTTTTCGGAGACGGTCATTGTTAACCTCGTTTTGTGGGTTTAAAAAATCCTGTGGTCGCAGTATGGGGTCGGCTTGAGGCTATTTCAAGACTTTGCCAGTTCGCGTTGTAAAAAAGGCATGATGCCTGGGTCGGCCATGGTCGTGACATTGATGCGCATGCGCGTCGATGGCAACTGGTTGGGTGAAAACAGACTGCCCGGCGCCAGCAGATAACCGAGCGCCATCGCTTTCTCAGTGAGGACATTGGTGTCGCAACCGGTATCGCACCAGACGAACATGCCGGCCGGCGTCGTGATGTCGACCGTCAGTCCGGCCCGCTCCAGCTGGCGGATGGTCTTATCGCGCACATTGTCGAGCCGGTTGCGCAGGCGGTCGACATGCTTGCGGTAGTGGCCTTCGGACAGGATCTTGTAGACCACGCGTTCGCCGATTTCGGTCGTGGTCAGCGTCGACAGCATCTTGCGGTCCGACAGATGACGCGCCATGTCATGCGAGGTAGCGATGAAACCGACCCGCAGGTTGGCGGCCAGCGTCTTCGAAAATCCGCCCAGGTAAATTACCCGGTTGAGCTGGTCGAGCGAGGCGATGCGGGTCGCCGGCTGCACCGCGGAACCGGGGTGCATGTCGCAGTAGATATCGTCCTCGACAATCGTGAAATCGAACTGCTCGGCGATTTTCAAAACCTGGAATGCTTTGGCCGCCGACAGCGAGGTCGAAGTCGGATTGTGCAACACCGAATTGATGACATACATCTTGGGCTTGTGCAATGCCGCCAGTTCGGTCAGTTTGGCAATGTCGGGCCCGTCCGGCAGACGAGGAATGCCGATGACTTTGGCGCCCCAGCTGGCGAATGAGCCGAACATCAGGAACCAGGCCGGATCGTCGACGAAAATCGTGTCGCCCGGACGCGTGAGCTGGCGCGCCACCAGGTCCAGCGCCTGGGTCACGCCGGAGGTGGTGACGATCTGTTCCGGTGCGGCGGCGATTTGCTGTTCGGCCAGTTTTAGCTGCAATTGCTGGCGCAGCGGCAGGAATCCCTGCGGCGTGCCGTACTGCAGCAGCAGGTTCTGGTTCTGGCGGCTGATGGCGCGCAAGCCGTTGGCGACCAGTTCAGCGTCGAGCCATTCGATCGGCAGCAAGCCACTGCCGGGCATTTTTTGGGCTGGCAGTTGACGAAACATATTGCGGACCAGCCAGACCACATCGACAGCATTACCCGTGGTGGCCGGAGAATTGGGTGCGACGGCAGCGGCCAAAGGTGAGCGTTCGCGCACATAAAAGCCGGAGCCGCGGCGTGATTCCAGAAAACCCTTCGCCACCAGCCGGTCGTACGCTTCCACAACCGTAAAGCGCGACACGCCATGCAGATCGGAAAACTGCCGGATCGATGGCATGCGCACGCCCGTACGCAGCATTTTGTCATCGATGCGCGACTCTACCGAGCGCACGATCTGTTCCACCAATGAACTACCGCCGCCGCGTGACAGCACCGCAGGGCCGGCGCGCATGAGCTGGGAGGGTAGGGGCTTGGGAAGCTTCGCTGTATTGGTCATATCGCCGTGACAGTAGGTTGAGTATTTGGTTAATTGTATTGGTACTGTATTGGTTTTGTCGATTAGGATACGACATCAGATCCAAAAAACCAACCTCGATCGAAAGTTGCCCATGCCTTACCAGTTGCCGTCCATGCCGGAACTTGAAAGCGCCGCCGATATTGTCTATGCGGCGATGCCGGCGACCGCACAATATTCTTGGCCGCTTCTCAACGAGGCGCTCGGGCTCGAAGCGTGGGTCAAGCATGAAAATCACACGCCGACCGGTGCCTTCAAGGTACGTGGCGGCCTGGTCTATCTGCATGAACTGGTGCGTCGCCTGCCGGAGGTGCGCGGAGTCATCGCCGCTACGCGCGGCAATCACGGTCAGTCGGTGGCTTATGCCGCCAGTCGAAACGGCCTGTCAACCACGATCGTCGTCCCACTCGGCAACAGCCGGGAAAAAAATGCCGCGATGCGCGCACTCGGTGCAGAGCTGATCGAATATGGCAAGGATTTCCAGGAAAGCCGCGAACACGCCGTCGGCCTGGCGCACGCCCGCGATTTGCACATGGTGCCGTCCTATCACGCCGACCTGGTGCGCGGCGTGGCGACTTACTGGATCGAATTGCTGTCGTCGCAGCCCGACCTCGATGTGGTGCTGGTGCCGATCGGGCAGGGCTCCGGCATCTGCGGCGCGATCAGCGCGCGCAATGCGCTGGGCCTGAAGACCCGCATCATCGGTGTTGTCTCGGCGCATGCGCTGGCTTACAAGCTGTCGTTCGAGCAAGGCCGGAAGATCGAATCGCCGGTCACCACCGTGATTGCCGATGGCCTGGCTTGTCGCGTACCCGATGACGGTTCACTACTGAATATCCGCGAATACGCCGACGACATCATTGCGGTTACCGATGCAGAGGTCAGTGCCGCGATGAAGCTTTTTTATGTGGCTACGCATAACGTGGCAGAAGGCGCCGGCGCGGCGGCACTGGCGGGCGCGATGCAGTGCAAGGATGCGCTGGCGGGTTTGAAGATCGGCTTGCCCCTATGCGGCGGAAATGTGGACCACGATGTGTTTGCACGGGTGTTGACCGGACATTAGGAGACGACACGTCATCCGATCGAACAGGTCGCCAGTTTTCCTGAAAGTGGCTAGACAACCCTGCCTTAACTCAGCCTTAATTCGGCCTTCACTTAGCCTCCACTCAGCCTTAACTTAGCCCTAACCCGGATGCAAAAATGGAACAACTTTTCCCGCTGGCGCTGTTCGCCTTCGTTTCCTCGATCACGCCTGGCCCCAACAACATCATGCTGACTTCGTCTGGCATCCGCTTCGGTTTCCTGCGCTCGATCCCGCATATGCTCGGCGTCACGGTCGGCTTCGGCATCATGCTGGCGTTGTGCGCTGCCGGTATCGGCAGCCTGGTGATGGCGGTGCCATCGATCCATGTGGTGCTCAAGGTGATCGGATCGACTTACTTGATCTATCTTGCGTGGCAATTGCGCTCGATGGCCTTCAAACCCGGCACCGATGACGGCGCCCGGCCGATGTCGTTTCTGGCCGCTGCAGCATTCCAGGCCGCAAACCCGAAGGCCTGGGTAATGGCCATTACCGGCGCCTCGGCTTTCCTGCCACAGGCGCAGCCGGTCTGGTTCGCCATTGCATTATTCTGTCTGGTGTTTTGCGCAGTTAACCTGCCATGCATCGGCGTCTGGGCCGGCACCGGGGCGATCTTGCGCCGCTATCTGGACCAGCCGCTCTGGCGTCGCGTGTTCTGCGTGGTAATGGTGTTGCTCACGGTGTATTCGGCCGCGGCGATCTGGCTTTGATAAAAATGGTCCGTCAATTAATGGAGCAGCAAGATGCGAGCACCGATGTCGTCTGAAACTAAAGGTATGTGGCTGGGCGCGATTGGCGTCGCCATCTTCAGCCTGACCTTGCCTTTCACCCGCATGGCAGTGGCCGAACTCAATCCGATTCTGGTGGCGCTGGGCCGGGCGGTGGTAGCGGGGGCTGCTTCGGCGCTGCTGCTGTGGTGGCAGGGTGCGCGGCGGCCCACTGCCTCCGAATGCAGGGCGCTCGCCATTGTGTCGCTGGGTTGCATCATCGGTTTCCCGGTCTTTACCTCGATTGCAATGCGCCATGTGCCGGCTTCGCACGGCGCCATCGTGATCGGTATCCTGCCGCTGGCGACTGCTGTGTTCGGTGCGCTGCGCCTGGGCGAACGCCCCTCTACCGGATTCTGGATTTCGGCTGTAGCCGGCAGCGGGCTGGTCGTCAGCTTTGCCGTGTGGCAGGGCGGTGGCGCGCTGCATCTGGCCGATCTGGCGCTGTTTGCGGCAGTCATCGCAGCGGCGATGGGGTATGCGGAAGGGGCGCGCCTGTCGCAAGCCATGAGCGGTCAGCAGGTGATTTCCTGGGCACTGGTTCTGTCGTTGCCGCTGTTGTTGCCGATCTCGACGTGGCTCGCCTGGCGCTATGGGGTGACGGCGTCGC
>JACMQD010000160.1 GCA_014377155.1 Herminiimonas sp.
CGGCAGCGCGACCGCGCCGGCTGCTTCGCCGCCTTCCGCCACAACAACTGGCTGGGCGCCGCAATCTTCGCCGGTATTGCTGTCGATTACGCTCTGCACTGACATTTTTGACCCGGCTCAAAAAGGCTCACCGGTACGCTGCGTACACTCGGTTGGTACCCTAAGAAAACGGATCGAAAAATGGATGAGAGCATACAAAAAACGTCTACCCGCAGCGACTTCACGCGGGACCTGCAAAGCATGCTGCACGAAGGCGAAGCCATGCTCAAAAACGCCGGGAAGCAACTGCGCAAGGAATATCGCAGCGCCCGGGACAAAGTGGCTTCGAGTGTGGAGCCCGTCACGAGCCAAGCCAGCCCCGGTCTGAGCACGGTCGAGGATTCGCTCTTTGTCCGCACCCGCTCGGCGGCACGCAACACCGACCGCTACGTGCAGAATCATCCCTGGCAAGCAGCTGCGGCCGGTGCCTGTCTCGGCTTCATTGTCGGCATTGTGATCAGACGAAAATGAGCAGACCAGGCTGATCCATGCCCATTGCCCATTCGCTGCGCCGACTGGCTGTATCCTCGATCGCGATCCTGCAAACCCGTGCCGAACTAGTCGCAATTGAGGTCGAAGAAGAGGCAGTACGCTATTTTTCCTACCTCCTCTTGTCCCTCATTGCCGTGGTCTGCATCGGCATTGCATTTTTGCTGTCAATCGCCCTGATCGTTGCCTACTATTGGGATACCCACCGACTGGCGTCAATGCTGGCGCTGATCGTGCTTTTTCTGTTGCTGGCAGGGGCGCTTGGCTGGCGCGTCTACAGCAGCTACCGCCGCAAGCCACGCTTGCTGGAAACGACGCTGAGCGAACTCAGCCACGACATTAATACCTTTAACATTTCTAAGTGAGCAATGGCCACCAAAGTCGATGATTTGTCCCAGCGGCGCCAGCTGCTGCTCTCGCGTTCCGCGCAACAGCGCGCCGATATCGTCGCCGGTAGCCAGGCGCTTGGCCGACCGTTACAGACGGTCGATCACGGCATGCAGTTCGTGAAAAATCTAGGTCGGCATCCCGGCTGGATCGCCGGCATCCTGATTGCCGTCGCCCTGATCAAGCCGCGCCGGATCGTGGCAACACTCGAAGCGGCGCGGGTTGCCACCCGAACCTTCGGCATGGTCGAGCCGATCATCGAGCGCTTGCGGCGCTAATTCATCGGCCGCGCGGATCACCGCCGGAGCGATCAGTCGCGCCCGAACTCTTCGCCCAACGCCTGGCCGCGCGCCGAAGCCGCTGCGATGGCCCGGACAATCGCTTGGTCGACACCGCTCTGCGCCAGACTGACCAGCGCTGCATGCGTGGTGCCGCCCTTGGAGGTGACGCGTTCGCGCAGTACCGACACCGGCTCCGTGGCATTGGCTGCCAGTTGTGACGCGCCGACGAAGGTTGCAATCGATAGCTCGCTAGCCTGCGCCGGCGTCAGCCCGAGCGCCTCGCCGGCACGCTGCATCGCTTCGATAAAATAGAACACGTAAGCCGGCCCGCTGCCGGAAAGGGCCGTCACCGGATCGATCAGCGCTTCGTCATCGAGCCAGACCGTGGCCCCTACCGCGTGCAGGATCGCGTCGGCCGCCTCGCGCTGCGCAGCCGACACCCCAGCCATTGCCACCATACCGGCGATGCCCTTGCCGATCAGCGCCGGCGTGTTGGGCATGGTGCGGACGATCGCGGTATGGCCACCGAGCCAGCGCGAGAGATCGACGGCGCGAATGCCGGCGGCGATCGACAGCACCAGTTGTGTGCCGATATACGGCAGCAGCTGGGCGGCGACTTGCTTCATCTGTTGCGGCTTGACCGCCAACACGATGACATCGGCTGCAGCGACGGACGCGTCGATCTGTTGCGCCGTGACGACACCGAATTGCCGATGCATTTTTTCCAGCGCCTCGGCATTGGGGTCGACCACATGAATGCTGGCCGCTGCCGTAAGATTGCCGGCCAGGCCGCCGATCAACGCCGTGGCCATGTTGCCGCCGCCGATAAAACAGATTTTCAAATTAGTTTGCATGATCCCGTTGTCCAAATATGGCGGTGCCGACCCGTACGATCGTGGCCCCTTCGGCAATTGCCGCAGTCATGTCGGTCGACATTCCCATCGACAGCGTGTCGAGCGCCAGACCGTCGCTGCCTAGCCGGTCGCGCAGTTCGCGCAGCAGTCGAAACGGCTGCCGCTGTTGTTCGATGTCTGCCGTGGCCTCTGGAATCGCCATCAGGCCGCGCAGCCGCAATTGCGGCATGGCGGCCACGGCGCGCGCCAGCACCGCGGCATCGGCAGGATCGGCGCCGCTTTTGCTGGCCTCGCCGCTGATGTTAATTTGCAGGCAGACGTTGAGCGGCGGCAGATGGGATGGCCGTTGTTCGGCCAGGCGCTGGGCGATTTTTTCGCGCTCGATCGAATGCACCCAGTCGAAATGCTCGGCGATCAAGCGCGTCTTGTTGCTCTGGATCGGTCCGATGAAGTGCCATTCGAGTGCCAGGTCCGGATGCGCCAGGCGAATTGCCGTGATCTTGTCGACCGCTTCCTGCACATAGTTTTCCCCGAAGGCGCGTTGTCCGGCGTGCGCTGCCTCCAGCACCGCATCGGCGCCGAATGTCTTCGATACCGCCAATAGCATTATGTCATCGGGGTTACGTGAGGCCATGCGCGCTGCCGCCACAATTTGCGCATGCACGGCTTGCAAGTTCGAGGGAATTACGGACATAATCGATTCACGTCAAAAGATACCAAAAAGAAACAGAGCCTAGCGCATCATGACATTGGCAATGCAACAATGCCGGTGCCTGCGCGTCGAACGCACTGCGATTTCACCTTACACAAGCAGGCTCAGGGATTATAAATGGACATATCCGAACTTCTGGCATTCTCGGTCAAGAATAACGCCTCCGACTTGCATCTGTCGTCGGGGCTGCCGCCGATGATCCGGGTTCACGGCGACGTACGGCGCATCAATTTGCCGCCGCTGGAGCACAAGGATGTGCACGGCATGATCTATGACATCATGAACGATGGCCAGCGCAAGGCGTACGAAGAGCACCTCGAAACCGACTTCTCGTTCGCGATACCGGGCCTGGCACGGTTTCGCGTCAACGCCTTCAATCAGGAACGCGGCGCCGCAGCCGTCCTGCGGACGATTCCGTCCAAGATTCTCAGCCTCGAGCAATTAAACGCTCCCAAGATTTTTGCCGATCTCGCGCTCAAACCGCGCGGCCTCGTGCTGGTGACGGGACCGACCGGTTCCGGCAAGTCGACCACGCTGGCGGCAATGGTCAACCATGTCAACGAAACCGAATACGCCCATATCCTCACCATCGAAGACCCGATCGAATTCGTGCACGAATCGAAAAAATGCCTGATCAACCAGCGCGAAGTCGGTCCGCATACGATGTCGTTCAGTAACGCCTTGCGCTCGGCGCTGCGCGAAGATCCCGACGTCGTTCTGGTGGGCGAATTGCGCGATCTCGAAACCATCCGCCTCGCGCTCAGCGCCGCCGAAACCGGCCATCTGGTATTCGGCACTTTGCATACCTCGTCGGCGGCAAAAACCATCGACCGTATCGTCGACGTCTTTCCGGGCGATGAAAAGGAAATGGTGCGCGCCATGCTGTCGGAGTCGCTGCAGGCAGTCATCTCGCAGACGCTGCTGAAAACCAAGGATGGCACCGGCCGCGTCGCCGCGCATGAAATCATGATCGGCACACCGGCGATTCGCAACCTGATCCGCGAGTCCAAGATCGCGCAAATGTATTCTGCCATCCAGACCGGCGCCAACCTCGGCATGCAGACGCTCGACAGCAACCTTACC
>JACMQD010000161.1 GCA_014377155.1 Herminiimonas sp.
CGCCATACGGCGCTGCTCAACGATGTCAAGTTCCTTGAAGCGACTCAGCGCGCTACCATCCTCGATGCGCAGCGGCGGGTGGTCGACCTGTTTGCCGATGCCATTGCAGCCGCTTTCCCGGAGCGCACCGATGCGCAAAACCGCACAGCGGTGACCATGCTGCTGTTCGGCATGATCAACTGGACTTTCACGTGGCTGCGGCCTAGCGACGGCAGCGATGGCAAGATGTCCTATGCCGGTTTTGCCGATCTGGTGAGCAGCGTGTTCGCCCATGGCTTATCTGGCCCCGCGGCGCCGCTACGCTAGAAACGGGTTTCGCGCGACGCCCGCAAGAAACTGTCGAGGATCGGCGTACAGTCGAGCAATTCAACGCCGCCGGCGCGGTGAAATTCCGGATGCCATTGGAGTCCCATCACGAATGGCGCCTTGCGGTACCGAATCGCTTCGACGATGTTGTCGGCTTCGGACGTGGCCTCGACCGACAGGTCACGTCCGAGATCGCGCACCGCCTGGTGATGGATCGAATTGACCACCGGTATGGTCTGCGAAGCGAACATCGGTCCCAACGTGGAGCCAGCGGGAAAATTGATGATGTGGCGGTGGCTGTCGTACATGTCGTTGACATGCGCGATCGCGGCCGGCACGTCGGTGGCGATGTCTTGATAGAGCGTACCGCCGAAGGCGACATTGATCAGCTGACAACCGCGACAAATACCCAGCACCGGCTTGCCGGCTTCGATGAATTCATGCAGCAATTCCAGCTCGTACATGTCGCGCGCCCGGTCGCCGATCCACTCGGGCCGGGTCGCGTTCTGGGAATAGGTTTGTGGCGAGACATCCGCCCCGCCCTGCAATACCAGACCGTCCAAATGTTTGGCATAGTCGCGCAGGCGGATGTTACTGGGATGCAGCAGCCCGTTTGTATTCACGGTGGGAATCATGAATACCAGTACATCGCGCGACATGATCCACTGCGCAATCGATTCTTCAAGGTATTGAAGATTCTTGCTGCGCAAGCCCTTGGCACCTGGCTCGGGGTGAAAGATACGCGCAGAAATGCCGATCTTGAGCGTACGGTGCAGCAGGCGGCGTCCGAGCTGGTTGGACATGGCTTTGATACGGGCGTTGAAGACACGCCATGTCTGGGTCCACGGTTTGTCGTCGAGGTCTGGCCGGATGTCGTGCGGTATGCCGGGCATGTCGGGAAGCACCGCTTTTTCGGGCTCGGGCGATAGGGGTGGTTTGGTGGTGATTATTTCAAGGTCACTAGAATCGGACATAGGCTTCATGGTCGGGTCTAAAAGGAGTAGACCGCAGTCAACAAGAAAACGATCCGCAACAATGTTGCCTGCGCTATTTCTCTACCATACAGCATCCTCGTCACTAGGGACAAATCCTAGCCGGATTCCAGTTGCTTTCTGGTCGCACCCTGCTTCGGTCGACGTCGAACCACTGACACGCATGGCAACGTGCCATGATTGCAAGGTATCCTGCTAACACCGCCGTCCAACACGGCATTTCGCGACTAATTTTTCTCCCTATCCATCATGACGCCGGTATCCCGCATCCTTGTAATCTACGCCCATTCGGCCCCGCATCGTTCACGGGTCAACCGCAAGCTGGCGGCGGCCGCGCGCGATCTACCGAACGTTTTCTTGCACGACCTGTACGAAACCTATCCCGATTTTCACATCGACGTCGCCCGTGAACAGGCGCTGCTTGCGCAATCGGACTTGGTAGTGTTCCTGCACCCTATGCAGTGGTACAGCATGCCGTCGCTGCTGAAAGAATGGGTCGACGTGGTGCTCGAACCCGGCTGGGCCCATGGACCCGGTGGCGATGCGCTGCGCGACAAAGGTTACTGGTTGGCGATCACGACCGGCAGTCCGGCAGATGCCTACAGCCCCAGTGGCGTGCATGGCCGGTCATTTTCCGACTACCTGGCGCAATTCGAACAGACCGCCGTGCTGTGTGGCATGACTTGGCTGACGCCGCATGTGCTGCATGAGGCACATCAGGTCGACGACGACGCGGTTCGCGATCATGTGGCGCAGTTTCGGCAGCGACTCGAAAGCTACGCCGGACCTGCCGACGACACCAGACACTTGCCACTCACTCCCACTACGATCACCCTTGCTGCGAGCGACAATGGAACATAGCTTACTGTTCAATGCCTTGATTTACCTGGCTGCCGCCGTCGTAGCGGTGCCGATCGCCAAGCGGCTCGGCCTCGGTGCCGTGCTCGGCTATCTGCTAGCAGGGATTGCCATCGGCCCGTGGGGCTTGCGGCTGATCAGCGAAGTCGAGGACATGCTGCATTTTTCCGAATTCGGCGTGGTGCTGCTGCTGTTCGTGATCGGCCTGGAACTGGAACCCAAGCGCCTCTGGTCACTGCGGCGTCCTATCTTCGGCTGGGGCAGCGCGCAGGTCGGTGGTGTCACCGCTGTCCTGTGCGCGGCGGCGATGCTGGCGGGCGTCGACTGGAAAGTCGCGCTGATCGCCTCGCTTGGCCTGTCGCTGTCGTCGACCGCGATCGCCCTGGCGACGCTGGGAGAACGCAATTTGATGAACACGCCGGCAGGTTCCGCCGGATTCACCATTTTGCTGTTCCAGGATATCGCCGCCATTCCGATGATCGCGCTCGTACCGGTGCTGGGCGTGGCGGCAGCCGAAGGGAGCGACCAAGGCTGGTTGGGTGCCTTGAAAGTGGCCGGCGTGCTGGCTGGGCTGATTATCGGCGGACGCTATCTGGTGCGTCCCGCCCTGCGCATCATTGCCAAGACCGGGATGCGTGAAATCTTCACGGCCTTTTCGCTGCTGCTGGTGATTTCGATCGCGCTCCTGATGCAATGGGTCGGTATGTCGATGGCGCTGGGTGCCTTCATGGCCGGCGTGCTGCTGGCCGACTCGGAATACCGCCATGCGCTGGAGACCGACCTCGAACCGTTCAAGGGCTTGCTGCTCGGCCTGTTTTTCATCGCGGTCGGCATGTCGGTCGATTTCGGCGTCTTCATGGCGCAGCCGCTGCTGATTCTCGGCTTGGTAGCGGCTTTCCTGATGATCAAGATCGGCGTCCTATACGCGTTGAGCAAGCGCTTCGACATTCCGCCCAGCCAGCAGGCGCTGTTTGCCTTCATGCTGTCGCAAGGCGGCGAGTTCGCGTTCGTGGTGTTCGGCGCTGCCGCCGCCGCGCGCGTATTTTCGCCGAACGTGGCGTCGATCCTGGTGGTGGTGGTGGCGCTCTCCATGGTGGTCACACCATTATTGCTGATCGTGCACGACAAGCTGATCGCACCACGCCATCGCAACGCCAACCAGCGACCCGACGACGCCATCGAAACCCAGGAAGATCACGTGATCATCGCCGGCTTCGGCCGCTTCGGCCAGATCATCGGCCGCCTGCTCCATGCCAATCAGGTCAACCTGACGGTATTGGACCACGACCCGGACCAGATCGAATTGTTGCGCAAGTTCGGCTTCAAAGTGTTCTACGGCGACGCCACCCGCCTCGACTTGATGCATGCGGCGGGCGCCGGCCGGGCACGCGCGCTGGTGGTGGCGATCGACGATGTCGAAGACAGTCTGGCGCTGGTCGATGCAGTGCGCAAGGATTTCCCCGATCTGCCGATCCTCGCGCGGGCACGTAACGTTACGCACCTGTACGACCTGATGGATCGCGGCGTCACCGTGATCGAGCGCGAGACCTTCGAATCGGCTTTGCAACTCGGACAGCATGTGTTGCGCCAGCTCGGCTTCGGCGCCTATCGCGCACGCCAGGCTGCGCTCAAGTTCCGCGCCCATAACATCAAGAGTCTGAACGCAGTTTACCCGTTCTATAAGGACCAGCAGCAATACGTGTCGCTGGCCAAGCAGGCACGGGAAGAACTCGAAGCGATGTTCGCGCGCGATGTCGACGCCATCGGCAACGACAAGAACCAGGGATGGGACTGACCGCCGGTGATGTCGCACCGGCGGCGCAGTATGCCTACCAGATGGTGACGCGCTGCTCCGGTGGCAGGTACATCTTGTCGCCCGGATTGACAGTAAAGGCGCCGTAGAAGCCATCCTGGTTCAGGACCGTGCCGTTACCGCGGAACTGGTCCGGCGCATGCGGATCGGTCTTGATGCGCACGATGGTTTCCTGCTCGCGCGTCTTGGAACGCCACACCTGGCCGAAGCCGATATAGAAACGCTGATCGCCGGTGAGACCGTCGATCACCGGGGCCGGTTTGCCGGCCAGTGACAACCGGTACGCCTTGAATGCAATGGCCAGCCCCGAGTTGTCGGCAATGTTTTCGCCCAGCGTCAATTCGCCGTTGACCTGATAGCCGGCCACCGGGCTGTAGGCACCGTATTGCTTGATCAGCGCCGCCGTCTTGGTGGAGAACCGCGCATGGTCTTCCTTGGTCCACCAGTCGCGCAGGTTGCCCAGGCCATCGTACTGGCTGCCCTGATCATCGAAGCCGTGGCTGATTTCATGGCCGATCACCGCGCCAATGCCACCGTAGTTGACGGCATCGTCGGCTTCGCCGTTAAAGAACGGCGGCTGCAGAATTGCCGCCGGAAACACGATTTCGTTCATTTCCGGGTTGTAGTAGGCATTCACGGTTTGCGGCGTGATGAACCACTCCTGACGGTCGATCGGTTTGCCGAGCTTGTCGATGTTGCGCTGGTATTCGAAGGCATTGGCGCGGCGTACATTGCCGACCAGATCATCCTTGGCAATCACCAGCGGCGCATAGTCGCGCCACCGGCTCGGGTAGCCGATCTTGGGCACGAAGGTCGCCAGCTTGGCTTGCGCTTCCTTTTTGGTCGCTGGGCTCATCCAGTCGAGCGTGTCGATGCTGCGGCGATAGGCTTCGAGCAAATTGCCGACCAGCTTTTCCATGCGCGCCTTGTTCTCGGGCGGGAAGTGCCGAGCCACATACAGTTTGCCGAGCGCCTCACCGAGGACGCTTTCTTCGAGCCGGATGGCGCGCTTCCAGACCGGTTCGTTTTGCGGCACGCCGCGCAGGACAGTGCCATAGAACGCGAAGCGCTGGTCAACCAGCGACTTCGACAAATAGGGCGCGTAGCTGTTGAGCAGGTGCCAGCTGAAATACGTTTTCCAGGTCTCCAGCGGCGTGTCGTTCAAGGCCTGGCTGAAACCGGTGAGGTAGCTCGGCTGGCTCACCACCAAATAGGAAATTTTACCGTCGATACCGGCCTCGCCGAGATAGGCTTTCCAGTCGAAGCCGGGTGCCAGCGTCGGCAGGCTGGCCAGTTCGACGCGGTTGTACGTCTTTACCGGATCGCGGTTCTGGACCTTGGTCCACTGCGCACCGGCGAGCCGGGTTTCCAATTCGACGATGTCGCGCGCTGCGGTCGCGGCGGACTTGTGACCCGCCATCGCCATCATCGTTTCGATCTGTGCCTGGTATTTAGCGCGGCTCTCTTTCAGCTTGGCGTCGTCGTCCTTGAGGTAATAGTCGCGGTCCGGCAAGCCAAGCCCGCTTTGCGACAGGTCGGCAATATAGCGGGTGGCGTCCTTGGCATCCTGATGCACGGTGATGTCGTAAGGCGTGGTGACGCCGATCCGACTGAAATGCGCGATCAGTGCCGGTATCTGCTTTTTGTCGGTCAACGCTGCGATTTTGGCGAATTCGGCTTCCAGCGGCTCCAGTCCCAGCGCATCGCGTCGTGCTTCATCGGTAAAACTGGCGAACAGGTCGCCGATCTTTTGCTGTTCGCTACCTGCAACATTGGCCGGGTTGCGGGCGGCGTCTTCGATGATGCTGCGCAGCTGCGGCAACGTGGCGTCGCGCAATTCGAGAAAAGCGCCCCAGCCCGACTTGTCAGCCGGGATCTCGGTTTTTTTCAGCCAGGTGCCGTTGATGCTTTGGTAAAAGTCATCCTGAATACGCACCGACGCATCGAAATTGCTGCGGTCAATGCCGGACAGCACCGACGAGGGCGATGCTGGCGCCGACATGGGAGCGGCGGTCCTGGCGGCGACGACCTCAGTGACGGGCGAGGTGACGGGCGAGGTAGAGCAGCCTGATGCGAGCGCCACGCATAGCGCGCCTGGAAAATAAGATTTCATCGGAATCCTTCAGGTTGACTTGTTCGAAGTGCGCAGTACGGCATGCGCTGAGAATTTGCGACCGTTATTATGGCCGATTGCAGGCAATAAAGTTCGGCAATAAGGTTCCGCAATACCGGAATCAATGCTTATCGCTGGAGTGGCGACGCATTGCCCTGCACCGGGCCGATGCCGTATTTTTTCATGATCGCTTTGTACAGATCGGCCAGCGCCGACAGTCGCGGATTCGTCGGATCTAGCCGGCGCGCGCTATCGATGTAGCTACGCGCCAGTTGCCCGAGCCGCGCGTCCCACCCGAGATTTTCCAGACATTTCAGCACCGCCACCGCGGCGTTGAAAATGACTTGCGGATTGTCGGGCAGCTTGCGCGCAGCTTCGGTCATCAAGTCCACGGCGCCACGATAGTCGCCGCTTTTTGCTTTTTCCGCACCGGCCGACACTAGATCGACTACCTGGCGCCGGCTCTCCTTGGCGACTTTGTCGGCCAGATCCATACGGCCGGCCTGCTCGAAGACTTTCATGGCTTTCGCCATCGCGGTCGCATCCGAGGCATTGCTCATGACGTCGAGCATGACTTCGGATGCGTCGTCTTCCATGTTACTTTCGAGGCAGCTTTTCGCCAGATCCATTTTCATCGCGCTAGACAAGCCGACGCCTTCGCGGCAAGCCGCCACCGCTTCGGTCAATTGTTCTGCCGCGAGTTCGGTTTCGCCCGCATGGGTATGAATCATCGCCGACGAGATTGCGCGACAAGCTGCTGTCTTTTGTCCACCAGCCAGCGATTTGCCGAGATCGCGCACCACTGTGGCGGCCTGGGCCGTATCGCCTTTTGTGACCAGCGTCTTGACAAGTCGCACGTGATCTTCCGGATCGCGGAATTCAGAATAGCGTGCTTTGCTGACAACTTGCTGAAAGGATTTTTCGGCGGTATCGATATCGCCCGCTTCAAGGGCCACTTCGCCCAACTTGCGCAAACGCCGTACCGCATGTGGCGAGATCGTTACCGCACTTTGCAAGACTTCTTGCGCCTGCGGTAATTGTCCGGCGGCTTCGTGCGCCTTGGCCAGCCAGTCATAGGCATCGAGAAACTTGCCGTTAGCGTTTACCAAAGCCGACAGAATCGCTTGCGCTTCATCCAGGCGGTTCTGCATGAACAGCGTCTTGGCCAAACCGAGTCGGGCCCAGGCCACAGCGCGCAATTCGAACAGCAGCTTGTAGATCGGCTCGGCCAGCGCCGGCTCGCCCAGGACCACATGCAATTCGGCGCGCAGGCGCAGGAAATCGATCGCATGTTTCGGGTGCGCAGTCTGACTGGCGATACACGCATCGACCGCTTCACGCAGGTTTCCCTGGTCCATCAACAGATAAACCGGTAGAAACAGCGTACGCTTCTCGACAGCACGCCGGATTCGGTCTAGCAGGTTATCGGCGGTAAAGGGCTTGAGAATGTAGTCGGTGGGCGCCAGTTCCGCCGCGCTCACCACTTTTTGGTAGCTACGCTCGGCGGTTACCATGAAGTACACCGTCGACAGCGCAATTAATTTATTGTGCCGCAGGTCTTCCAGCAACTGCTGGCCATCCTGCCCTTCGCCGAGGTCATATTCGCACAGGATAACATCATAGGACTTGTTTTTTAGCTGCCGAATGGCCGTGCCTGAGCTGACCGCATGATCGATCTTGGTGATGTCGCACAAATTCAGCATGTTGTGCATGCTGCCGCGCATGCCGGAATGCGGCTCGACGATCAGCGCAGTGAGCGCGGCGAATTCTTTCATAATGTCCCGGTGATGTATTTTTTTATGTAATCGGCAATGCCTGGTCGTCTTCCGATTCCATATAGTACGGTACAGAAATGTATTCAGCGAATGCTGATGAAGGCGCGGCGGCATTTTTGGTGACGTAAGCTACACGCTTTGCAGCCGGTCGCAATCGCAGTTGAGGTGTTGCAGGACAGATACAGATTGATACATTTAAGCAAATTCCACCTGCATTTTATGTACGCAAGCGCACAGACCATTTGGGGACTCAACGTAATACTTGAGCCTAACATTTGTTTATAACGAAAAAATATGGAGCCATCATGCGCGGTCTACGACGTACCCTGACTTTTTTCCTGGCCACCGCCGCCCTCGGTTTAATGACCGGTGCCGCCCAGGCCGCACCGGCAAAGAAATCGGTGCAACCGCAGATCGACAGCTTCTACGTAACGCCGGCAGGGCAGCTCGGTGCCGGATCGGAACTGACGTTCACGGTCGAAGGCACGCCACGCGGCGCCGCCAGTGTGCGTATCACGGGCGTCAGTCGCACTATCCCGCTGCGCGAACTGGAAAGCGGCGTCTACGAAGGCGACTACACCATTTCCACTCGCGACCGCATCAATCCAAAAAGTATGATGCGGGCGACCTTACGCGTCGGCAAGCTCACAGCGTCCAGCGGACAACGCATTGGCGGCGATGGTCCGGCGGCGGCGCCTGCACCGATCGCCGCGCCTGTCGCGGCACCCGTTGTCGTCCCGCTGGCAATCCAGCGCTTCGCCGTCACGCCGATCAGCAAGATCGAGCCCGGCGCCGACTTGCGCTTTGCATTGAGCGGCACGCCACGTGGCAAGGCGAGCGTTACCATCGACGGCGTGGTGCAAAACCTGCCGTTGCAGGAAACCACGCCCGGCAACTACGAAGGCAGTTACACGATTCGCCGTCTCGATAATTTTCCGAGTGGGGTGCCGATCAATGCGACGTTGGAAGCCAATGGACAGGTGGTTCGATCACGTCTGGCGCAAATGCTGATCACGGATGCGCGGCCACCGACGATTCGCAATCGCACCCCGCGCGATGGAGAAAACTTGGGCGGCAATGACATCGCGGTGATTTCCGCCACGTTCGATGATGCAGGTGGTGTCGGCGTCGATCCGAAAAGCGTCAAGATCATGCTCGCCGGTCGTGATGTGACACGGGACGCAACGGTGACTGCACAATACTTCACTTACCGCGCCGAGGTGTCACCCGGCACCTATCCGGTAGAGGTACTGGCGCGTGACCTGGCGGGCAATGCAGTGCGCAATACCTGGACGTTTACAGTCGGTACGCAAGCACCGGCCGCTGTCATCAACTTGCCGCTGCAGATCACGAGCCACGCTAACAATGCTCAGGTTGGTAGCGGACCGGTCGATGTGCGCGGCAGGACGGCACCTGACGCCAACATCGATGTGCAGGTGCAATCGGTGGCGTCGGTAGCAGGCTTTTTCGGTGTCTCGCAGCAGGTGTATTCGCAAAAAATGCGCGCCGATGCCGGTGGCAACTTCGCCTTCACTTTCCAGCCGGAAGTCGCTTTGCCCGGCACGCGTTATGAAATCACGATTACTGTCTCGCGCGGCGAGGCAACGAGAGAAACCAAGCTGGTGCTGTTTCAGCGGTGATCCAACCGTTTTCCCTGAAGGCCTTGGGCTCCCTACTGAAAAGTACGGAGCCTTTTTTTATGCTCTGGCGACTTTGCTCAAACAGCCGGGCTGTTCGGTAAATCGGCGTTGGCGCGCATGCCCCATGATGCGAATACCGCGCAAATACAAATGACCGCGACGAACAGAAAAGTCTCGTTAAAGGCCAGGATTCGTTGCGCCGCATCCGCGCCTTGCGCAGCCAGCCCGGTATGATGCGCCGCCAGCCGCCATTCGAGCATGATGCCGACCAGGCTGACGCCGATCGCGCCGCCAAGCTGTCGCATGAAATTGATGGTACTCGCCCCTTGCGCAATGAATTTAAAATCGACGCCGCGCATGGCCCCCAGACTCAACGCCGGCAAGACGAAGCCTAAGCCGATACGGCCGACGACAGCCCATGCCATCAACGTGACATAGCTGGTCAGTGACGAACCGGTTGCCATCAAACCGAACGACACCGCCAGAAAGCCGAGCCCGATCGATACCAGGATGTTGGGCGGGAAGCGATCGGTCAGCTTGCCTGCCATCGGAATCGTCACCGCCAGCACGATACCCGCCGGTAGTAACACTAGCCCGGCGCGCGATGGCGGGTAATGAAGCGCCATCTGCAAGTACACCGGCAACAGGTAGGTCGAGCCGAAAAGGGCCATGCCATAAATGAAGGCGACCAACGCACCGCGCGAAAATTGGCGATATGAAAACAGCGTCATGTTGATCAGCGGCTCCGACGTCGTACGGTACTGATACACAATGAACGTGATCAGGCTGATGATGCCCAAGACCAGCAAGCCCGCGCCCAGGACTTTGTCATCATGCAGATGGACCAAGCCATTGAGGATGCTGATGGTGCTGACGCCGACCAATAGCAGGCCTTTCCAGTCGAGCGCCTTGGCGTCGCCCATCATCGGCGAATTGACAGCCAGGTAGCGACGGATCATCACCAGCACGATCAGGCAGAAAGGCACGACCACGAAAAAGATCGAGCGCCAGCCGAACTGCTCGACCAAGAAGCCGCCGACGCTAGGACCGATGGCAGGCGCCAGGACCACGCCGAAGCCGAACATGCCCATCGCCTTGCCCTGCTCTTTCTGGTCGAATGCGCGCAAGATCACGATCGCCGGGATCGGTTGCAGCACACCGGCGGCCAGCCCCTCGGCGACCCGCATGGATAGCAGCATCGGATAATTAACACTAAATCCGCCAATGATGCCGCCCACCAGCAGCAGCAAAATAGCGCCGGTATAAGTGCGCCGCAAGCCATATCGCAGCAGTAGCCATGGCGTAGTCAGCATGGTCATCGTCATGGCCAGCATGAAGCCGGCCGATACCCACTGCGCGCGTTCCTGCCCGAGCGTGAAATGCTGGCTCAGGTCAGGCACTGCGACGTTGACGATGGTCGACGACAAAATCGAGGCCATCGTGCCCAGCATGACAGTAAGCAGGATCAGCCATTTGTAGCGCGCACCGTAGCGTTCGCGCAATTGCTCTAGGGTGGGTGAACTTGCCGGGGAAGTATTCAGCATGACAGACACACTCGGCTAACCACTTCGGCTACTGCAAACGCCAGCGCCGACCAGAGGATCGTCGAGCCGAACGGCAGGCAACATGCCAGGCTCCCCAGCCGGAAGCGCACGTCGCCAGGCAGGCGACCGACGCCAAGGTGCGCCAGCTCCGGTATCAGTATATAAAAAATTGTCAGCCCGAAAAAAATGACAGCTACCCAGCGAATCATGGAAAAGCCTTTTAAAAAAAATAATACGCAAGCCGTATCGTGGCAGGTGAAGCAGCGATCCGATTCCGTTCATTTTCTCATGTTGCTGGTACATTGTTTTGCGCAACTCGACGACGCTTGCCGGTTCGCGATAAGGTCAGCCTCGCAGTCGGTTTGATCGGCATCGTGCGCGACGTGACGCGGCCCCTATCGAGCCTCACCCACGTCGAGATTGTTGAAAACTGCGGTACTGAACGCCGCATCTTGATACGACAGTTTAGATGAACCGTCCAATCAAAAAGCCGCAGGTCGAGATCAGGATCGTCGAGGCAAATGGCAGGAAGATTTCCTTGCCAAACAACCGAAAGCGCAGATCGCCCGGCAAGCGGCCCACCCCCAGCTTTTGCAGCCAGGGCAACGCCGCCGAAAAAACCACCAGCGTCAGAAAAATCGTCAAGGTCCAGCGAATCACATGCAGCTTTCGGTAAGCGCCACCAACGTGGCATCAGCGGCCGCGACCATAGTCGCCGTTGCCGAATTTGTCAGGCAGTTCGATTTGCTTTCCGACCACCAGCACCTTGAACAGCTCGCCCATCTCGGCGGGTGAAGTCAGTTTTTGCAGCGCATTGGCCTGCGGCAGGTAGCGCAGTGTGTCGGTTGCCGGAATGCGCGTCAACAGTTCACCGATACCGGCATCGAGTAGGAATGCCGCCTGGCTCATGTAGCCCAGCACATCTAATCCGCCATCGACTGCCGCTTGCGCCATCGCTGTAAAATCGACATGCGCGGTAATGTCCTGCAATCCCGGCAAATACAGGGGGTCGGGATGTGCATGGTGGCGATAATGGCACATCAACGTACCTTCGGCCCGATCCGGCAGATAATATTCATGTTGCGGAAAGCCGTAATCGATCAGGATCGCGGCGCTGCCGATACCGGTGGCGGCATGGCCCGCGGTCAGGGTCGAGGCCATCGACCGCATGAAACCGGCAGCGACCGGATGCACTTCGGTCAGGTAACCCACCGGTAGCGATGCCTCGTTGGCAATTTGTACGATCAGGCCCGGGTCGCACGGTCGGTCGCGATAGACGAAGTTTTTTGCCGACAGGCCGATGCCGCGCTCCTTCCAGCCTTGCTCGGTCTTGAGCACCAGCGCCACCGGCATCGCATCGAGTACTTCATTGCCGATGACCACGCCTGAAAACGCCTGCGGCAATTGGTCCAGCCAGCGCACCTGCGGAAAACCACGCAGGATTTTTTCCTGGCGCGCGCGCAACTCGCCGGATACTTCGACGATCGAATAACGGTGTACCGCCACCCCGCAGCGCGCCAGCTCGGTCAGAATATCGAACGCCAGCTTGCCGGTTCCGGCACCGAACTCGAGGACCTGCGGCGCGCTTTGCTTCATCAGGTCAGCCACGACATGGGCCAGCGTATCGCCAAACAGCGGTGTCATTTCGGGTGCGGTTGTAAAATCACCGTCTTTACCCAGTTTTGCCGCGCCGCCGCTGTAATATCCGAGGCCGGGCGCGTAAAGCGCGAGTTCCATGTATCGGGCAAAGGATATCCACCCGGAATTGTGCCGGATGTCGTTGGCAATCAGGGTTTGCAATGCGCGCGAGGCGACGAGCGCATCGGCGGAAGGTTCGGGGAGTTGCAGTTGCATGGGTTACATTGTATTGAATTGAATGGGACGCACAAGCTTAACTATGACCACGGATCGACAAAAAGTTGCACTGGTAACCGGTGCCGGCAAGCGCATCGGGCGCGTGATCGCGCTGGCGCTGGCCGACGCAGGGTGGAACGTGGTGGTGCATTATGGACAATCCACCAACGCCGCCGAGGCGGTCGTGCGCGAGATTGAAGGCCGCGGCCGCCGCGCTGTCGCCGTGCAATGCGACCTGGCCGACGAACAGGCAGTGCGCAGCTTGTTGCCGCGGGCTGCCACCGCAATCGGCTCGCCGCTATCGTGCGTGGTTAATAATGCATCGCTGTTCGAACACGATGACGCAGACGACTTTACACTAGCGCGTCTGGACACCCATATGCATGCCAACCTGGCAGCGCCTGTGCTGCTGGCGCAAGCCCTGTACCAAATGACGCCGGATGGCGCGCAATCGGTGGTGGTCAATTTGCTCGATCAGAAGCTGTTCAACCTGAATCCGGATTTCTTGTCGTATACACTGTCGAAAGCGGCGCTGCACGCCGCCACGACGATGCTGGCGCAAGCCCTGGCGCCGAAAGTACGAGTAGTCGGTGTGGCACCCGGCATCACACTGGTGTCCGGCGACCAGACCGCCGAAGGCTTTGCCAAAGCGCATGCCATCACGCCGCTAGGCCGCTCCAGCACCGCCGAGGATGTTGCTGCCGCTGTCTGTTTCGTGGCCGCGTCGGCGGCTATTACCGGTACTACGTTGCTGGTCGATGGTGGCCAGCACTTGATTCCCTTACAACGCGATGTAATGTTCGTAGCAAAATAATTTGTTCGACTAACCCGCACAACCAGCTCAACCAGCTTCGACTATGCTCTCTTCCCTGTTCCACCCCGGCCTTGCCGATTGCCGCCGCCTGTTCCTGCGCAACTATGAAGTGCTGATCAACATCGGCGTGCATGAATTCGAAAAGAAGGGCGAACAACGCGTGCTGATCAATGTCGACCTTTTCATTCCCATGGCCTTGTCGACGCCGAAAGATGACATGCTCGACGAAGTCGTCGACTACGACTTCATCCGCAGCACAATCGCCACCCGCATGGCGCAGGGTCATATTCATTTGCAGGAAACGCTGTGCGACGACGTAGTCGAAGCGATGCTGCTGCATCCGAAAGTGCGTGCGGCGCGCGTATCGACCGAAAAACCGGACGTCTATCCCGATTGCGATTCGGTCGGGGTCGAAGTGTTTCGCGTCAAGGAGGCTTGAATGCTGGACTCGCCCTTGCATGAGATCGACTCCGCGAGCAACGACGTCGTGCCCTCGGCGCGCCAGACCGAAAAGGTCGCACATGAAAACAACAAGCTGCACAAGCGGCTGTGCCGCCAGGTAGGCCAGGCGATCGGCGACTTCAACATGATCGAGGATGGCGACCGGGTAATGGTGTGCGTGTCCGGCGGCAAAGACAGCTATGGCCTGCTCGACATCCTGATGACCCTGCGCGAGCGCGCGCCGATCAGCTTCGAGATCATCGCCGTCAATCTCGACCAGAAGCAGCCGAATTTTCCAGAGCATATCCTGCCGGCCTACCTGACCGAACTGGGCGTGGCATTCCATATCGAAAACCAGGATACCTACAGCATCGTCAAGCGCGTGATCGCCGAAGGCAAGACCACCTGCTCGCTGTGTTCACGGCTGCGGCGCGGCATCCTGTACCGGGTCGCCGACGAACTGGGCGCGACCAAGATCGCGCTGGGCCACCATCGCGACGATATTCTCGAAACCTTTTTCCTCAACATGTTCTTCGGTGGCAAATTGAAAAGCATGCCACCCAAGCTGCAATCCGACGACGGCCGCCATATCGTGATCCGGCCGCTAGCCTACGTCAAGGAAGCCGACATGGAACGCTATGCGGAGGTCAAGACATTTCCGATCATCCCGTGCGACCTGTGCGGTAGCCAGGAAAACCTGCAGCGCAAGCAGATCAAGGGCATGTTGCGCGAATGGGAAAAGAAGCATCCGGGACGCGTCGAAAGCATCTTTTCGTCACTCTCCACCGTGGTGCCGTCGCACCTGATGGATCGCGAGCTGTTCGGGTTTGCCGATTTGCAGGCAACTGGTAACCCGGTCAGCGACGGCGACATCGCCTTCGACGATGAGCCATGCGCGACCACCGGCATATCCACAGTCATCCCAGTGCATACCGCCGACTAATCAGATGCGCTTGGCCGCAAGCGTATTGAAGTCA
This sequence comes from Herminiimonas sp., assembly GCA_014377155.1. The sequence continues at coordinate 15,128 of JACMQD010000161.1, forward strand.
TCGATCCACTGCTGTACCTTGCGCACCGCATGGTCCTTTTGCGAGGGTGTGGCAAGGTTAATGACGGTAGTGGTGAGTTGCGCGGTGCTATCGGCGGACGCATCGAAGAAGCGTTTCTGCGGATGTTCAGCCGGCTTGTCGATGCCTGCCGCCAGATAGGTTTTCAGTGCTGCGGTAACCGCCTCATGGGATGGTTTTTCGGCCTGTACTTTTTTCAAGATGGCGAGTAATTCGCCCTGCCGCCGTACTTTTTCCGCGAACCAGATTTCGTTGTTGAGCGGACGCGCATCCGATGCCGCGCGAATGCGTGCTTCCTGCTCATTGCTGAAATTGCCGAACCAGTATTCGGCCTGATTCATGACTTTCTTGAAGCGAAAACGCTGGCGCGCTTCGACATCGCCGCGCAGGTATTCCTTGCGATATTTGGCGTCGTTTTCAACGAATTTCTTTTCCATGTTGACCAGTTGCTGCGGTTCGAGCGACAACGCAAAGTCGGCCAGCTGCGGCGCTGCCTTTTCAGTCAGTACGACCATGCGCTTCTTGATGCTGGCGGTATCGGCACTGATGTCGGTCGCCGACACAGTCGATTGCAGGCGTTTTTGTACTCCTGTAAGCAATTGCACATAATCGCGCAACTGCGTCTGGCGATGCCATGTAAAGAGATCGTCGAGATGCTTCTTGACCAGCGGCTGCTGCTCCGGCTCGATATCCACATAACCATCGAGCCACCAGTAGGAAATCGTTTCGCCGTTGGCATACCCCAGGCGGGCAGCGCCGCAGCCGGCCAGCAGACATGCCATCAAAAATATAAACACTTGTGTCGCCAGCCCGTCACGGCCGGACCGATATCGCGTGATAAAATTTTGCATCATTTTCAACCACTTTCCTTATGAACATTGTCATTCTTGCTGCAGGTATGGGGAAGCGCATGCAGTCCGCGTTGCCAAAAGTGTTGCATCCGCTGGCGGGCAAGCCGCTGCTGTCGCATGTGATCGATACCGCCCGCTCGCTCGAGCCCGGCCATCTGTGCGTCGTGTATGGCCACGGCGGCGATCTGGTGCCGCAGTCGCTGCAATCGCCCGATCTGTCGTTTGCGCTGCAGGAACCGCAGCTCGGCACCGGCCATGCGGTCATGCAGGCGATGGACTTGCTGGACGACGCGGTGCCGACACTGGTGCTGTACGGCGACGTGCCGCTCACCACCGGCGACTCGCTGCAACGGTTGTTGGACATGGCAGGCGACAAAAAGTTGTCCGTCATGACGGTTCATCTCGATAATCCGACCGGTTATGGCCGTATCGTGCGCGAAGGCGGCGCGATCGCACGCATTGTCGAGCAAAAGGATGCCAGTCCCGCCGAACTGGCGATACAGGAAGTCAACACCGGCATCATGGTGGCGCCCACTGCCCTGCTCAAGCAATGGCTTACCAAGCTCTCCAATAGCAATGCTCAAGGTGAATATTACCTGACCGACATCGTCGCCAGCGCGGTCGCGGATGGCGTGGAGGTGGTGTCGGCTCAACCATCCCATGTCTGGGAAACCCACGGTGTCAACAGCAAGGTCCAGCTCGCCGAACTGGAACGCATCCATCAACGCAACGTCGCCAATGTGCTGCTGGAACAAGGCGTGACACTGGCCGATCCATCGCGTATCGACATCCGCGGTCAGCTCATTTGCGGACGCGACGTCAGCATCGACGTCGGCTGTGTCTTCGAAGGCCGGGTCGAACTCGGCGACGGCGTCACCATCGATGCCCACTGTGTGATTCGCAACGCCCGCATTGCCAGCGGCGCGCATGTCAAGCCGTTCTGTCACATCGATCAGGCCGTAGTCGGCGCGGCATCGGTAATCGGGCCATATGCGCGCCTGCGTCCCGGCACCGAACTGGCCGAAGACGTCCACATCGGTAATTTTGTCGAAATCAAGAACACTCAGATTGCCGCCCACAGCAAGGCAAATCACTTGGCTTATCTCGGTGACGCAACCATCGGCTCGCGTGTCAACATCGGTGCTGGCACGATTACCTGCAACTACGACGGCGCCAACAAATTCCGCACCGTGATCGAGGACGATGCCTTCATCGGCAGCGATACCCAGCTAGTCGCGCCGGTGACCGTCGGCAAAGGTGCGACGCTGGGCGCAGGGACCACGCTGACCAAGGACGCGCCAGCCGGCAAGCTGACTGTGTCGCGCGCCCGGCAAGTCACCGTCGACGGATGGCAGCGTCCGGTCAAGGTCAAAAAGTAACTAGCACGGCCGGCAGGCCATGTGTAGCAAAGGATCAGACCTCGATACGGGTTTCGAACTTGCTGCGATAGATCGAAAAGAAACTGCGCACGTTACGCACGTTGGCATGCGCAGAAAACAGCCGGTGCGCCAGCGCATGATAAGCCGGCATATCGGCCACCTGCGCCACCAGCACGAAATCCGGCCCCGGCGACACCCGATAGCACTGCAGGACCGCGACCTCCGCGCCAACCAATGCCTCGAATTCCACCAGCCGCTCCGCCGCCTGCACATCCAGCGTAATTTCGACCACTGCCGTCAAGCCGGCACCGACCTTGTCCGGCGCCACGATCGCTACCTGGCGTTCGATCACCCCATTCTCGGTCAAACGCCTGACCCGGCGCAGGCAGGTCGGCGCGGAAGCATGGACTTCCTCGGCCAGTTGGTTGTTGGTAAGCGACGCATCTACCTGAAGTACAGTCAGAATGCGGCGATCAAGTTCATCCAGAACAACTTCCATCATGATTAATCACCAAATAATATAATAAATTGAAATATTAATTCATCAGCTACATCACATGAAATTTTTCTTCATTTTTGCTGTAATTTAGACCACTTAATTCAGACGTTGTCCATTAGGATTAATTCATTCTGTTCAACTAGTAGGGGTTTCTCATGTGTGGCATCGTCGGCGCAGTAGCACAACGCAACATCACTCCCATCCTGCTCGAAGGTTTGAAGCGTCTGGAATACCGCGGCTATGATTCCTGCGGCGTGGCGCTGCATGTGAACGGC
>JACMQD010000162.1 GCA_014377155.1 Herminiimonas sp.
AGCGTCTTGAGCCGTTCGCGGGCGACGTGGGTATAGATCTGGGTCGTCGAAATGTCCGAATGTCCCAGCAGCAGTTGCACCACGCGCAGGTCGGCGCCATGGTTGAGAAGATGCGTGGCGAATGCATGGCGCAGCGTATGCGGTGACAGCGGTGCGTTGATTTCCGCTTTCGCTGCATGCTTCTTGATCAAAATCCAGAACATTTGCCGCGTCATGGCACCACCGCGCGCGGTGACGAACAGCGCATCGTCGACCTGGCCACCAAGAATTGCCGGCCTGGCCTGTTTGAGATAACGTTCGATCCAGGCCCGCGCTTCTTCGCCGAACGGCACCAACCGGGTTTTTGCGCCTTTGCCGGTAATACGCAGTACCCCCTCGTTCATGCCGACCTCGACCGATTTGAGCAAGACTAGTTCGGACACGCGCAAGCCGCTGGCATACATTAGTTCCAACATGGTGCGGTCGCGCAGACCAAGCGGCGTGTCGACCGCGGGTGCGTGCAGCAATGCTTCGACTTGCTGCTCGCTGAGGATTTTCGGCGTGCGTGGTGCTTGCTTGGCCGCGCGCAACTTTAGGCAGGGATCGATACTGATCGATCCCTGCCGTAGCGCCATTTGATAGAAGCGCTTGAGTACCGCCAGGCGCCGGTTGGCGGAAGTCGGCTTGGTTTCCTCATGGCGCGCAGCGAAATAGGCATTGAGGTCGTCGGCTTGTGCCGCCAGCAAATCCCTGCCGCGTTCGGTATGCAGCCAACTGGCGAAAAGCCGCATATCGCGACGATAGGCATCTAGCGAATTTTTTGCCAGACCGTCTTCGAGCCACAGGGTATCGCAAAAGGCATCAATCGCATTCTGGCCAGGTAGTGCGTTGCGACTCATCGATACCCCTCGATGCCTTCGTGCGCCAGCAGCCAGCGCTTGACGCCGAGGTGAAAGCCGGTCGTATCGTCCTGATTGGAAAAGCCTCCCAGTCCACCGGCGGCCGTCACGCGATGGCACGGAATCACCAGCGGGAACCAATTGGCGCCACATGCCTGACCCACAGCACGCGGCGCCGAACCGATGATGCGGGCTACCTCGCCGTAGGTCAGAACATCGCCGCGTGGTATGTCGGCAATCACGGCCCATACCTTGCGCTGGAACGGCGTGCCGCGATCGGCCAATGGTAACGTGAAGCGGAAATCCGGCGTCGACAGATATCGCTCGACCTGCGTAGCCGCCGTCTCGGCCACCGGATCGGTCGGCTCTTTGAGATCGAAACTGGCGGGCAAATAGACTAGTTCGCTCACGGCCCCCGCATCGGTACGAATGCCGACGGTACCGAACGGCGCGGCGACGATGGCGGAAAAAAACGAGATGGCATGGGCATTGTTCATGCCCACAGGATAGAACAAAACTGGACCGCCGGCGCTTTTTTGGCCAACAGGTTTTTTATGACCACAAAGTGTGCCAGCCAGCAGAGCTGTCCGCTGTTCTTGGTAGAATGCCTTGGCAGATCGCCATGGAGTTGCTGCAAGTTTTCCTTCAAATGCAATCGGTTTCCCGCCCTCCGCCTGGAGCGGCGTTCCCTCACCCGCACAGGAGCATCAAATGCTTACGTTCTCGAAAACTTTACGAATCTCGATGTTGGCTGCAGCCCTTGCCGGCTCGGTATTGGCCACAGGCTGTTCAATGATGGGCATGGACAAGGGCGGCATGATGATGTCCTCGGTGGCGTTGTCCGGCGCCCAGGAAGTGCCACCGGTGTCGACTGCCGCAACCGGCAAGAGCACCCTCAGCATTGCCAGTGACCGGACCGTCAGCGGTAGTGTCACCGTTGCCGGAATCAATGCCACTGCCGCACATATTCACGAAGCGGCCATGGGTGCCAACGGCCCGGTCATCGTCCCCTTTACCAAGACCGGCGACATGACGTTCAGCCCGGCTGCCGGTGCCAAGCTGACCGATGCGCAATATGCGAGTTATCTGGCCGGCAACCTCTATGTCAATGTCCATAGCGCAGCCAACCCAGGCGGAGAAATCCGCGCGCAGTTGCGGGCCAAGTAATTTGTCCTGATTACAGCATCAATGAGAGGGCCATATCGCTCGATGTGGCCCTGCCAGGGTCCCGGTCGGTTCATCGCCGTCGGGACTTTTTTCAGGCAATCCGATCGCGGCTCACAGCCTTTTCGATGGCCACATGATGTTGTGCATGTTCGATCTGGCTAATGAGCTTTTCGGGGTCGGTTTTTTGCTCGAGAATGCGCAGGTCGGGGTCTTCTTCGTCGATCCCCATTTTTTTCGCGATACGCTCCAGCATTTGCAGCGCCTTGGTGTTCTCCTGCTCGGTTAACAGATTGATTTGCAGGTCGAGCTGGTTGCGCCTGTCGCTAATGCGCAGCTCGTAATTCTGGCTGATCAAAATGAAGGCCGAAAGAAAAATTGCTTCCAGCGATACCACCAGTGTCAAAAATGTAAAGGGATACGGATCGAAATGCGGCAGACCCGGAACGGCGTTAAATCCGAGCCATAGGATAAACAGTGCGACATGGAGCCAAACGAACGGCATCGAACCGCAAAAACTGGCGATGAAAGCAGCCATGCGGTCGGTCCGATTGCGGTGGGCCAACGCCGTTTCCTCGACGCGCTGCATGGATTTCACGTTTTCAAGCGTCAGATCGTCTGCGCAATACTTCTGGTGACCCGCAGGTGTGGTAACGGTCTTTTTCGAATGCCTGATAGGCATGGTGCACCCTTGTCTTCAAGTTAGTAGGGACTACTTCTGCCAGTCTATGGCGTCAGGGTGTGACGCCGGCAGAATAAACGTTATTGACATGACGCGATCGATTGCTGCGGCCTGCGTTGCTTTGTTTAAATTCGCAAACCCACTGCGCCGGATACCGTGGACATTCCAGCCCAGCAGCCAGCTAATCCTGTTAGCCGCGACAGTTATATTGAGAACGCCCGCTACTGGCCGGGCGCGTCAGCCGATGGCGAGCGCGTTCGTGTAAAGCGCGTCGGCGACTGCCGCGCCGCTAGCGGTGTTGTCGAAGATGCACCAGACCCGATCTGCTTCGTGCGCTGACAGCCTGAGCCGCACAGCCAGCTGGTACAGCACATCACGCGGATAGGCTGAATAATACATCCGCGGTGAGCCGTGCAAGCGAAGATAGACTGTCGAAAGGTCGCCACCCGGCCAGCGGCCCGGCTCGAATAGTACCGGATCCGCCAGTACCCGCCCGACTTTCCACCGCCTGAGCATGGCATCGGGTTCTTGCCCGAACCAACTGGCATGTCGTGCCTCGAGCGCAAGCGGGCCCGGATAGCGTTCCCGCAGCGCGTTCAGAAAAATGTCGGCATCATTGTTTTGTAACGCTAGGCTGGGTGGCAGCTGCAATAACAGGCATCCGAGCTTGTCGCCCAGACCTGTAACCTGCGCAATAAAGTCATCCATCAGGCCGCCACAATCCTTGAGCCGCCGTTCGTGCGACATGGTTTTGGGCATCTTGACCGAAAACCGGAAGTCCGGGTTCACTTTGGCAGCGGTTGCCGCCCACCGGGCATAGACTTCCGGATGATGCGGTCTGTAGAACGATGAATTGATTTCCGCAGCAGGAAGGCGTGCCGCATAGCGCTCCAGGTGGCTGCCCTCGGCGGAAAACTCGGGCCAAGTGCACCGGGGCAGGCTCCAGCCTGCACATCCTAATCGAATCGTGGCAGGCGACATTGCGCTGCATCCCTGAGTGATGGCCCGCATCCGGTAACGCGGGCGCGAGAAACCGGTCCCGTCCTTATCGTGGGCACCAGTATCCCCAAAAAACCAAAAAAAGAACCGTCATCGCCAAGTATGCCGGATTTAGGCAATGACGATCTGTCTATGCCAGAGCTGCGCGTGGCGTTCTGCCTTATCGACGCAAGGTCCGCTCAGCTATCCGGCGCCATCGATTTGCTGCATCCTGCGCGGCTAACCGCACCGCGCAGGATGCACCTGCTTAGCCGCCGCCTTCGAACTTGATGTTCTGCGTTTTTACAAGACTCTTCATCTTGTCATATTCTTTCTTGATTTCGATACCGAACTCGGCAGGCGTATTGCCGATCGGCTCGGCGCCACCGGCTTTGAAACGTTCCCTGACTTCCGGCAGCGCGAGGACCTTGACTGCGGCCGCATGAATCTTGCGTACGATGTCGTCCGGTGTCTTGGCCGGTGCGACCAGGCCATACCACGCCGGATCATTGACTTCCTTCAAGCCGAGTTCGGCAAAGGTCGGCACCGTCGGCATTGTGTCGAGGCGAGTTTTCCATGCCACTGCCATCGCGCGCAGGCGGCCGGTCTGGATGTAGGATGCCGACGACGGCAGGTTGTCGAACATGGTTTCTACTTGGCCACCCAGTACGTCATTAAGCGCCGGACCGGAACCGCGATACGGAATATGCAGGATAAACGTGCCGGTGGAGGCCTTGAACTGTTCACCGATCATGTGGGCGATGCCGCATGTGCCCGATGTCGCATAAGCGACCTTGCCGGGATTTTTCTTGATATATGCCAGGAATTCCGGGAAGTTCTTGGCCGGAAATTTAGGGTTCACGGTCAGCACATTCGGGGTGTGCGCGAGATTTGTGATCGGCACGAAATCCTTGATTGGATCGTAGGTCAATTTCGGATTGCAGGCGGCGTTGACCGCATGTGTCGAGACAGTTGCGATGCCAATGGTATAGCCGTCCGGCGCCGACTTGGCAATCGCGTCGGCACCGATGCTGCCGCCACCGCCGCCCTTGTTCTCGACGATGACAGGCTGGCCGAGTTCCTTGCCGAGTTTGTCGGCAACGATGCGGCCGACGATATCGGTCGTGCCGCCGGGCGGGAACGGAATGATCAGCTTGATCGGCTTGGTGGGAAAGGTCTGCGCCTGTACCGATGCGGCTAGCATTAAACCGGCAACCAGCGGCATCCATATTTTTTTCTTTAACATATTATGTCTCCTCAAATATAAATCCACGACCGCATCCCTGCAGGGAACGGCAGCATTCAACTCCCGATGTCCTGCCAATCCTGCTGATTGCAGCACATTGCCACCGTATCACGTTCAGCGCATCGCAGCGTTGCGACCGGACCTGTCAGCGGTATCCGAGCGCCGCCGATTCCCGGTTTACAGCCGCAATCAATTCCTTGCCGATACGCGATTCCATTTCCTGCTGCACCGGGATCAACGCACTGCGCCATGCGGCTTTTTCCCTATCGCTGAGAAGATGAATGGCAATTTTGCCGGTTTTCTTTACCTGTTCCAGGGCGTTGTCGTTTTCTTGTTGCGCAATCGCATTCGCATACTTCGTGGAATCTTTCATGGCCGTTTCCAGCGCAGCGCGAATGTCGCCCGGCAAGCCCTCCCAGAATTTCTTGTTGACGATCACCGCGTATCCCAGATACCCATGATGCGATACGCTGAGGTGTTTTTGAACCTCATGCATTTTTTGGGTATACAGATTCGACGGCGGGTTTTCTGTGCCATCCACCAGCCCGGTTTGCAGCGCTTCGTAGACTTCCGAAAACGCCATCACTTGAGGATTGGCACCGAGCGCGCGCATTTGCGACTCCAGTACCTTGGAGGACTGCACACGCATTTTCAGGCCTTTGAAATCGGCCGGCGTGCGTAGCAGTCGGTTGGCCGACATGACTTTGAAACCATTGTCCCAGTAGGCCAGGCCAATGATGCCCTTAGGCTCCAGCTTCTTGAACAAATCACGCCCGATCGTCCCTTCGGTCACGCGGTACAGGACATCTTTCGACGGAAAAATGTAGGGCAAGTCGAACAGTTCGAATTCCTTCACACCCAGCGGGCCGAACTTGGCCAGGGATGGCGCCAGCATCTGCACGGCGCCGAGTTGCAATGCTTCGAGTTCCTCGCGGTCCTTGTACAAGCTGCTATTGGGATAGAGTTCGACGCGGACGCGCCCTTTGGTCGCCTTTTCGGCGAGTTCCTTAAACCGCTCGGCCGCCTTGCCCTTGGGAGTATCGCTGGAAACGACATGGCTGAACTTGATGACAATCGGGGCCTGAGCGAACGCATCGGCGTTGACCAGCATCAGGGTCGATAGCATAAAGCTGGCCAGGACGCGCGACAGCCGCTTCAAATTCATCGATGTCTCCTGCAGGATGGCGTCGTTGCCATGGGATGAATGGCATTTTGCCTGTTGTTATGTGATCAATCCTATTGTCCGCATTGTGCGTCCCCGTCACAACTGTGGATAACCACATCGCAAAGTGCTGTCTACTCTGCGCCAGGATACACATGCTCGGCTACACTATTACCATCATGCAAATAGACAATGCAAATCGACGCTTCGGCCAGTGGCTACCCGGGCGGCGCCACGGATGGCGCTGGATCCTGCCCGTGCTGCTGGTGTTGTTTTTCCTGTCGGTACTGTTCTGGTTGCCTTGGCAGGCGCAGCAAATGGAAGCCACCGAACGGCAGGAGCAGCTGATCGCCGACACGCTATGGGTCGAGCAGACTATCCGCTTTCAGCTCGGGCGCGATGAAGAAAGCCTGCGTCTGATCGGGTCCGAGATCACCACCGGTTTTCTGTCGCCCAAGAAACTGCGGGCGCGCGCCGAACCGCTCATTCGGAACAATCGCGAACTGTCCCGCATCGTCTGGCTCGATGCCGAAGGCAAGATGATCGCGTCTAGCGATGATACGCAGATCAAGCTGGATGATTTTTCGGTACCGTCGCGGCAAGCCGCGGTTGACGCCCGCAAGACTCGCACGCCGCGCTATAGCCAGCCGGGACCCAAACCCGGCTTCACCGATCCGGTGCTGATGGATTATTTCGTACCGCTGTTCATTAACGAAATTTTCATCGGCAACCTGGTCGCCACGTTCCATGTGCCGAGCATTCTGGAACAGATGGTGCCGTGGTGGTTTGCCCAGGAAAACGAAAT
>JACMQD010000020.1 GCA_014377155.1 Herminiimonas sp.
CGAAACCAAGGTCAAGGTCGTCAAGAACAAGATCGCGCCGCCCTTCAAGGAAGCGCATTTCGATATCCTGTATGGCGAAGGCACGTCACGCGAAGGCGAAATTCTCGACCTCGGTTCGGAAGCGAAAATCGTCGAAAAATCTGGGGCCTGGTACAGCTATAACGGCGAACGTATCGGCCAGGGTAAGGACAATGCGCGCAATTTCCTGAAAGAGCGGCCGGAACTGGCCCGTGAGATCGAGAACAAGGTGCGGGTGTCGCTTGGTGTCCCTGAGCTGGGCGCTATCAAGGGTGCGGAGCCGGGTGGCAAGAAAGCCGCCAAAGAAGTCAAGGAAGTGAAAGAAATTAAAGAAGTCGAATAAGCCAGCCGGCAACTGCCGAACTGGTCGCAGTACAATAATGCCGGGGCAGTTACTACCCCGGCATTTTGCTATACGGCCGAGCATATTGGCCGATGGAAGCCTTCGATTACCGTATCTGATGCTCTACGTTCTTATCCTTTAAGTCGCAAGATGCCATGGTTGCACCGAAAATCAGTTTGAAGGGGCGCGCGCTCCGGTATTTGTCGAACCGCGAACATAGCCGGCTGGAGCTGGCACGCAAGTTGTCGCGGCATGCCCAAGAGGGCGACGACGTCGATGCCTTACTTGATACCCTGGAAGCTGCAAAATTTCTGTCGCAGTCGCGCTTTTCCGAATCGCTGGTACACCGTCGCTCGGCGCGATTTGGCAATAACCGCATTTTTTCCGAGTTGCAGAGCCACGGCATCAAGGCCGATGCATTAGGCGACATCAAAATCGCTTTGGGCCAGGATGAGAACGCGCGTGCAGTGCTGGTACTGCGCAAACGTTTCGATGCTCCGCCGAGGGACGCCGCCGAACGTGGCAAGCAAATGCGTTTTCTGCAGCAGCGCGGCTTTTCGCATCATGCAATCCATGCAGCCATGCGTCACGTTCCTGACGAGGACGAATGATTAGGTGTTGCACGCTCATCATTAGCCTTCGACCGCGATAAATTCGCTGCATATCACGATTTTTTCGTTCGACTCCGATGCCGGACACGCCGGAATCAATAATCGTTGAAACATCAAAATGGCTCGGGCAGCGTGACGTGTGCTAGACTTTCGTGGATTTTTGCAGCGCCGCAGGAGCGGCTGCTGTTGCAGAAGCTGCAACAGCGACACGCAAATGCGGCATATCTATTTGCCCTCTTATTTGGCATTGCTCCCCATGCCCCTGTCTCCACCCGTATCCCGCCGCGCGCTGAAGCACACGCGCGCCATCCAGATCGAAGCGTTTGCGCGCGATGATGGCTTGTGGGATATCGACGCCCGCATTACCGATGTGAAGACCCGCGACGCCAAATTGGCGTCCGGTATTCGGCCTGCCGGGTCGCCCATGCATGACCTATGGCTGCGCCTGACCATCGATACCCACCTGACCATCGTCGACGCCGAGGCGGTGTCCGACGCGGTACCTTATCCCGGGTTTTGCGACACGATCGGATCTTCTTATAAACAACTCGTCGGCCTGAATCTTTTGCAAGGATTTCGCCATGAGCTCAAGGCGCGCCTTGCGGGCACCTCTGGTTGCACGCACCTGACCGAACTCGCACAAATTCTGCCAACCGCCGCCGTGCAGGCTTTCGCCGGCGAAGTGCTCGATACCCGTGACGGCGCCAGCGCCGATGAGCAAGGTACCAAACCGTTTCAACTTGACCGCTGCCATGCCTTGCGTACCGACGGTGCGGCAGTCGCGCAATACTATCCCCGCTGGGCCGTCAAGTCGCCTGCAGGAACCTGATTTTTATCCATTTATTTTTCCAATAAAGCGTCTGAAGGGAAGCTCGCATGAAGATCCATGAGTACCAGGGCAAAGAAATCCTCCGCAAGTTCGGAGTGACAGTTCCGCGCGGCATTCCATGCCATAGCGTCGATGAAGCGGTCAAGGCGGCAGAAACGCTGGGCGGCAAAGTTTGGGTCGTCAAGGCGCAAATCCATGCAGGTGGCCGCGGCAAGGGCGGCGGCGTCAAGGTCGCCAAGTCGCTCGATCAGGTTCGCGAATATGCCGACGCCATCCTTGGCATGCAACTCGTCACGCACCAGACCAGCCCACAAGGCCAGAAAGTGCGCCGCCTGCTAATCGAAGAAGGCGCCGACATTCAAAAGGAACTGTACGTCAGCCTGGTCACCGACCGCGTCACCCAGCGTGTGGTGCTGATGGCATCGAGCGAAGGCGGCATGGATATCGAAGAAGTCGCCGAAAGCCATCCTGAGCTGCTGCACCATATCGCGATCGACCCGGCTGTCGGCCTGACGGACGCCGACGCCGACTCGATCTCGGCCAAGATCGGCGTACCGGCGGCGTCGATTGCCGACGCTCGCGCGCAGTTGCAAGGCCTGTACAAGGCATACTGGGAAACCGACGCCTCGCTGGCGGAAATCAATCCGCTGATCCTGACCGGTTCGGGCAAGGTCATTGCCCTCGATGCCAAGTTCAACTTCGACGCCAATGCGCTGTATCGTCAGCCTGAAATCGTCGCCTACCGCGATCTAGACGAAGAAGATCCGGCCGAAATCGAGGCGTCCAAATTCGACTTGGCCTATATTTCGCTCGATGGCAACATCGGTTGCCTGGTCAATGGCGCCGGCTTGGCGATGGCCACCATGGATACCATCAAGCTGTTCGGCGGCGAGCCGGCCAACTTCCTCGACGTAGGCGGTGGCGCCACGGCGGAGAAAGTGACCGAAGCTTTCAAGATCATGCTGAAAAATCCTGGTCTGAAGGCAATCCTGGTCAACATCTTCGGCGGCATCATGAAGTGTGACGTGATCGCCGAAGGCGTCATTGTCGCTTCCAAGGCCGTGTCGCTGCAGGTGCCGCTTGTCGTGCGCATGAAGGGCACCAACGAGGACCTCGGCAAGAAGATGCTGGCCGATTCGGGACTGCCGATCATTGCAGCTGACACCATGGAAGAAGCCGCGCAAAAAGTTGTCGCCGCGGCTAACGGAAAATAATAGGACAAGGAACAGACATGTCGATCTTGATCAATAAAGATACCAAAGTCATTACGCAAGGCATTACCGGCAAGACCGGCCAGTTTCACACGCGCATGTGCCGGGATTACGCTAACGGCAAGAATTGTTTTGTTGCCGGTGTCAATCCGAAAAAAGCCGGTGAAGATTTCGAAGGCATTCCGATCTTTGCCAACGTCGGCGAAGCCAAGGCCGCTACCGGCGCCACGGTATCAGTCATCTACGTACCACCAGCAGGCGCAGCGGCCGCAATCTGGGAAGCGGTAGAAGCCGAACTCGATCTGGCAATATGCATCACCGAAGGCATTCCGGTGCGCGACATGATGGCGCTGAAGGACCGCATGGCGAAGTCCGGCAGCAAAACCCTGCTGCTCGGACCTAACTGCCCGGGCTTGATCACGCCGGACGAAATCAAGATCGGCATCATGCCAGGTCATATCCATCGCAAGGGCCGCATCGGCGTGGTTTCACGCTCGGGTACATTGACTTATGAGGCGGTCGGCCAGTTGACCGCGATCGGCTTGGGCCAGTCGTCGGCAGTCGGCATCGGCGGCGATCCGATCAATGGCTTGAAGCACATCGACATCATGAAGATGTTCAATGACGATCCCGATACCGATGCCGTCATCATGATCGGCGAGATCGGCGGTCCTGACGAAGCCAATGCGGCTTACTGGATCAAGGACAACATGAAAAAACCAGTCGTCGGCTTCATCGCCGGCGTCACGGCGCCTCCCGGCAAACGCATGGGCCATGCCGGCGCATTGATTTCCGGTGGCGCCGATACGGCACAAGCCAAGCTTGAAATCATGGAAGCCTGTGGCATCACAGTGACGAAGAATCCATCCGAGATGGCGCGCTTGCTGAAGGATATGCTGTAACAGTTCTTGTTTATAACAAGGAAGTGATATCTGCCAGCAGCGAAAGCGGGGAGTTTCGACTCTCCGCTTTTTTTGTGGGCGCTCACTGGCTTTGTTAAGTAACAAAAGCTGGGTAACCAGGATTTTTCCATTTGCATTTCGACATCGGGCGACATCGCCCGTAACCGAAAGTTGTTTTTCAAATGTGGGTTTTGACATAATTTAACGAAATTCGCCCAAGAATTTACATTCCATGCTGCATGATAGGGGGTGCGTGTTTGACAAAATAGTGCCCCATGGATAAATTAGGATTAAGATCGTCCTCGCGCAAGATTTGCAAATCGACCAGGGCGCTGTTTGATTTTTGCCCTTGCGCCCAATCATTTCGAAAGGAAGCCGTGTTTCACCAGTTCCGTGTCGCGAGCATTGCCGGATAGCGCCCATGGCCCATCACGTCGAGCTTCATATCGCTGCCAAGACCGATATCGGTCTGATCCGATCGCACAACGAAGATGCCGTTGCGATCAGTGCCGCGCATGGCATCGCGGTGGTGGCCGATGGCATGGGTGGATATAACGCGGGCGAAATCGCCAGTGGCATGGCGTCGGTGATATTCAAGGAAATTCTCGAAGAAAAGATACGACATGTCCGATGGGATCAGCAGGGCGTCCACAAGCTGATCCGGCATTGGGTCATCGAGTCGGTAGAGCATGCCAATTCAACGATTTTTCAGTCAGCCAGTCTCGAGCCGGAATACAGTGGCATGGGCACCACGCTGGTCGGATCGTTTTTTCATCATGACAAGGTAATCATTGCCCATGTCGGTGACTCTCGCGCCTATCGCCTGCGCCAAGGCAAGCTGGAACAAATTACGCGCGACCATTCCGTGCTGCAGGAGCAGATCGACGCCGGACTCATCAGCGAAGAGTATGCCCGTTTCGCACCCAATCGCAATCTGGTCACCCGTGCGGTTGGCGTCGCGCCGACGCTCAATGTCGAAACCCGCGAGCATGTTACCGAAGCCGGCGATATGTATCTGCTGTGTTCGGACGGCCTGACCGACATGCTGGCGCTCAATGAATTAGCCGAATTAATGAACGGTGTGCAAACCGATCTCGAAGCGGCGTGTCAGATGCTGATCGATATCGCCAACAAGAATGGCGGACGTGACAATATATCGGTTGTCATCATCCGATTGAAATCGGTCAGAACCGAGGCCGCCGGATTGGCTGGCCGTATCCGGCGCTGGTTACAGCGCTGATCGGGTAACCTGAACTGCGTGAGTGGGCAGCGTGCTGCTGCAACCGCTTTCAAGGAATGGCATCTTCAATGCAATACGACGCAAGGCGCTAGGGTGTCGCGCGTCATCAGGAAGCTGGAGCAAAAAATGGCCAAGATCGTACTCACCGAAGCCGGCAGGGAATTGACGACAATCGTTTTGTCGAAAGACCGCATCACCATCGGCCGCCGGCCCGAGAACGACGTCGTCATCGACGATCTCGCCATCAGCGGCCAGCATGCCGTGATCGTCACCAGCTGGGGCGATTCCTCGCTGGAAGATCTCAACAGCACCAATGGCACCCGCATCAACGGCCAACCTATCAAGAAGCACTTTTTGCGCGACAAGGATATTGTCGAACTGGCGCAATATCAGCTGACCTTCATATCCGACGAACAAATCGCCGCTGAGCAGAAGCTGCAGGCAAACGCGGAGCCTGCCGCCGCTCCGCTACATCAAAGCGCACATATCAAAGTGCTCACTGGCAGTAGCGCGGGCAAGGAAGTCAACCTGAGCAAGGCGCTGACGACCATCGGCAAGCCGGGTCTGCAAGTGGCCGTTATTACGCGCGGCCATCAGGGCTACAGCATTACGCATCTGGAAGGCGAGACCTATCCGCTGGTCAACGGACAGTCGATCGGTACCGGCAGGCGCTCGATGACTGACGGCGATGTGATTGATTTGATCGGTGCGCGCATGGAATTCAAATTGGGTGCCGGAACCGGGAAGTAAGCCCGGGCGACCTGGCTCGGGACAAGAGAATGATTTATTCTTGCAGCCGCTTTTTAATCAGCCACCCAGTCGCCAGATTTCCCGCCGTGCTTGTCGAGCACCCGCATAGTCGTCATCACATACTGCGATCGACTCGCTTGCCCATGTCGTATACCGTCAACAAGTCCATTTGCACTGCGGTCAGGCGCGCAAAATTTTACCGTCATCCGTTTTTGCCTTGATACTCTCCGCAAACAAGGCCATGGCATGCTTGAGATATTAATGCGTGCTTTTGCCGGCGAGCGTATTTAGTCGGCCAGTGGCTAAATAGTCACGCCGATTTTTCCATATCCGAAAATAATTCAAAACACACGGAACTGGCACGGCTTCTAAGACACACACCAGTTGTCTCACGTGTCCGATATATCTCCCCGTTTTTGCGATCGTCACGTTGTCAGTTTTCGAATTAAAAAGATTTTTTTAACCGTTTACCGTCAACCCATCTGCCCTGTATGTCAACACCTATTTTCCCATCCAACTATGCTGAAGATATTTGGCAGCTGTTTCGGCTGCACCAGTTCGAATGATGTAGTTTTGCCGCCGGCACCACGGTTACCTGCGCGGGTTCCACGCGGGGCAGAAGCACCAATCCAATTAGGGCGAGACGCTCCCAACTTTCCTGCCGACCGTCGAAACAGGAGAGAGAATCGTCTTGTGGCAGAAGGGCATGGGGTTCGGCGACCTGTCGTTGCCGTTGCAGGATGGGTGCCTGTAGAAGCTGCCCCAGCAAGGCGCGTTCAGGCTGAACTGGGCGTTGCCGCCGGAGGGAGGCAGGTAGCGACGCCGCACGCTGCTCAGCCAAGGCGCGCGATTGCAACAACGCCTGCTCGCGTACCACTGAAAATCTATAAGAGGGTTGCAACACCGGCAACTAATCCAGCACAGCGAGCGAAACCGAGTGAGAACCCAGATGCAGAGACGATTCCTGCAAGACCCGAGAGTCCATTTTCACGATTAAATATTGATCAAAAAATACAAGCATTGCTTGAAGCTGCAGATAATCAAATCGATCAGGCTGCAGACTACGACGCGAGCTTTCTTGACCTCGAGACTACGCAAATCGGCAGCAGAAATCTTACTGCCAAGGGATGTCTCGGATTTGCGTTGGAAATCGCGCTTGAAAAACGGCGTGCGCAAGTACCGGATATCTCATTAAGACTCGCCCGTATTTTAAATGCAGAAGATCAAATGATTCCGCTCTTCGGCGTCAATTTTCCAAGGGCACGTATTGAGGCATGGTCGAGGGAAGAGAGCCTGCCAGAACCAATTCAGGTACACCAGGAATTCACTGCAAAAGATAACGAATTGGGAACGGCCTTCGCCGGAAATGTTCATAGTGATCCGGTTAAGGAAGTTGGCGAGAAGCAGTTAAATGTGATGAAAGACAGAACAGCGATCGGTTCGAAAAAAACGGTAGAACAGACTCATGCTGAGATTCGTGATTATATCGCCACGCTGCCGTCTTCAGCATCCGCTTTGAAGGGCTTGAATAGAATCATGCAATTTACAGGAGGTGAGTTTAATGATGATGCGTCTCCCTTTTTAGCGATCGTTTGGGGATATATCGAACGGTGCAGTAGTCAAGATATGAAACAGAATTTACGCAATTCTATGGTTATAAAACTCGCTGAAATTGCCACTGAAAATCCTTGTAGTACCGGAATTATCGAACGAATTATCGATATCCCCACTGCAATCGATTTGTCTTTGCCGCAAGATATTCCAGAAGAAGAAGTTTTAACGGAGCTTGCGCAAATGGCCGGTAATATTAATGAGCTCTTTGAAGAAAATTATGCATTCGATTGCACCGGTGCTAGAGCGGCAGCAGGAGACGATGAGACGAGTCCGGCCAGAATCGCAGTTGAAGTTACGATCAGCGACTTAAAAAGAGATATGTTCCTTGAGAAGGCGCGCATTGAGTTAGTCGTGCTTAGAAATATTGATTCAAACTTTGTCATGGCGACCGCGAACAAGGTTTTTCCGAAGGGGGCGATTCTTTAACCCACGATAAAGGTATCGAAAAAAGATCAATCGAAACTGATCGAAATGTAGACTGCAGCGGCATCTTTGTGACATTACCTGACATCACGTTGATCGCCGTCTACATATCAAAGCGCTAATACGGATTGCGCGATTCGGCAATCCGTAGTTGATCTACAGGAATGACATAATTTGCACCTCTGTCTAAGGGGAAAGTGCTTTTGTGCGAAGTGCACAGTGCTGCGCCCAGCCGTCAGACAAGCAGGTATTCGCGGCTAGCGTCAATGCCAACAAACCTGAAGGCAACGATTTTACTGGAGTAATGTATGTTGCGTCTATTCAGAATACTGCGCCCTTTCAACGACTCTGATCACAGTGTGGCCCCCCCCCGGTTTGCAGCCACGCGGCCAAATGAAAATAGAGTCGTAACCATGTGGAACGCGCTCATTGATAAAGCGCAAGCACAGGGGCGAATACGACCGCCGTTACGCATGTTCAGCAAGGCTGAGGTAATGCCAAACGAAACAGCTGTCTGCTGCCTCGACAATGAACACGTCGTGCGGATTGGCACGGGCATGCCAAGCGACAAGGGCAAACCAATTCATGCGCACCGTACACGGCCCCAATCTCCAGACATTGATACTGGCAAAGTGATCTACGCCGCCGGGCAATCGCCGCACGCGGAGAGTTTCAAGGACTTCTTGGCGCAGGCGCTGGAATCGAAGCAGGGCATATTCGAGATCGTGTCGCGTAAAGCGCACTATGACGCAGAGCAGTCGACCCAAAAATCGATCATCGACTTGCTAAAGATGGAGATTGCAAAGCCGCGTGACAGCGATAGTGCATTAATGTTCGGTAATCGGTACAAGTACCAAAGCTTGCATCAGGTCGCTGGAAAAGGACATGATCTAGACGCGGAAGACTTTGTACGTTATGAATTGAACGTGATTAATCCCGATAACATCACGATCAAAATTCCACTGACTCAGGCTGGATTGAAATTTACCGGCAGGGTGCTGCGGCCGGCAGAAATCCAACGAGCCGATTCGTTATTGGATGCGCATCAGGTTGCCGTTGAATCGGTCGGCGACGTTGACCAGACTGATTCGCCTAAGGTGCAGCTCATTCTTAGTCGAGCAGGCGCGGGGCGCAATGCCACGTTGATCAGCTACCACAAAATAGCGAGTCTCATCGAACACGGGCAGGTGACTAACGCGACGCTGGACGACGCGCTGGAAGAGGAAATACACGCGCAGAGGATGCGACGTGGGCCTGGCTACGTGCATTCGATCGAACAGCTTGCGTCGCTGCGAATAGCGCTACAGGAAAAAATAGCTACGATGCCATCACTGGCCGAGCCTGGCATTACTGCGTCAGTGCGGCGTCGTTCGGCAC
>JACMQD010000163.1 GCA_014377155.1 Herminiimonas sp.
ACACACGATCGGCCAGCGCCAGAAGCAACTTGGCTCAACTTTACGCAATATCGGGCTTTGAGCAGGGCGTCGTGCGGAACAGATATCGGTTATACCCGAAGCGGGCATTGGGGCCGGGCAGGCGCCGGGCTGCTTATCCTCAGTCCGAATCGCGACCAGGTCGCACTCTTCATGCGCAGCAGCGAAGTCGATGATGCCGGATTATGGGGTATTCCTGGTGGCGCCCGGGGGCAAATGGAGGATGGTTCGCTGGAAGCGCCGCTCATCACGGCATTGTCCGAAGCAAGAGAAGAACTGAAGTGCGTTCCGCAAGGCCGGCTGTGGACCGCGCCGGCAAGATTCGTCCATCCAGATCGGCAATTCGCCTATGACACGCATGTCATCGTCCTCTATGACAAGGACATCTTTACGCCGCGCCTGAATTGGGAACACACTGAATTTTCGTGGCATGCGATCGACGATGCAAAATCGAATCCGCAGGTGCATCCTGGCGTCAGGTTTTCGCTTGACCGGTTGAATGGCAAATCTGGCAGGGCAGGCGAAACCAACACGACTCCCTGGACCACGCAGCCACAATCAACTACATCATCGAGCCAACGAACACGAGATCAAGCTGCCCGCACAGTAGCATGGTGTAAGCGTGTCATGCCGCATTGTGTATAACCTTCTCCCCTCCTTGCGAAGATTTATTTGCTTCTTGAGAAATCATAATCGACACGGACACCCTGTTTTTTTATATCGATCTCAACCACATGCGGTTCAAAATTCGGATTGATCACCGTGATCTGATGCCGTCCTTCAGGCAGTACCAGTTTTTTTAATGGCGGGGTCACACCTTTGTTGACCCCATCGACCATGATCGTGCCCCAGGGCTTGATCGTAAACCGCACTGTACCGGTGGGCTTGACCAACTTGACTTCGGTTCCGGTGCCGATGGCACCCGCAACGTCGCCGGCCATTTTGACGGCCGAAGTTTCTGCAGCTATCGTCGCCGCTCTGGACTTCGATTCATCCATACGGGTGCGGGCAAGCCGCGTATACTCGCCGTTTGGAAACGCGCGAATGTAGCTGGCGAAATCCTCTTCTGTGGCGTTCTTTTTCTCGATGAGGGTTTCCCATCCCACCATCTCATCGCTGACCATTTGCTCGACTACCGCAGTCTTGCCGCCGGCAAGTGGCGCGACGACGACGGGTAATAGCGGCAACGCCGTAGCTACCACTGACGCGGCGACGATCGGCTCGACCTCGGTGGCGCTGTTGCGTGAAGTCGCCAGATAGCCAACGGCCGAGATCACTACGACAATCGCGGCGAGTGCAGCCCAGTGTCGCGGTTGCGGACCGTGTCCGACGCTTGCCGTAATGGCGATCGGCGCGGGTGCGGTTGCCGGTGCCGCCTTCGCCAGCTTCGGCGCAGCAGGGCGGGAATCGGACCGCTCGTTATGCACGTGCTCGGCCGCACCGGACGTGGCGAGCGGCTGGATTGTCTGTAGCGGTTGCGGCACCGACAGCTCAAGATGGAGCAGCTTGCGAAATTCTTCGATCGACTGCGGCCGGTCCTGCGGCTTGACCGCCAGCCCACGGTCGATGGCCGACAGGAACTGGCGTGTGTAACCGGGATATTCGCCGTTTGTCAACAGCTCGATCGGGTCCTGCATCAGGCGTGCCACCGATCTCGTAGGCGGCTTACCGGCGACCGCGTAATACACCACGGCGCACAATGAATAGATATCGGTCCACGGCCCCTGTTTCATGGACACGTCGTCGGCATACTGCTCGATCGGTGCATAGCCTGGCTTCAGGATCACCGTTAGCGCGTGGGTAATGTCGCCGATCACCTGGCGCGCGGCGCCGAAGTCGAGCAATACCGCCTCGCCGTTTTCCTGGATCATGATGTTGTCGGGCGAAATATCACGATGCAGGATCTGTACTTTATAAAGTGCGTCGAGCGCTTCGAGCATCGGCTTGAGCATGGCCTTGAGCCACGCCTCCGAGATCCGATGCGGCGTATGGGTGATGACGCTTTTGAGGGTCTGACCCTCGTAGTAACGCATCGCCATGTAACCGGTTTTGTTCTCTTCCCAGAAGCGGTAGACCTTGATCAATCCCGGATGGTCGAATTGCGCCAGCAGTCGAGCTTCGTTGATGAAGCTCTTGAGGCCAGTGGCGAAGGTGTCGACATGGCGTGCCGAGCGCACCACGACCTGCTTGTCGGCATCGCGTCCCGCCATCGCGCCGGGCATGTATTCCTTGATCGCGACCAGCCGCTGCAATGAATGGTCGAGCGCCAGGTAGACGATGCCGAAGCCGCCTTCGCCGATGACACCGGTAATTTCAAAATCGGCAACCCGCGTGCCGATCGCAAGACAATTGTCCGACCCCGCGTTGCCAGGATCAGCTAGATTACTCACGATATCGTTCTGTCTGTCCAAGGTCGGCTCGCGCATCAAATATTCTGTTGTGACCAGTCCTGGTCAACGACGTTTGCCAGGTCGGCCTTTGCGGCTGGCAAGGTCAGGCAAACGGTGTAGGCCGAAAAATTGTCCGGCGGTGCGACCGACGCCAAGCCCTTTCTTTCGACCGTCGCTTTCATCGACTGCAACCACGCCTCGGCGGATTCGGCGCCACTGGCCGCTGCCTCCATTTCAAGTTCGGTGATCCATTCCCAGAAGCCGTCGGTGCAAATCAGGAATGCATCACCAGCCTCGACGGTGGTCGACGCCTGGGTTACTTCGGGAAGGCCGTCTCCCTCGGCGCCGACTGCCGCCAGCAGTGTGCTGCGCTTGGGATGCACGCGCAACTGGTCGGGCGTGCAATAACCAGCCGCGACGAATTGCTGGACCACGCTATGATCCTTCGTGGCCTGCAGGATGCGTCCGTGGCGAAACAGGTAAATCCGGGTATCGCCCATGTGCGCCCACAGCGCGCAATGATTTTGCAGGTCGATCAATACCGTTGCAGCAGTGGCACTCATGTGCCGGAGGCGTTCGTTTTCAGTCTTGCGCCTGCGGACGGTCGTAATCGCCGCATCGACATAGGATTGCAGCGCGCGCGCGCCGAAAGACGATTCGTCGAGAAAGCTGTCGACGATCGCCTCGACCACAATACGGGCGGCTACCTCGCCGCCTTCTGCACCGCCGACGCCGTCGGACACTACAAAACAGGCGAGATTATCCTGCAGCGCATGATTGAGGGCATCTTGGTTTGCTGCCCGCCCACCGGCACTGGTTATCTGTGCAATGTGCGCGATCAGATTGCCGTGCGGCGGGCGTGGATCACCCATGTTCGTTGCCATCCTTGAATCGCTCGACCTCTGCCTCGTAGGCGTCGAGGAAAACTTCCCCGAACTGGGTTTGCGAATTGTCCTTGATCTCGGCATCGATACGTTGAAAGACATTCTGGTAGGCATCCCACATCTTGGCTTTGCGACCCGCAGTCGAACCAAAAAACGACGGCGGTGGCTGCTTTTTTTCCAGCAGGGTCGGGTCGAATCTGGCCAGCAGGTCGGCGATCAAAGCGCGCATGCCGGCAATGACACCAAGCTGATGCGCATGCAGGTCTTCATAGGCTTCTTCCATGGCCTCGACCGGTCCCATGAAACCGGGCATTTTCTTGCGCAGCATCTGCGTCATGACGGTTTGCGCATCGGGAAAAAACTTGATCGGATTATTGTTCTTGACTACCACCATCGTGACCTCGGCCCGCACTTCGCGTTTGATCAAGGCGCGCAAGGCACTCAAGTCGATGGTGCCTTGCACGGCAGTCGCCAGCACCTTGCCGAGCAATTCGAGTAATTCAGGTGTGAGGCCCGGCGACAGCGTCGTGGCAGGAAGGCCGGCCCCGCGCAA
The DNA here is from genome assembly GCA_014377155.1 of Herminiimonas sp. The sequence goes on from JACMQD010000163.1 coordinate 3,846, forward strand.
GAATGCCGCTGCCTGCTCTTGCGGATCGACTGCTTCTGCCGGCGACACCGTCAACGGTTCGCCGCGCGTAATGCCAGGCGCAGACGCCGGCTTCGCAAGTGCACCCGGAAACGGCACGACTGGATTTGGAGAAGGTGGTTCGACGATCGATGGCGCGCTGTTCGAAGCCAAAACGGCCGGCGGCGCACTTTGACGCACGTCTGGGGGCGCCGTATCGACGGCCTCGGCCGACGTTCGACCACCCACCGCACTCAAATGCGTTTCGGCGCGCAGCACATATAAGCCTACTTGTATTTCATCGCCGACGGTCAGTTCGTATTCGCGCCCGGCATCGATTTCGCGGCCGTTCAAGACCACCGGATTGGCATGACTCAGGCTGGTGATCACATGGTGCAAGCCGTCACTGCGCACGGTTGCCTGTTTGCGTGAAACCATGTGCTTTGGATCAGGCAATACGAAAAAATTGTCGTCGCTGCGGCCAAAGGTTTTGGCTTCCTGCCCGAACAGTGCCGACACGGGCGACGGCGGAGCCTGATTATTATAGGAAACCACGACAATTTTGATCATCGGCTTGCGCTCCAGTATTGTGCGGTGCATCGAAGGACACGCTCGATGCCGACAGTTTGGTAACCAAAATCAGCCGAATGAACGACACGCATTGATTAATCTGCAACAGCAGCGGAAAGCAGGGCCCGCCGCATCGAACCGCTAAGACATTTCTCCGAAAGCATAACACCGGCAGACCTAAATAATGATGAAAAGAAAGAAACTGAAAGATCAAA
>JACMQD010000164.1 GCA_014377155.1 Herminiimonas sp.
CAAAGACGGGCGAGGGTATCGACATGCTGCTCGAAAACGTGCTGCTGCAGGCCGAGGTGCTGGAACTGACTTCGCCGGTCGAATCGATGGCACGTGGCCTCGTGGTCGAAGCGAAACTGGACAAGGGTCGCGGCCCAGTTGCCACGATTCTGGTGCAATCCGGTACGCTCAAGCGCGGCGACGTTGTGCTGGCGGGTTCGGCGTACGGCCGGGTTCGCGCGATGCTGGACGAAAATGGTAAGAGCATCACCGAAGCTGGTCCGTCGATTCCTGTAGAAATCCAGGGTTTGACCGAAGTGCCGGCAGCAGGTGAAGAAGTCACGGTAATGTCTGACGAGCGCAAGGCACGTGAAATTGCACTGTTCCGTCAAGGCAAATTCCGCGACGTGAAACTGGCCAAGCAGCAAGCCGCAAAGCTCGAGAACATGTTCGAGCAAATGGCGGAAGGCGAAGTCAAGAACCTGCCAATGATCATCAAGACCGATGTGCAGGGTTCACAGGAAGCACTGGTGCATTCGATGCAGAAGCTGTCTACCAGCGAAGTCCGGGTTCAGGTCGTGCATGCGGCAGTCGGTGGCATTTCCGAGTCGGACGTCAACCTTGCGGTGGCATCTAAGGCAGTCATCATCGGCTTCAACACCCGTGCCGACGCATCGGCACGCAAGTTGGCCGAAGCCAACGGCATCGACATCCGCTACTACAACATCATCTACGATGCAGTCGATGACGTGAAGGCGGCGATGTCGGGCATGCTTTCACCGGAGAAGCGCGAACAGGCACTCGGCGTGGTCGAGATCCGTCAGGTATTTACGGTCAGCAAAGTCGGTTCGATTGCGGGTTGCTATGTACTCGAAGGTCTCGTCAAGCGCGGTTCGTCAGTTCGACTGTTGCGCGACAACGTCATCCTGTGGACCGGCGAACTCGATTCGCTCAAGCGCTTCAAGGACGATGTCAAGGAAGTACGCGCCGGTTTCGAATGTGGCTTGTCGTTGAAGAATTTTAACGACATCAAGGAAGGCGACCAGCTGGAAGTCTTTGAAGTACAGGAAGTTGCCCGTACGCTCTAAGTCGCCCGTTGCCAGCAGATCGATTGGTTAGTTTGATCTGCGAACAGTCTGACGACGCACTAAGGCCGGCCATACGATCAGCGTATCGCCGGCCTTAGTTGCTCTTAACAAGGAACCGGATTTATTCGTTGTTCCATAACGATTGACCAGAATGGCCAAACACAGCAAAACCATCCCCGCCCGCGGATTACGCGTCGCCGACCAGATTCAGCGCGATCTGGCGGAAATCATCGCCTTCGAACTGAAAGATCCGCGTGTCGGCATGATCACCATCACCGAAGTGCAGATCACGCCGGATTATGCCCACGCCAAGGTGTTTTTCACGATGCTCAGCGATGACGTCGAGGCGATCCAGAATACAGTTGCGGGTTTGACTACGGCTGCCGGTTACATTCGTGGTCAGCTTGGCAAGCGATTGCATATCCATACATTGCCAGCATTGCACTTCACGCATGATAATTCGACTGCCCGCGGTATGGAGTTGTCGAAGCTGATCGATGAAGCCAACGCTACCCGTGCTGCGGATGCGGACGAAGGCTGACCACAGTTCGCCGACTGCATTTCAAGACTCCGATCCGATGGCGACTCTGCCTAAACGAAAACGTGTGCCGGTTCACGGCGTCCTACTGCTCGACAAGTCCGCCGGGCATTCCAGCAACGACGTCTTGATCAAGGCCAAGCGGCTGCTCAATGCCGAAAAGGCTGGTCATACCGGGACGCTCGACCCGTTCGCGACTGGCTTGTTGCCGCTTTGCTTCGGCGAGGCCACCAAGTTCGCGCAGGATTTGCTCGAGTCCGATAAGACTTACGAAACCGTGGTTCATCTTGGTATCGCCACGACCACCGGCGACACGGAAGGGGACGTCGTCGCGACCCGGGATGTCGATGTCACGCTCGCGCAAATCGAATCCGTTCTGGCGCAGTTTCGCGGCGATATTCTTCAGGTGCCGCCGATGTATTCAGCGCTCAAGCGCGATGGCAAACCGTTGTACGAATACGCGCGTGCCGGCATCACCCTCGAACGCGAAGCGCGACCGGTGACGATTCACTTGCTTGAGCTGATCGAGTTCGACACGCCGTACCTGCGCTTGCGCGTCAAATGCAGCAAGGGCACTTATATTCGCGTACTCGGTGAGGATATCGGTAATAGCCTAGGTTGCGGCGCGCATTTGCAAGCCTTGCGGCGGACCCAGGTTGGGGCGCTGATCATCGACGGCGCCGTGACACTCGATGCGCTGGCTGATATCGCCGATGCTGACCGGCAGGCGCAACTGGCGCCGGTCGACGCGTTGCTTTCGTCGTTTCCAGCAGTTATGCTGAGCGACGAACTGGCCCGGCGCTTCCTGCATGGGCAGCGAATCTCGCTCGGCAAGGAAGGCGTCGCCGTTCCCGGGCAGCAAGGACGCATGCGGGTCTACCGTAACGGCGACCAGCGCTTGCTGGGGACTGCCCAATTGCTTGAATTCGACGTGTTGGCACCTGAGCGTCTGGTCGCCACCGACCGAAGCTAATCGCGGGCTATCGATGGTCGGGTCGAATTCCGGCTTCGTACGGAGAATAATGTGGCGCAAATGACGCACGCCAGCAACTCGTTGAAATGTCACGGTTTTTTAATATTTCGTGCGACGCACCATGCTACAATCGTCGGTTTCCCGCATCACGCCCACAAAGATCATGTCAAATACAAAACGCGCCATCCGAAATATCGCCATCATTGCCCACGTCGATCACGGTAAAACTACCCTCGTCGATAAATTGCTGCGCCAGTCCGGTACTTTCCGCGACAACCAGCAAGTCGAAGCGCGTGTGATGGATTCCAATGATCTTGAAAAAGAGCGGGGCATCACGATCTTGTCGAAGAACTGTGCGGTCGAATACGAAGGCACGCACATCAACATCGTCGACACGCCCGGCCATGCGGATTTCGGTGGTGAGGTAGAACGCGTGCTGTCGATGGTCGATAGTGTGCTGTTGCTGGTCGATGCGCAGGAAGGCCCGATGCCGCAGACGCGTTTCGTCACGCGCAAGGCACTGGCGCTGGGCTTGAAGCCGATCGTCGTGGTCAACAAGATCGATCGCCCGGGTGCGCGTGCGGAGTGGGCCATCAATGCAACGTTCGAATTGTTCGACAAGCTCGGCGCAACCGAAGAGCAGCTCGATTTCCCGGTCGTCTACGCATCGGCTTTGAACGGTTATTCGAGCCTAGACGCGAATGTGCGCGAAGGCGACATGAAGCCTCTGTTCGACGCGATCCTGGAACACGTTCCGGCCCGCGAAGATGACCAGGATGGTCCGCTGCAACTGCAAATCACCTCGCTGGACTATTCATCGTACGTTGGCAAGATCGGTATCGGCCGCATCACCCGCGGTCGCGTCAAAGCATTGCAGGACGTGATCATCATGGACGGCCCGGAAGGCACGCCGATTAAGGCGCGTATCAACCAGGTTCTTAATTTTAAGGGTCTCGAGCGGGTTCTGGTCGACGAAGCGGTTGCCGGCGACATCGTCCTGATCAACGGTATCGACGAGATCGGTATCGGTACCACAATCTGTGCGCCGGAGACACCGGACGCATTGCCGATGCTGACTGTCGACGAGCCGACCTTGACCATGAATTTCATGGTTAACAATTCGCCATTGGCAGGCCGCGAAGGCAAGTTCGTCACCAGCCGCCAGTTGCGCGAGCGTCTTGACCGCGAATTGAAAGCCAACGTCGCCTTGCGCGTAGCGCCGACCGATGACGATACGATTTTCGAAGTGTCCGGCCGCGGCGAATTGCATCTGACAATCCTGATCGAGAACATGCGCCGTGAGGGTTTCGAGTTGGCCGTATCGCGCCCGCGCGTGGTCTTCAAGATGGTGGACGGCGTGCGTCACGAGCCGTTCGAGCTGTTGTCGGTCGATGTGGAGGAAGTCAACCAGGGCGGCGTGATGGAAGAGCTCGGTCGCCGTCGCGGTGACTTGCAAAACATGGAATCCGACAGCAAGGGTCGGGTCCGTCTCGAATACCGTATTCCGGCCCGTGGCCTGATCGGCTTCCAGGGCGAATTCATGACGCTGACACGCGGCACCGGCCTGATGAGCCATATTTTCGACGAGTATGCACCGGTCGACAATACCAAGGGCGAGATGGCCAGCCGCCGCAACGGCGTCCTGATTTCGCAGGACGACGGCGCTGCCGTAGCCTACGCGATCTGGAAACTGCAAGACCGCGGCCGCATGTTCGTCGTGCACAATGACCCAGTCTATGAAGGCATGATCATCGGCATCCATTCGCGCGACAACGATCTGGTAGTCAACCCGATCAAGGGCAAGCAGCTGACCAACGTGCGTTCGTCGGGTACAGATGAAGCGGTGCGCCTGGTGCCGCCAATTCAAATGTCGCTCGAATATGCGGTTGAATTCATCGATGATGACGAACTCGTAGAAATCACCCCGAAAAGCATTCGTCTGCGCAAGCGCTTCCTCAAAGAGCACGAGCGCAAGAGGGCGGGTCGCGACGCAGCGTAATCGCGCTCGGTGTCAGTCGTGGTTCGCAACCGAGTCACGACGTCAACCCGCTGATTCCATGCCCTGTTTCAGGCGCGCGGGCTCAGCGGGTTTTTTCATTTTCCTACTCTTCTTCATGAATCCTCATCCTACGCATCGGCAGGCCGTACTGCTGATGATCATTGCGCCGATAATGTGGAGCACGGCCGGCATTTTTACCCGTCGCCTGGATGCCGCGCACGGATTCGAGGTGACGTTCTGGCGCAGTGTGTTTGCTGCGCTGTTCGTCGCCGGCGCATTGATCTGGCAGCACAAGCGTCAGGCGATTTCGACGCTGCTGGCAGTCGGCAAAATCGGTATTCTGTCCGGTTTCATGTGGTGTGCGATGTTTACATGCTTCATGATCGCGCTGACCATGACAACGGTCGCCAATACCCTGATTGTCATGAGTGTGTCGCCGTTGCTAACCGCGCTGCTGGCTTGGCTGTTCCTGCGCCAGAGAATTGCAACGCGCACCTGGACCGCTATCGCCGTCGCCTTCATCGGCATCTTGTGGATGTTCGCCAGCAGCATGGCGCAACTCGACCGGGTTCAGATCACGGGAATGGCAATCGCATTTGGTGTTCCGGTGGCCGCGGCAATCAATGTTATTGCGCTAAAGAAGGCCGGCAAAACGGTCGACCTCATGCCGGCGGTCTTTCTCGGCGGTGTGTTTTCGGCACTGCTAATGTTGCCGTTAGGCCGGCCGTTGCAGACCTCGCTGCATGACATCGGCATCCTTGCGATTCTCGGTGTGGCCCAGCTGGGGTTGCCATGTATGTTGATGGTACGCGCGTCACGAACCTTGTCTGCTCCGGAAATATCGTTGCTGGCATTGCTGGAAGTATTGCTCGGGCCGTTGTGGGTGTGGCTCGGTGCCAATGAGGTACCGGCAAACGAAACTTTAATCGGCGGTGCGGTCGTGCTGACCGCACTGGTACTCAATGAAGTTGCCGCAATGCGGCGGCCGGCGTTAAACCGTGCCGTATGAGTCGCTTAGTTTCGCACGCAGGCCAGCGCAAAGGATACTGAGCCGGCAATTAATCGGATGTCAGCTTGTCCGGCAGTTTGGACTGACCAAGCCTTTCATTGCGCAGAATTACGGTAAAGACGGCGTGATGATCGCTTGCCGATATTTGTCGACATGCTGGTAAACTGAAGATCCTCACGTCGCATCCGGTGGCACCCGTTCCTGCACCGTCAAAACCCCTGTACCTGTCGATTGTTGATAATGAAATTACCGAACCCTAGCCGTCGCCGCATTTCCGTGGCACCCATGATGGACTGGACTGACCGCCATTGTCGCGTGTTTCATCGGCAGATTACCCGCCATACATGGCTCTATACCGAAATGGTAACGACCGGTGCGTTGTTACATGGGGACGTTCCGCGCCATCTCGATTTCAGTGGAGAGGAGAATCCCGTGGCCTTGCAGCTCGGCGGCAGTGAGCCGTCCGACCTCGCAAAAAGTGCGAGGCTCGGCGAGCAATGGGGCTACGACGAAATTAACCTGAACTGCGGTTGTCCATCCGAACGCGTGCAAAAAGGCGCGTTCGGGGCTTGCCTGATGAGCGAGCCGGCGCTGGTGGCCGATTGCGTCAAGGCCATGTGCGATGCGGTGTCGATCGACGTGACGGTCAAGCACCGCATCGGAATCGACGAGATGCAGTCATATGATTTTGTGCGTGACTTCGTCGGCACAGTGGCCGATGCCGGCTGTGGCACCTTTATTGTGCATGCGCGTAACGCGATTCTCAAGGGTCTCAGCCCAAAGGAAAATCGTGAAATCCCGCCTCTTAAATATGATTATGCCTATCAACTGAAGCGCGATTTTCCGCAACTCGAAATTGTCATCAACGGTGGCATCAAGACGCTGTCCGACATTGATCTGCATCTGCTGCATGTCGACGGCGTCATGCTCGGGCGCGAGGCTTATCACAACCCATTCGCGATGGCGGGATTCGATGCGCGTTATTACGAGGATCACGCAACCGCAAAATCGCGCTCGGAAGTGATTGGCGCAATGCTGCCGTACATTCGCACGCAGCTTGCGCAACAGAACAAGTCGGCGCCGGGCGGCGGACTCAAGCTCAACAGCATCACGCGCCACATGTTGGGATTAATGGCCGGCTTACCTGGCGCGCGCGCATTCAGGCAAACCTTGTCGGATTCCAAGCGCCTGGCGCTGGGTGACCCCGCGTTACTACTGACGGCATTAAGGCATATAGAACCACTTGCCGCTTGAAGGGTGCCGAAAATCGGCGATCGTTTTCATGTCTGCGGCGGTCGATTCGTGTCAGTATTCTTTTAGCCTGTTGTAGAGCGTTTTTAAGCTGATTTCCAGGGCCGCTGCGGTCACGCGCTTGTTGCCGTCAAAATGCTTTAGCGTCGCCAGGATAATTTCGCGCTGAACATCGGCCAGCGGGGTGCCGACAAAAAAATTCATCGTTCCTCCTCGTAGCGTCGGCCTGTGCAACGACAGGTCGGGTAGAGAATCTTCCACTACAACGCGATCCGTTGCCAAGATGTGTGCCCGATGCACGACGTTCTTCAGCTCGCGCACATTCCCCGGCCACGAATAAGAACGTAAAACTTCCATCGATCGGCTACAAAATTTCTTGCCGGTTTTTTCTTTTGAGTTGAATGCATCGAGGAAATACTGTGCAAGCAGGTCAACGTCGCCCTCACGCTCCCGCAACGGCGGAACGCGTACGGGAAATACCGCCAGCCGGTACATCAGGTCGGCACGCAAGCTGCTCTGCTTGACTGCCGCGTCCAGATCATGATTGGTGGCTGCAATGAGTCTGACGTTGACTTTTACCTCATCCTCACCGCCAACCCGCATAAAAGTACCGGATTCGAGAACGCGCAACAATTTGACCTGCATGTCTGGCGGCATTTCGGTAATTTCATCCAAAAAAAGCGTACCGCCGGATGCATGTTCGAAGTGACCTACATGCTGTCGTGACGCGCCGGTAAAACTTCCTTTTTCATGACCGAATAGCGCCGCTTCGATCAGGTGTGCAGGAATGGCACCGCAGTTGACCGCATTGAAAGTAGCGTTGCTCCGCTGGCTCATCTGGTGCAGCGTTTGCGCAATGAGCTCCTTACCTGTCCCGCTCTCGCCAATCAGCAGGACCGCTGCGTCGGTTATTGCCACACGGCCGATTTGCCGATAGAGCTGTTCCATCGGGAGCGATGAGCCGAATAACAACCCATAGCGTTTTAACGTCTTTTCTAACGGCATTAGGAATTATTTCAAATTGTCAATTTATTCAATACTGTAGTCGTTCACAGGCAAGAGTAGCGCATTTTCCCAGGCTGAGTCAGGCTAATCCATATCAGGCTAATCGATAGATTCAATTAATGAAACGGAGCCGGTGTTGGTCGAATTCCTGATATCTTTTTTAATGACAATAGAAACGTGACATTGTCGTGGACAACACGACTCAACCGGCAAATAATAACGAGCGAATCTCTTTATCGGGGTGCCGAAGTCTAACTCTTTATAAAACTAGAAGAGGTGCTGTCTAACTTGTGGTTGTCGAGGATCAATGATCTAATTAACATGGCTAACGATAAGCCCATCAATGTAAAAATAATCAAATATGAAAAGTTTTTTAATGCAATAAATGTAATTTTTACGCTGTTAAAAAGAATTGTTATTGGGAATATTTTCATCCTTCAATAATTCGCAGGCGCAGTTCATTGTAGCAATGCCCTTCGGGTGGGCCACGGCCTGAATTCAGTAACATAAAGATTTCAACTAATCCAAGAAATAACGAAACTTTATCAAAATGACAGGGTCAAGATTTCAACAATATCAATTTTCGTTGAAAGGAAAACCATGAACACATTTACAGGCAAATCCAAGATCGCGCTCGTTTCTGCTTTACTCGGACTGGCATTGGTCGGTTGTGATCGTCGAACAAGCGACACGGGGGCTGCTGGTACTGGTACTGGCATGACTTCCGGAACCTCCGCTTCAGGCACAACGAGTTCGGGTGCCTCCGGCTCCGGTACATCGGGAATGTCGGGCGCACCAAGTACGGGTAGCGCAAGTTCCGGCATGTCGTCGCCAAGCACCTCCGGTTCCGGCACATCGGGTTCCAGTACATCGGGTTCCGGCACGGCGTCGCCAAGTTCGTCAGGTTCCGGCATGTCAGGTTCGGGATCATCCGGTGGCGCCACTACTAGTTCAGGAACGTCAAACTCAGGCATGTCGGGTTCATCCTCGACTGGCACGTCCGGTTCGGGCAGCCTGCCCTCTGCCCCTTCTGGTTCAACTACGCCGAGTGCATTAGGTACAACTACACCCGGTAATTCGACATCCGGTGCCGCCAAGCCTACGCCGGGCTCAGGAATCGGTCAATAATCCGCTCTTTTTAGCTGGAAGGACATGGTGGAAAGCATAATGCTTCCGCCGTGCCTGCTTTTGAAGAGCATTCCCAATGTAGGGGGCACTGATGACGTGTGAATTCCAACAGAAGCCGCCCAACGTGCTTACAATCTCAATCGAACCAAATCCTCTCTGGCATTTGTTTGGCGCTGCTCAATGTCGTGTGTTTTCCCGATGACACAATGATTTTGGGCACGGCGCACAGACTTTTTCTTGCAACCGGTTTTCAAATCCAATTCTTACATCGAGGCTTCCTGTTTGCCGTGAAAGCGACAGACTTGGAATCGATGCTGAGTGACCGCGTACTAATATTGGCAATTTCCGGTGGCAGAACGAGGGAGTGGATCGATGCCTCATGTACTGATTGTGGATGACGATTTCAATACGCGTGAAGCACTGGTTGAAATAGTGTCGGCCGGAGGATTAACCAGTGCAGTGGCCGATAGTTTGCGCCGGGCACGGATCGAGCTGTCTAATCATCGTCCTGAGATGGTATTCGTTGACCTGAAGCTGCCGGACGGCTATGGCATGGATCTGTTCAAGGACATCGATGCGCTTTCGACGACCCAGGTAGTGATCATGACCGGCCATGCCAGTGTCGAAACGGCGGTGGAGGCGCTTCGCTCGGGTGCGGCTGACTATCTTACCAAGCCGCTCAATTACAAACGCCTCCAAGCGTTGCTTTCACGCGTACAAGGCACCACGCATCTTAACCAAGAACTGCGCAAAAACCGCGGCGATATGCCGCGCCACGGGGACTTTTGCCAGATGTTGGGCACCGCCCCGGTCATGCAGAAAGTCTACGACCATATCGGTCGCGTTGCGCCGACAGAGGCGACTGTATTGCTACTGGGCGAAAGCGGAACCGGCAAGGAACTGGCTGCCCAGACAATTCATGATCTTAGCTTGCGGCAACGCCAAGCATTCCTTCCCGTAAATTGTGGTGCGATTTCCCCGCATTTGATCGAAAGTGAAATTTTCGGGCATGAAAAAGGCAGCTTCACTGGCGCTGACCGACAGCACAAAGGTTATTTCGAACGCGCTAACGGTGGCACGCTTTTTCTCGATGAAATCACCGAGATGCCGCTCGAGCTGCAGGTCAAATTGCTCCGGGTCTTGGAAAGTGGTTCGTTCATGCGCATCGGCAGCAATTATGAACTGGATACCGATGTGCGCGTCATTGCGGCAACGAACCGTGATCCCGATGATGCGATTGCCGATGGCAAGCTGCGGCTAGACCTGTATCACCGCCTAAATGTATTTCCGTTGCTGATTCCACCATTGCGCAGCCGCGGCGGCGATATTCCGATGCTGGCGCAGTATTTCCTCGATGAACTCAATGCGACGCATAGGACAAGCAAGGTCATGACTGCCGATGGCCTGGCGAGTCTGTCTGGCTATCATTGGCCGGGCAACGTTCGCGAAATGCGAAATTGCCTGCAGCGCGCCTACATCCTGTCGGATCAAAACATCGATGCCGCAGCGCTTTCACCCGCGGTCATGAACCAGTCGCCGTTTGGATTGACACTAGCCATCCCAGTCGGTACGTCGTTGGCTGAGGTCGACCGGAAGGTTATCTTCGCCACCCTTGAATTGTGCAGCGGGATAAAGAAACGTGCTGCAGATATTCTGGGCATCAGCCTCAAGACGCTTTACAACCGCCTCGAAGAATACGGCACTGACGAATTCGCCGAAAAGAAAATTTTGCAAGACTTAACACGCTCCGAGCGATACGGATGACACCAAGTGCAGTAGCATTTAACGTACTGCAATTATCCGAATGCGACAAAGTTACAGTCGCCATTAGGCTGTCGGGTATTCGCGTCAGTCTCGCAATCACCATCGCCTATGGCCTCATAGCATGCCTCCAAAAGGTTTCAACTCTTCCAGTCCAAACTACAATTTTGGCAGGCGACCGGCTTAAGTTGTAATCTTTCCATGAGTAAAAAGGCAGGGGTCTTTAGCCCAGCGTGACCCTTAGCAACATGTGCCATTGAATGAAACACTTTCATGCCCTGATTTGTACAAGCATAGCGTCGAAACCCGTGTATATTGCTTTAAAGAATGTTTCGGGCTTTCTTAGTACAGCCTACCCTTTAAAAGAACCGCAGGATATTTCTGTCGTACTTTTCCCATCCGACGCCGATTTCGCCGTGCGCATTTCTGGACACAGTAAGCAAAGACGCGTTCCTTTTTATCTCTGGAGTACAAACAATGGCAATACGCTTAAAAGTCAGCGCAAGGCTGGCACTCGGCTTTGGCGCGCTGATGTTTTTGATGATTTCCCTTACTTTGCTCGGCCTCTACAGCATGAGCAGCATTAACGATAATGTTGAAGAAATTGTCAACGACAATGTTCACAAGACAACGTTATTGGAGGATATGTCCGAGTCGGTGCATATTGTGTCGCGTGTTACACGGACAATTATGTTGCTGAAAGACGACGCAGCTATTCAAACCGAAATGAAGAAAATCGATGCTGCGCGGGAAGTCTACGATAAATCCTTCGAAGCCTTCGATAAAACGCGTTCTACCGAAAAAGAAAAGGCACTTCGCGCTAACGTAGAGTCCGCCGGGAATACCGCAAGAGCACTGAATCGCAAGGTCGGGGATCTCGCTGTACAGCACAAAACCGACGAAGCGCTGACGCTGCTGTTGAGCGAAGCAGCACCGGCAACCCAGAAATGGCAGGACGCATTGCATGAAAATTCGTCGCTGCAGCGTCAGGCAAACGATGCCGACGCTGCTGAAGCAGCCGCCTCTTACTCAAAGGCGCGTGCGCTGATGCTGATGGTCTTCGCCCTGTCGGCGGTGGTGGGTACCATAGCAGCGGTGCTTATCACGCGCGGCCTGTTGCGCCAGCTCGGCGGCGAGCCCGACGAAGCGATGACGGTCGCCGCACGGATCGCCAGCGGTGACCTCACAGTGCCGATCATGCTCAGGCGCGGCGACGACAAGAGCCTGATGTACGCAATGCAAGCCATGCGCGACAGCCTGGTCAATATCGTCGGCCAGGTTCGTTCCGGCACCGATACGATTACGACTGCGTCCAGCGAAATTGCCAGTGGCAATCTGGACCTTTCTTCACGCACCGAACAGCAGGCCAGTTCGCTCGAAGAAACTGCTTCGGCAATGGAACAGCTGACCGGCACCGTGAAGCAGAACGCCGACAATTCGCGCCAGGCAAACCAGCTGGCTACGACTGCGTCGGAAATAGCCCAGAAGGGCGGGGCAGTCGTGTCGCAGGTGGTCGATACGATGAGTTCGATCAATGAATCGGCGAGGAAAATTGTCGACATCATCGGTGTTATCGACAGCATTGCGTTCCAGACGAATATCCTTGCTTTGAATGCGGCTGTCGAGGCAGCGCGCGCCGGCGAGCAGGGCCGCGGCTTTGCCGTGGTCGCGTCCGAAGTACGCAATCTGGCACAGCGTTCGGCAGGCGCAGCCAAGGAAATCAAACTGTTGATCGGTGATTCGGTCGAAAAGGTCGATGCCGGCAGCAAGCTGGTAGGCCAGGCCGGGTCGACCATGCGCGAAATCGTCGATAGCGTCAGGCAAGTTACCGACATCATGGGCGAAATCACTGCGGCGAGCCAAGAGCAAACCACGGGTATCGAGCAGATCAATCAGGCGATCAGCCAGATGGATCAGGTTACCCAACAAAACGCCGCGCTGGTCGAACAAGCCGCGGCAGCAGCCGAATCGCTGCAAGAGCAAGCGGTCGGGCTGGCTCAGGTGGTCAGCGTGTTCCAGATCGACAGTGCACACACGGCATCGACTCAGGATGCGCGTACTAAGGAAGTGGCGTCCCATGCTGGCAAGACGGCGAAAGCGCATACCGGGCTAGCCATTCGCGCAGGGATGGCGCCAGCACGTACGGTTGCACCCGCCCGGCGTTTGGCCCTGGTGAAAACGGGAATTGAAGAATGGGAAGAGTTGTAAGTATCGAGATCGATGTGCCATCCTGACTTCGCGGGCGCTGCGTTGGCAGCGCAGCGAGCCGACGCCCGCCCATCATCGACGCCAATCGTCGGCACGAAATGGATGTTTCAGATCGAGACAGTACTCGGTTCGTTCCAGATTCCTGATTCTGCCGGAACCTGCGTTTTTCTTTGCATCAGGTCAATCAGCGCACTGCGCAGCGCACCGGCCTGGATAGGCTTATGCAATACCGGCGTCGCACTCGTGCGTATCTTCTGTATTTCGTCCGGGGTTGTTTCGCCTGTAATCAGCAATGCCGGAATGTCTTGATTGAATTCGTCATGAAGCAACCGGATCACGTCAAGGCCGGTTTCCTGGTTGTGAAGCCGGTAATCGCATACCAATGCGTCGGGTAACTGCAGCTTCATGCTGAGTTTGGCAACAGCCTCGCTTCCCGAACCGGCAGTCACGACGATGCACTGCCATTGTTCGAGCAACACGCGCATCGCATCGACAATGGTTTCGTCATCGTCCACAACCACGATCATTTTATCGGCGAGCATGCCAAGCGGCGCAACCGTCGCAGGCATCGGCAACACGGCAGCGCTGTGCACATCTGCCATTGGTAAATCGATAGCGAACATCGCACCGCGACCCAATGCGGACTCCAGCATGATCGGCGTTTCCAGCAAGCTGCCCAAGCGCCTGACAATAGCCAGGCCCAGTCCCATGCCCTTGCTGCGCTTCTGGGTATCACTTTCAACCTGGCAAAATTCCTCGAAGACGAATTTTTGCTGATCGGGTGAAATGCCGATCCCGGTATCGTATACCGCCAGCCGCAGGGAGCTGGCGCGTCGTCTGCAACCTATCAGAATGCTGCCCGATTCGGTATAGCGAATCGCATTGGCCGTCAGGTTGCGCAGCATCTGTTCGACCAGCATGGCATCGCTGCGCACCCATGCCGAACATTCTGCGACGCGCAATGCAAGCCCCTTGGCCTTGGCGGCCGGGGCAAATTCTACAGCGATGCGAGATAGCAGCGCCTGGATTGCAAATGCTTCCACATGCGGTTGCACTACTCTTGCATCTAACCGGGACAGGTCGAGCAGGGCCAAAAACATGCTGTCCATGATCTGCGCGCACTGGCGAATATTCGCCAGAATGGGTCGCGCCGGCTCCGGTAGTTCGAGATGTATCAAGGCGCCGAGATACAAGTTGAGCGCATGCATCGGTTGGCGCAGGTCGTGACTGGCCACCGCGAGAAAACGCGTCAGTTCACTCTGGTGTTCTTCCTGTATGCGGTTCGCATGGGCCAACTCGACGTTACGGTCGAGCAGCTCGGCCTGCGTGTGGCCCAGGGTTTGCAATGCCGCTTCGAGCTGGCGATAGGCATTGGCATTGTCGAGCGCAATCGCGCCATACGCACAGAGGGTTTTAAAAATGAGTTGTTCGCGCTCGCCGTAGGCATAGGGTTTCGATGACTGAACAGTCATCACGCCGAGCACGCGCTCACCCATCATTAAGGGTGCGAACAACGCACTGGACACCGTCATGGTATCCGGCACGCGGTTCGGATTGCTGGCGTGCGGCGATTGATCGAGCAGGATCAGGCGGCGCTCGCGCACGCAACGCGCCGTATGCGTGGAACTGGCGACAGCGATCCGGATCGGCGGCAAAGACTTGCCGTCTTCGACGCCAAACGCCATCATCAGGTTGAGTCCCTCCGGCTCTAGTACGTACAAGGCCAGGGAGGTTGCATCGAACAGGCCGTGAATATGGCGCTCGACTGCGTGAAACATTGCCGATACATCGAGATTGGACGTGATCTCGCGACCGATTGCACTCAGGCGTTCCAGCGCCTCGCTGGTTTGCTGCATGACGATCATACGCTCGGCTTCGGCAATGGCAAGCTGACGGCGGTGCTCTGCTTCGGCGCGCGCCATGTCGGACTGATGACGCACGTCGATGGCGATAGCGCGGTTCGATACTTCGTGATCATGCGCGTTGTCGCGGGCCACGCGCGAACGCAGCGCATAATGATAGGCCTGTGCATAATCACCGACGGCGGCATATTCCGCCGCTACCGACGAGTACAGGCTGTCCGGCACGCTATAGCCGTCGATGGCCGTGGCTACTTCCAGTGCCTGCAGCAGACAGTTCAGCGCCGGATTGCCGCGGCTGCCAACCTCGTGCGTGGGCATCATATGGCGCGAGTAGATATCACCCAGTTCATGCAGCAGGCGCACCCGCTCGTCCTTCTTGCCCGATGAATTTTCCAACGCCTGCGTTGCGACTGCGATTGCTTCTGCCGGTCGATCCAGGCATGACAGCGCATGCGCTTTCTTGTCTGCCGCGCCCAGCCTGAATTCGACCTGGTCCAGTGCCAGGCTCAATTCTTCAAGTTGCCCGAAAATGTCGAGCGCCGCCTTGTAATCATGGCGGTCGAGCTTGACGTTGCCCATGCCGGCAAGCGCCGTCAGATAGCTATAGCAATGCGCATGTGGCGTCAGTAGCGCAATCGATTCCTGCAATAACGCTTCTGCCATTTCAAGCATGCTGAGGGCGCGCAGGGATTCAGCGGTATGTGCCAGGCACAAACCGATCGTGATTGTCCAATCGGTGGGGCGCGCGCTGTCAAGCGCACGCTGGTGCCATTCGAGCGCAGCGCTATGGTCGTTCAATCTGGAAAAGCTGGCGCCGATATTCGAGGCAATATGAATCGCGCGTCTTTGCTGGCCCGTACTCAGTGCGGCCTCATGCGCGCGCATCGCGTGGGCGATCGCGTTGCCGAAATCACCGCAGGAGGCGGCGACGGTAGCCTTGCAGTCGGCGGTCCACACCCGGACTGCCATATGCTCGGCGCTGGCACTAGCGCTGGCTTCTGCATGGTTGCTCCAGCGATATCTTGCCGCCGATACGTCCCGTGCGATACCGAATCGCGTTAATGCGATGTTGGCCATCGCCACCCGCAGCGAATCGACGCGATGATCGGATATTGCCGCCATGTCGCTCAAGGCCGCATCCCGTTGCGGTTCGTCATTCCGGTCAGCGGCGATGAATGCCAGCAGCCAGTAAGCATCAGCGCATCCTTCAGCATCCGCAATCGTCGTGAAGCTTCGCAGCGCTTCGTTGGCCAGTGCGGTAGCGGCGGCCAGATCGGCACGCTGCAGTTTTGCTTCACCACGCACCAGTTGCAGGCGTGCGCGCACACGTTGCCGCTTGGTTCTGGAAAACAGGAATTGTGACTGCAATGTCGCGGCCTGGTCGGCAATGGTCAGCGAGCGCGGACTGTCGCGTTGGCGCAGATGCCATGCAAGCTGGACCAAAATGTCCATACGTGCGGCACCGGTCAGATGAATCAGGACCAGTTCCAGTCTTGCAACCTCGTCATCGAGAACGAACATTTCCATGAGAATTTTTTTTATTGGTCCCTGGTGATAGTCACGAGAATTGATAAGGTTGGGTGTGCGCGGTACCTTCTCCGCTACTTTTTAGAATGTCGTGTGTTCCGCGGTCCGATGTCGTGCGTTCCGTCCCATGCATCCCGGTCCAACCGTTTTGCCCGCTCTCCATTGCCCGTTGAAGACAGTGACGGGCGATGTTGATGACCTGCGACCAAGTCAGTAATCCCGGATAGCTCGGAATATACGGAAAACAGGCAAAGCCGAGCGAACATGTGCCCGATATCATGCTGCCATCGGCCAGCAAAAAACGGTGGCTAGCAATTGTGGCGCGCATGCGTTCGGCCAGCGATTCTGCATGCGTCCGATGCGTTCCCCTTGCCACCGCCAAGATCTCGGCGCCGTTCCACTGGACCAGGTAATCAGACTCGCGACAGCCGTTTTGCAAGGTTTGGCGCATTTGCTGCAGAATGGATTCGCCTGCGCCAGGGCTTTGCATCTTGCGTAGCACGGTCAGATCGTCGAAAACCAGCAAGAAGAAAATCAAATCCGATTCGAGCGGGGGTTCTTCATTTCGATGGGCAAGCCAATGATAGTAGCGGCGCAGACAAACAGCGATGTCGTTTTCGAGTTGTACCGCGAGATAATCGCGATCCCTCACGTCGACCTGCTGATGGTCCGGTAACGAACCGCCGTCGTTGAAATTGGTACAGCTGCCCCAGGTTTCCTGCCATGTGCCGGGCGCGGTCACGACCGGTTCGGGAAGACCGGCGTACTGTGCATACTCGATGCTGCCCGGCATACGGGAATCCGGCATGCGAAGGACGTATTCTTCCAAGGCACGGTGGGATTGCGGTTCGATGACGTAGTTGGCACAACGGAAATCGGTCATAGTCGGTCGCCTGACAACGGTCGCCGCCTGTATCGGCGTAGCTGACCAGAAAAGTACTTCCTGGCATTCGCCGGAAAGTCGATGCCGTGGCGAGTGTCAGGACCGCCTCTCTTCGGCACATCCCTCATAAAACTAAAAATCCCCACGGCACGAGAGTACAGGAATATACGTTTGGGGAAAGCTATACAAAGGTATGTGGGCAATATAGTTGCACAAGCGGGCAAACCTGAGATTTCGGTATGCGGATTGCTCAATAAGCACTGAAAGTAGGGATTTTGCCTCACAAAATCTCGGCTTCATGTAACAGAGGCCCAATCCGCACACGGCTTTGACACGGCAAGCTTGCGCGCTTTCGCGATTTCGCGCATTGTGTGTCGCGACGCCAAATTTGCTTGCCTTTGCGATGCGACGGGAACCGAATTCGCCTTCGCACGGCAATACGGCAAATTGCACCTGATGAGCCACCAACGTTACATGATCCGTGCAGTGCATAGAAATTGCGCGATGTTTCGACGATTGCGATAGAATGCGCGGCTCGTAAACCTTCTTGGAGAATATTTTGAACAAAACAGAACTAATCGAAGCACTGGCACTGAAAACAGGCAATACCAAAGCGGCGAGTGGCGAAAGCATCGACGCGCTGTTCGAGATCATCACGGACGCGCTTGGCCAAGGCGACACCGTTCAATTGATCGGCTTCGGTGCTTTCGGCATCACGGAAACCAGCGCACGTACCGGCCGTAATCCACAGACCGGCGCTGCAATTGAAATCGCTGCCGGCAAGCGTCCGAAGTTTACTGCCGGCGCCAAGCTGAAGGCAGCAGTCAATCCCAAGTAATGCCGAATCGAAGACGGTAGTGAGTCCAGTTAAATTTAAGGGGTAGCAATCGCCGGATTTTTTGTTTGACAAGGGGCGCGAAGGTGCATGGCTGGCTATGCAGCGACGGGCAACGCAGTCAGATGAAAAATGCGATGTACGCACATGGAATTGAACTGGACTGCCGACAAGTCGGTTGCGGTCACAGTTGCGCACCGCACAGGAAGCTTCTCGTTGAAGGCTGTCTGGCATTTTGCAGCTGTTTCCATGCTTGCCATGAAGCGTGCCGCGGCGCGCAGTCCCGGGCAACGACAGACCTCGTTATTTCATTCGCTGATACAACCGAAAGCGTTCATCACGGTCCGAGGCACGACGTCCTTCCCAGACCAGTCGCCATTGATCGCCCGAACGCTGAATCAGGCTGGCATCTTTGCTGCTTCGGTTATTGTCCTGCAACAGTAAAAAATCGCACATGCCATTTTGGCCGCGTGCAAACGGCACCGCGCCGAAATAGGCAAAGGAGGCGCGCTGTGCAGGTCCAACGTCGGTATCGACACATTGGGGGCTTGGCGGCAGCGCAATCGCAATCTGTTGCGCCACGGCGGCGTAGCTCAATTTGTAGTTAGCCCATGGCAGCCAGAGCGTCATGATGAGCAACCAGCACAACACCACACCGCCCGATGACAGGACAACTGCCCGCCACAACACCGATGGCTTGCGCGAGACGCGCCAGCGTACCAGCATGACCCAGCTTACCGTAGCAAGTGTCGCCACCAGAAAAGGTATCAGGTTAAATTCCGGCCTGAATCCAGCGACAAGTTTCAGTGCATTGCGTGCCAGCGGAGCCGGAAACCCGGTCTGCGTCGCGATCCAATAGAGCCAGATCACCGCGGCAAGGGTGGTCAGGCCCATCACCGAAAACCAGTCGACCGCATTGATTGCGCCGCGCTTCATGGTCGGTAATCCAAACGCTGCCAGAATCGCCAGCGCCGGCAGCATCGGCAACAAGATGGCTTCTTCCGAATAGGAATTGAGCAGGGCCAGCAATACCAGTGCGATGAAAAATGCCAGTGGCAAGCCGATATGCAGTGCATCGAACTGCTTGCGCCAGGCATAGACCGCCCAGCCGGCGAAGGGCCAGGCTGGCCAGCCGAACCAGATGCCGTTTTTTACAAAATACTTCAGTGCGTCCCATGAAGGAAGACTAAGCTGGCGAAGGTTCCAGTCCATCCATGAGCGGTAGGGTGAACTGGCAAAAGGCAGGGCCAGTTCACATGCCACCAGCCAGCCGGACGCGACCAGCAGCGCAAGCGGCAAGGAAATCAGGGTCAGTCGCGCTACGTTCGGTTTGTCGCGTACATACGCCAGAATCATCAGCGCCAGCCAGAACCCTAGCGGCGCGATCCAGCCGCGCGTCAACACCAGTAACCCCAGTGCCAGGCCAAGTGCCGATGCTGCGCGCACCGAACCCGATTCGAACATCCGCGTCGCAGCGTACATTGAAAACGCCGTTAGCGAGACATAGAGCGCCTCTGCGGTGGTGCAATGGCTGTGTACCATCAAGCCGAGGCAACCGACATAGATCAGTAGTGCGCCATCGGCCAGCGTGCGGCCGAAGTCGCGCGGTTCGGGCTGGCCGCCGAAGGCTAACTTGAGCGGTTGCGCTTCACTGCGTCGGCCGAGCAGGTAGGTGGTGTACCACACCGACAGTGCGCCCACCACGAAGAAACTGACAGGCGCCAAGCGCGCCGCCAGTACGTCGCCCAGTACCCAGCCAAAGAGCTTGATGAAAATGGCGCCGATCCAGAAGGCCAGCGGGCCTTCTTGCGCCATCGGCAAGCCGACCACGTTCGGCCACAGCCAGTCGTCGAGTACGCCGTTTGCCATGGTCCACATAATGCCGAACCCGGCTGCGTCTTCGAGATTTTTCCAGGGGTCGCGCCCTATCAGCCCAGCCAGGATGTAAGCCATGCACAGCGCAAACAGACCCCAACGCGGTAGCGCAAGCGTAGCGGAGGCGGGTAGGCGGACTGGCTTCATCAAAGTGTGATGTCGGAAAGGTTGTCGAATTGACGTGGCGCTATTGTGCCGTAAAAATTCTGGCGAGATGAATAGCGAAATAAAAAAGGCAGCCTAAGCTGCCTTTATGCGAAACCATGCGGCCTGTTACTCCGAGGTCGCAACCGAAGTCTTGGAACCGACAGCGCCGAATTTCTTGCGGAACTTGTCGACCCGACCGGCTGTATCGACGATCTTGTGCTTGCCCGTGTAGAACGGGTGCGAGTCGGAGGATACTTCGATTTTCACGAGCGGATATTCTTTGCCGTCGTGCGTGATCTTCTCGCGCGTGTTGACCGTCGAACGGATGACGAACTTGGCATCGCTGGAGACGTCATGGAAGACGACTTCACGATAATCGGGATGGATATTTTCTTTCATTGCTGCCTCGGTAGGTTAGGTAGCCAATCGTCACTTCGTCGGCCGTACTGCTTCGTGGCCCGATTGTCGATCACTTGCCGGTGGTGTAAAGCGCGAAATTATACAATGAAATCATGGCTTTGCGCTACTGCAAATGCCTTTGGCAAAAAAACGGCGCCTGCCCTGGCAAGCGCCGTTTTTAATTTCTAAAAATCAGGAATTACCGCGTCGCATCATGTCGAAGAATTCGGCATTGTTCTTGGTAGCTTTCATCTTGTCGAGAATGAACTCCATCGCTTCTATTTCGTCCATGCTGTAGAGCAGCTTGCGCAACACCCAAATCTTTTGCAGCTGATCGGGCTTGATCAACAATTCTTCGCGGCGCGTGCCGGACTTGTTGAGGTTGATCGCCGGATAGACGCGCTTCTCGGCAAGACGCCGCTCAAGGTGCACTTCCATATTGCCGGTACCCTTGAATTCTTCAAAGATCACGTCGTCCATGCGGCTGCCGGTTTCGATCAGCGCAGTGGCGATGATGGTCAAGGACCCGCCCTCTTCGATGTTACGCGCGGCGCCGAAGAAACGCTTAGGGCGTTGCAGCGCGTTGGCATCGACACCGCCGGTCAGGACTTTGCCCGATGCCGGAATCACGGTGTTGTAGGCGCGCGCCAGGCGTGTAATCGAATCGAGCAGGATCACGACGTCCTTTTTCATTTCTACCAGGCGCTTGGCTTTTTCGAGCACCATCTCGGCGACCTGTACGTGGCGTGTTGCCGGTTCGTCGAAAGTCGACGCGACGACTTCGCCGCGCACCGACCGCTGCATCTCGGTGACTTCTTCCGGCCGCTCGTCGATCAACAGCACGATCAGCGTGCAATCCGGATGATTGGCCGTGATCGCATGCGCCATGTGCTGCAGGATCACCGACTTGCCTGACTTCGGCGACGCCACCAGCAAGCCGCGCTGGCCCTTGCCGATCGGCGCGATCATGTCGATGATGCGGCCGGTGATGTTTTCCTGGCCGTTCATTTCACGTTCGAGACGCAGTGGCTCGTTCGGGTGCAGTGGCGTCAGGTTTTCGAACAGGATCCGGTGCTTCGAGGCTTCCGGCGATTCGCCGTTGACCTTGTCGACCTTGACCAGCGCGAAATAGCGCTCGCCGTCTTTCGGGGTGCGTACTTCGCCCTCGATCGAATCGCCGGTATGCAGATTAAAGCGGCGGATTTGCGATGGCGAGATGTAAATGTCATCGGTCGACGCCATGTAGCTTGCATCCGGCGAGCGCAAAAATCCAAAACCGTCCGGCAGCACTTCGAGCGCGCCGTCGCCGAAAATTTGTTCACCCGACTTCGCGCGCTTTTTCAGGATCGCAAACATCAGTTCCTGTTTGCGCAAACGTGCTGCGTTGTCGATATCGAGGGTAATGGCCATTTCCAACAGGGCCGAGACGTGTAACGCCTTGAGTTCAGATAAATGCATAATGAGTGTCCCGGGATGGGATCAAATAGAGGGGGGAGGGGACTGCGTGGTGTTGTTCGAGTATGTGGCGATGCGGGCGCACCGCCACTGTATTATTTAAATATTGCTGTCGATGAAAGCAGTCAATTGGCCCTTGGCCATGGCGCCTACTTTTTGCGCAGCCGGCACGCCGTTTTTGAACAGGATCAATGTCGGGATGCCGCGAATGCCGAATTTGGCCGGCACTGCCTGGTTGGCATCGACATCCATCTTGGCAATCTGCAGACGACCGTCGTAGTCTTTGGCGATTTCTTCGAGGATCGGCGCGATCATCTTGCAAGGACCGCACCACTCTGCCCAGAAGTCGACCAGAACAGGCTTGTCGGATTTGAGTACGTCGACGTCGAAAGAGGCGTCGTTGATGTGTTTGATGTTTTCGCTCATTATTGCCTCGGTGGGAGGAGAAAAGGGTTGTATCAGCGCTTTAGCGACTTGCCAGCTGCCAGCTTCGGTTAAAACGCTCCCGCACTACTGTGAAAACAGGTGGAGGCGTAACAGTCGAAATCAAGGTTTTGAGAAAGGGGCGGCAAAAGGCGATGCGGCGGGAACTTGGTAAATCATAACCGATTTTCGCGTGCTGTGTAATTACGCCGGATTTTATTTGGCAGAAGGTCGGCAAAACTCTGCTGCAGCGCCGTCCTGCATGGTCAAATGTCGCCTTCCACCAACGGTTTTTCAAAGCGATGCCGATGCCGATGCCGATGCAGCACCGAAGATTGTCGATACCACCGTCTGCCACGTTCTGGACCGACGTTGCACGCGCCTTGTTTAAGGTGAGCGGGACAAGTCCTGCCCATGCTACGCTCGTGCAGGACTTGTCATCGATGCGAATCGTGGTGCCGACTTTCAAGCACGCGCAGCAATTGAAGACAGCGCTGGCCGTGCAAGTTGCAGGCCAATTATGCCTGCCACCGCGCATTACGACCCTGTCGGCCTGGCTCGGCCTGGCGCTGCCGGACGCCTCGCGACCGGCGCGCACTGCCGACAGTGAGCGCTTGATGGGTCTGTATGCGGAGTTACGCCAGCATGGCTGGCTCAAAAAACTGTTCGGCGCGCGTCGTAATACGGATTTGCTCCCACTGGCGCAAACGCTGCTGGTACTGTGCGACGAACTGACCACTGCCATGCTACCGGCGATCCGGTTGTCGCCCGATCATGCCGAGGCGCGCTGGGAAACCGCACTGGCACAACTGTCGCCCTCGGCGCGGCAATTGCTGTCCGACGAAACGCAACTGGTTTGGACCATCTGGAAAAGCCAGCTCGACGCCAGCGACGCACTCGCACATCGATTCGACGGCATGCTGGTCCTTGCGCGGCAAGCGCGCGAGCCGCTGGTCTGGATCAGTCCGGTGGAACCGGATTGCTTCGAACAGGCGTTCCTGGATGAATATGCGAAAAAGCAGCCGGTACATTCGATCATGCTGGACTGGACTAGCACGGCACTGATGCCGGCGTTTGCCGGGGCGTGGAGCGAAATGCCGGCCGATCCGGCGCGCCCGTCCGACTTGCTCACGGGTGTCGCGGTGACCACGCCGACAGGGGTCTCGCTGTCCCCGGGCCGGAGCCTGGAGGACGAGGCGCAACGCGGCGCGCAGACCGTTATCGACTGGTTACAAAAAGGTAAATCGGCGATCGCCATCATTGCCCAGGATCGTGTCGTTGCACGCCGCATCCGCGCCCTGCTGGAGCGGACGCAGGTGTTCGTGGCCGACGAAACCGGCTGGAAGCTGTCGACCACGCGCGCCGCCTCGGCGATCGTTGCCTGGTTCGATGTCGTGGCCGCGCGTGCTGAAACCAGTACCTTGCTGGACTTGCTGAAGTCACCTTTTTTCCTTGCCGATGTGGCCGACAAGCCGGCGCAGGTGATGACCATCGAGACCACGTTGCGCCGTGCTAATGTCGCCGGTGGCTGGCGCGCAGTCATCGGGGCGCTGGCGCAGTTGCCGGAGGAGCGCGCTACGCTGATACGGATTGCCGGTCAGGCTGAACGGTTCGCCGAGCGCCGGACATTGTGCGGCTGGATCACCGTCACACGCGTTATGATGAACGACCTTGGCATGTTCGAGGTGCTGGCGCGCGATGCCGCCGGCGGCCAGGTCATTGCGCTGTTCGACGCCCTCGAAACCGACTGCGACCGGCTCACCCAAACATTCAGCTTTTCCGAATGGCGCGCTTTCATCGGTCAACAAATGGAGGCGACTGCTTTCGTGCCGCCAGATTCCGACCAACGGGTATCGATGATGCCGCTCAACGGCGCGCGTTTGCGTCGCTTCGACGGTGTGCTGATGGTCGGCTGCGATGCGACGCATTTGCCGTCGCAGCCTGTCGAAACACTGTTCTTTGCCAATGCCGTGCGGCGTGAGCTTGGCCTGGCGACGCGTGAAAGCAGACAGTTGCAACAGCTACGCGATTTTGTCGAAATGCTCAGTGCCGATGCCGACGTCGTGCTGTCGTGGCAAGCTTTTAAGGATGGCGAGCAAAATCCGGTCAGCCCGTGGATCGAGCGCCTGGAACTGACATTGGCGCGCGCGGGCGTGGTGCCCCTGCCCACGCATCAGCCGCACAGCGCGCAACGACGCCTGACCGCGGCGCTGCCGTCGATGCCGCGGCCGGCCGCGCCGCTGTTGAGGCCAGCCAAACTCACCGCGAGCGGCTACAACAGTTTCGTCGCCTGTCCGTATCAGTTTTTCGTCACGCGCATGCTGGGTCTGTCCGGCCTCGACGAACTGTCTGACATGCCGGAAAAGCGTGACTACGGCGACTGGCTGCATCAGATACTGAACCGGTATCACGAAAAGCTGCGCGATGAAACGGTGCGTTCCGAAGACCGGCCGGCGCATCTGGCAGCGATTTCGGCGCAGGTATTCGGTGTGGCACTGGCCGAGAATGCGGCGGCGCTCGGCTATTACGTGCGATGGCAAAAAGCCATGCCGGCCTATCTGGCCTGGGCCGATGAACGTGAAGCGCAAGGCTGGCGTTTCGTTGTCGGCGAAGAGCGCTTCGAACGCTTGCTGCCGTTGGGACAAGGGCATATCCTGCTGCACGGCCGCATCGACCGCATCGATGAAAATCAGGTCGGCGAGCGCGCTGTGCTCGACTACAAGACCAGCAACCTGCCGGCTTTGCGCGCCAAGCTCAAGCAGCACGAAGATCAGCAACTGGCGTTCTATGGATTGTTGTCCGAGGTGCCAGCGGTCTCGGCGCATTTCGTCGCGCTCGAACCGGTCAAGGGCAAAACAGGCGACGCCGAAGCGCCCGATTACGCCCAATGGCAGCAACATTTGCAGAGGCAGATTACCGTTGCGATGGATGCCGTGGCTACTGGCGCCGCACTGCCCGCCAGCGGTATCGAAACCGTGTGTCAATATTGCGAAGTGCGCGGCCTGTGCCGCAAGGGAGCTTGGTAATGCAAGACCGCACGCAAGCGCGTGCCTATGAAATTAACAGCAATGTCGCCGATGCCGCGACGTTCACCGATATCGCCTGCGACCCGCGCCGCTCGGTCGTAGTCGAAGCGTGCGCCGGTAGCGGCAAGACCTGGCTGCTGGTAGCACGCATGCTGCGCCTGCTGCTAGCAGGTGCCGAACCGTCCGAGCTGCTGGCAATCACCTTTACCCGCAAGGCGGCACAGGAGATGCGCGAGCGCCTGCTGCGTCTGTTGCGCGACCTGGCGTTGCTGCCGGCCGAGGAAGCCACTATGCTGCTGCAGGAACGCGGCGTGCCGGCGCAACAGCTGGCAGCTGTCCTGCCCGTTGCGCGGGGCCTGTACGAACGTATCCTGTCGAGCCCGCAAATGCTGTCGATCGACACCTTCCACAGCTGGTTCGCGCGCCTGATCCAGATTGCGCCACTGGCTTCAGGCGTGCCGCATGGGTATGCGTTGACTGAAGCGACCGGTGAATTGATGTCGGACACTTATCGCCGCTTCATGCAGTCGCTCGACGACGCCGGCCAGGCACCGGTCAAGGCCGCGCTGCTGGCTTTGTATGAACAGGTCGGCGACTGGAATGCGCGCAAGCTCATCGATGTCTTCGTCGCCAAGCGCGCCGAATGGTGGGCTGCTACGCAGGCCGGCCAGCCGATCGAATGGCTGCAACAATTGTGCGCCGGTGACGGCCAGTACGATGCGCGACTGGCATTATGGTCCGACGATGCGCTGGTCAAGCGATTGCTGAACATGGCATGGCTGCTGGGGCAAGGTGCCAAGCGCAACTGCGAGCGGGCGGTGCAGATCGAAAGCGCTTTAACTGCCGAGGCCTCGGTCGAGGCCTTCGACATGCTGTTGACGCAGTTTGTCGATGACAAGCTTGGTGTACGCAGCAACGACCACCGGCGCGGAAAGCTGCTGGCTGCCATCGAGGCCAATCTCGGCACTGACGCCGGTGACGCGTTCGAGCGTGAATTCTCGGCACTAGCCGACATCCTGCTGTCCATGCAACGCCGCAGTTTCGAGCCGAATGTCTTGGCGCTCAACCAAGCGCTCTTCACGGTCGGGGCCGCGTATCTCGGGATCTATCAGGCGGTCAAGGCGGAACAGCGTGTGTTCGATTTTGCCGATCTCGAATGGCATGCGTACCGTCTGCTGACTAACGACGACTATGCCGCCTATTTGCAGAGCCGGCTCGATGCGCGCTACAAGCATATTCTGCTGGATGAATTTCAGGACACCAATCCGCTGCAATGGAGTATCGTGCGCGCATGGCTCCATGCCTACGGCAGTGACGAAGCGCGGCCGAGCATGTTCATCGTCGGCGACCCGAAGCAATCGATCTATCGCTTCCGTCGCGCCGAGCCACGCGTTTTTATCGCCGCGCGCGATGTGCTCGCAGCAGCCGGCGCCGATGTGCTGCGCACCAACCAGACCCGCCGCAACAGCTCGGCAATCGTCGACGTACTCAATGCCAGCTTCGTCTCGAATCCGATTTTTTCGCAGCAGACTACCCTGGGAAGCCAGGGCGGGGCAGTGTGGCGGCTACCGCTGATTCCGTCTTTGCCTAAGAGCGACAAGCTGGTCGTCGCACCGGCGGGATTGCGCGATCCGCTGACGACGCCGCTCGAAGAAGAGGACGATGTGCGCCGCTATGAGGAAGGTACTGCTGTCGCCCGCGCACTGTTGCACGCGCGGCGTGAAATTTCTGGCGATACGCATGATGCCGCACCACCGCGCTGGGCCGACATTATGTTGCTGGTCAAGAAGCGCGTACATCTGTCAGCGTACGAGGCAGCCTTGCGCGATGCCGGCATTCCCTTCGTATCGGACAAGCGCGGCGGCTTGCTGGAGTCGCTGGAAGTCGCCGACCTGATTGCGTTGTTCACCTTCCTGATCGCGCCCGGAGACGATCGGGCGCTGGCCCACGTGCTGAAATGTCCGATCATCGGTGCCACCGACGACGATCTGATTCTGCTTGCCGGGCGCAGCGAGCCTAGCTGGTGGCCGCGTGTTCTGGCCACGGTAGCAGAGGGCGCGGCCCCGGCCCTGCAGCGTGCCGCCGATCTTCTGTCGAAGTGGCTGGACGCAGCGCCGCGCTTGCCGGTGCATGACCTGCTCGACCGGGTCTTGCATCAGGGCGACCTGATCGCGCGCTATGCCGGCGCCACACCGGCTGCCAGCCGCAGTCAGGCGATCGGCAATATCGAGGCGTTTATCGAACTCTCACTCAATCTCGATGCCGGACGCTATCCGAGTATGCCAAAATTCATCGATGCATTGCGCGCGCTGCGGAAGGACGCCGGTAGCGATGCGCCCGACGAGGCCAACATCGATGCGGCCATCGATGCGGTGCGCATTCTGACCATTCACAGCGCCAAGGGACTGGAAGCGTCGATCGTCGTCCTGCTTGACGCCAATCACAGCGAGCCGGCACGTGACGACTCCGGCATTCTCTGCGACTGGCCGCAGGATCGCACGGCGCCAAGCCATTTTTCAGCGTTCGGGCGCAGCGACGAACGCGGTGCCGCGCGCGACCATTTGTTTGCGGCCGAAGAGACGTTCAAGGTACAGGAAGACTGGAACCTGCTTTACGTCGCGATGACGCGCGCCAAGCGGCTGCTGATCGTCAGCGGCGTGGCCGGTCTTAGAAACGTGCAGCCAGGCGGCATCGTCAACGACAGCTGGTATGACCGCTTGCAGCAGGTACCCGAACAGATGGTCGATGCTGCCGGTGATATTGACACGCTTTCGGTTGCAGCAGAATTCAACTTGCCGCTTTTCGATGCGCCTGACCTTGCGGCGCCGGTCGTGAGCATGCCGGCGGCGGTTGGTGACGCCCTCGACGAGGGAACTGCGTTGCACGGTTTGATGGAGCGACTGACACAGACAGGCCAGTGGCCGGTGCAGGTTCCCTCAGTGCCTGACATCGCGCGCTGGCTGCCTTGCTCGTCTGCGATTGCTGGCGTCATTCGCGCGCAGGTACTGACAATTCTGGGTCAGGCTGAACTCGCGGTATTTTTCAATGCCCGGCATTTCAACGACGCGCGCAATGAAATGGAAATCATCCATGCAAACGAACTGCTGCGCCTGGACCGTGTGGTCATTTTCGATGACACGGTCTGGATCCTCGATTACAAGCGCAGCGTGCTCGCCGATGAACTGGCTGGATATCGCCAACAACTGGCGCGTTACCGCCTGGCGATACGGAATATTTTTTCCGGCAAGGCCGTCAGGACTGCGCTCATCACCATCGACGGAAAAATGATGGAGATCGATTAACCGCTGGTCCGGTAGTTCTACAGAACCCTGCTACGGGACATATTGTGCGACATGTGCCGAATGTCCGCTACCGGCAAGCGACCGAGTGCCAGCAGTTCGGCACACTCATCGGCCGGCAGCGGTTCGCAAAAGTAATAGCCCTGCACATAATCGCAGCCGGATTTGGCGAGCATCGCAACCTGACTTTCGGTTTCGGCCATCTCGCCGACGACCTTCATGCCGAGCCGATGCGCCACCGACACGATGGCATCGGCAATCGCCAGACTGCCCGGGTCGCTGGTGATTTCGCGCACGAACGAGCCGTCGAGTTTGAGCTTGTCGACCGGGAAGCGCTGCAGGTAGTGCAGGTTTGAATAGCCGGTACCGAAATCGTCGATCGATAGCGCAACGCCGAGGTCCTTGAGCCGGTACATCAGCAAAAGCGTCTTGTCGGGATCGTCCATCGACGCCGTCTCGGTCAGCTCCA
>JACMQD010000021.1 GCA_014377155.1 Herminiimonas sp.
CTCGAACTCGGCGGCGTTGACATCATGCCATTCGTCGACCACGCATAGGTCGTAGTGCGGCAGGAGGCGCATGGCTTCGCGCTGGCGTCGGAAAAGCGCGATCAGGTCGCTCACGTGATCGAACCGGCTCTGCCATGCGCACTCGCCGGTATCGGCTCCGCGCTGGCGCTCGTATTCCTTGCAAATCTCGATGACTTCGGTCGATTCGTCGGTGGCGTCAGCCATTTCGGCGGCGTCACGGGTATCGAATTCGAGCGTTGCTAAGGTTGCCTTCAGGCGCACCATCAGGCGAATGAAATCTTCCACACGCTCGTTGTTGTCGAACGAAAAATCAAACTCGGTCGGCGTATCACTCTCGGCATAATGGCGCCAGACCGCTTCGGCCGCCTCCAGAATATGTGGCCGAATCTGTTCGTCGGTATCGTAGAACACCGGCGCGTCCAGATAGCGCGCGCCGACCATGCGATTGACCTGGTCGCGGGCGAATTCCTCGATGGTCTGCACCACGATTCCTTTCGGCACGCCTTCTTCGAGGAATTTTTGCTTGAGCCGCTCTTTTGCGCCTTCCGAAAAACACAGCGCAATCGCCTGCCCCGGCACGATGCCGCGCTGGCAGGCACGCTTGAGCACACAGGCCAGTACCGTGGTCTTGCCTGCACCCGCTACGGCTTCGATCATGATGACCGGATGGGTTGATTCGATGATGGCGGTTTGTTCGGCGGTGGCAATGACGGGCATGGTATCGATCGGCGTAAAAGTGCGGGGAATGAGACGCCGATAGTATGCCGCCGAAACGCTCGGCGACCGGACGCACTGTCGCGATCGAAGCGTAATCTGCTTCGCGCCGTTGCGGGAAATTATTTGCTGAGGGGAGGTTGTTGCAGGAAGAAAATGCGAGGGCAGGCACCGTCATCGAATGTAACGCCGGTGCCGGTCGAACCGAACCTTATTTCGGCTTGAAATGCACCGGGCTCATGCGGAATTTTTCACGGCGGTCACCCATCATGTCGCGCAGTTCCTTCAAGCTCAGGTCAGTCACCTCGTGCATACGCAGCAGCAGCGAGGCGCCGACCGGCAGCCGGCGATGGCGGATCTTGCTGATGACCGGCGGGGCTACTTCAAGCGAGCGGGACAGGGCGGCATCATTTTTCAGATGCAGTTTTTCGATGATGCGATCGAGAAGGTTGTTTGGATCGTACGATTCGCTTTGCAAGCGTGGTTCGGTGTTCATGTGCATGTTCCTTGAGATTATGTTGACTGTTGGCCGCACAAACGCGGGCGAAGAACACAGTTCGACGACAATACGGTTTACTTGATGTCCAGACAGGACGAGTAATGTAGCTATAGCAATACATGTGCCACCAAGAATTTATCTTTAAGAAACAAGCACTTGACGATTTTAAGCAATTTCATAAGACAGACACTGTAAAACAATCCGACTAGAAAATTTTACCTTCTCATTCGTTGCCTCTGTGCATAGCCACTAAAGCCCCCGTCCGCGCAGTGATTGATTGCTCATAAAGGCTTGGAACACAGCTTGAAGTCCGGATCATCGGCGTAGCGCTCAACGGTAAAGCCGAGACTGCGCATCAATCGCAGCATCGTCGAATTATTAGCCAGCACCAGGCCTTCGATGGTCGCCAGGCCTTTGCTGCGCGCGACTTCCATGATCGACAACAAGAGGCGCGAACCCACGCCCTGGCCCGCAAAAGCATCCGCCACTGCCAATGAAAACTCGCAGCTGCTACGGTCGGCATTGGTGATATAGCGCGCCACGCCGATGATGCTGTCGGCACCGCCGCCTTCGGCTTCGGTACGACGTTCCGCGTAGACTGCGACCAACGCCATTTCTCGGTCATAGTCGATCAGCGTAAAGCGCGCCAGCATGCGCGGCGACAGTTCACGCAACGACGACGCAAAACGGAAATAGCGGCTCTCCGGCGACAAGGCGCGGGCAAATGCCTGCAACATGTCGGCATCATTCGGATGAATCGCGCGACTGATGTAACGGCCGCCACCTGGCAACGGCCATTCGGTGTCGTGCCAGGAAGGGTAGGGCAGAATTGCCAGACGCCGGTCGTTGCCGATACCGGCGGGGGCATGGCCGATCACGATGCGCGCATCGACTGCCAGCGCACCGTCCGCGTCGGCAATCACCGGATTGATATCCATCTCGCACAGTTGCGGCAAAGCACAGACCATTTCCGACACCCGCAACAGCATGTGCTCGAGCGCATCGCGATCGACCGCGGGTGCTCCGCGCCATGCGTCGAGCACCACCGCTGATCGCACCCGGCCGATCAGGCGCCGGGCGATGAACTGGTTCAGCGGCGGCAACTCCACCGCCCGGTCGGCAATCAGTTCGATCATGGTGCCCCCGGCACCGAACGCGATCACCGGCCCGAACAGCGCATCGGTGGTGACGCCGATGTAGAGTTCGCGCCCCTTGGGCTTGCCCGCCATGTTCTGCACGGTCACGCCGTTGATGCGCGCGTCCGGGCGCAGGCGTGCCACATTCGCCATCATGTCTTGCCAGGTATCACGCACCGTCACCGCGTTGCCGACGTTGAGAACGACGCCCTGTACGTCCGATTTATGCGGGATGTCGGGCGAATCGATCTTCAGCGCCACCGGATAACCGAGCTGGCTGGCGATCAGGATCGCCTCATTGGCCGAGCGGGCCAGGATCGTGCGCGTAACCGGTACATGAAACGCCGCCAGCAACGCTTTCGACTCCATCTCGGTCAGAATTTCGCGCCGCTCCGCCAGCACGTTTTCGATCAGCAGGCGCGCGCCTTCCAGGTCTGGCTTGGGCAATGGCGACAACGGCGGTGGCGTCTGCAACAGCAACTGCTGGTTTTCGTGGAAGGCGGCAATATTGCCGAATGCATCGACTGCCGCTTCCGGCGTGCGGAAGGTAGGGATCGCGGCATTGTTGAGAATCACACGTCCTTCTGCCACCAGGTCGCCGCCCATCCAGCAGGTGATCAGTGGCTTGCCGAGCGTCGGTTGCATCTCCGCCAGCACCTGGGCGATGGCAGTCGCATCGATCCCCGGCTTGGGCGACAGAATGACGAGCATGCCGTCGCATGCCGCACCAGCGCAGGCGCCGATCACGGCGCGGTAGTGCGCCGCATCGGCGTCCTCGCCCAAGTCGATCACGCCGTCCAGCGTCGCTTCAGGCGAAACCTGCGATGTCAGTTCGGCGATCGCCTGCGCCGACAGGCTGGCAAGCTCCAGCTTGCGCTCGCTAATGCGATCGACTGCCAGCACGCCGGGGCCACCGCCGTTGCTGACCACGGCCAGTCGCTTGCCGGCCGGACGATAGCGCGACGCCAGGCATTTGGCAGCCGAAAACAGCTGCACGAACGAATCCACCCGCACCGCACCGGCGCGCCGCAATGCGGCATCGAACACTTCATCGCTGCCGACGATGGCGCCCGAATGGGTCAGCGCAGCCTTCGCGCCCGCCGGCTTGCGGCCCGCCTTGAGCACGATCACCGGCTTGGAAATGGCAGCGCCGCGCAGCGCGCTCATGAAATGCCGGGCGTTGCGAATGCCCTCCAGGCAGACCACGATACTGTGCGTATCGGCGTCTTCGGCCAGAAAATCCAGCACCTGAGCGACATCGACGGCCGTGTTCGGCCCCAGCGACACCACGCTCGAAAAGCCGACGCCATTCTGCCCGGCCCAATTCAGGATCGACGATGTCAACGCGCCCGACTGCGACACCAGCGCCAGATTGCCGGCACTGGCCAGCGGCCCGAGCGCGCTGGCATTGAGGCTCTGCCGGCAACGCTGGAAACCCATCGAATTGGGGCCGAGCAAGAACATGCCGTGCTGCCGCGCGATCGCCTGCAAGCGTGCGGCCAGCCCCGTGTCGATCCCGCTCGACACGATCAGGGCGGCCTTGCACTGGATGCGTCCCGCCACGTCGAGAGCCGCCGCCACCTGCTCCGCCGGCAACGCGATAATCGCCAGGTCGTTGCGCGACTGCGCCAGTTCGCCCAGCGTGCCACTGGTGCCGATGTCGAGATACGTGACGACGCCGGCGAAGCCGCCTTCAGCAAGATGTCGTGCCACCAGCATGCCGAGCCGGGACTGCTCACCCGCAGGCGCGCTGCTGCCGGCGAACAAGGCGATGGTCTGGGGAGAAAATAGCGGTGTCAGATAATGCTTGTTCATGCGTTGTCCGGCCAGATGATGGTTTGCCTGCTTCGACGACGCAGGAACAGGGGGATGCGCCGCGCCAGAATACGTTGAATCATTCCCGCAAGGTGGGAAATGTTCACGTTATGTCTGTTCGGTAGCGCAGCACATTGTGGACCACTATGTGCGCTTGCGGTTTAAAACCGCCGCGCCGATTCATGGCGGTGATGCCGCGTCCGCTTCCATGTAAAGCAGTTCCCAGATATGGCCGTCGAGGTCCTGGAAACCGTGTGCATACATGAACCCATGGTCCTGCGGCGCATTGTAGGTATTGCCGCCTGCCGCGACTGCCTTGGCGACTAAACCGTCGACCCGTGCGCGGCTTTCGGACGACAGGCAGACCAGCACTTCAGTGCTTTTGCGGGCATCGCAGAGGGCATTGGGTGTGAAGGTCTTGAACTTCGCGTGCGTCAGCAGCATGACGAAGATGCTGTCGCTGACGATCATGCAGGTAGCAGTCTCGTCGGTAAACTGAGGATTGAAAGAAAAACCGAGGCTAGTGCAGAAGGCGACGGACTCGTCCAGATTCCTGACCGGCAAATTGACGAAGATTTGAGTCGGCATGTCGGTTCCTTTTTGAGGTCTTGCGCGTGGACAGTTGCAGGGAGATTCTAAACCTTGTGGCGGCGTGGGTGATTGGCGTCTATGGCGTGTTGCGATTTTATGGCCTTCAAATGAG
This sequence comes from Herminiimonas sp., assembly GCA_014377155.1. The sequence goes on from JACMQD010000021.1 coordinate 4,889, forward strand.
TCGGGGTATCGTCACGGTAGATTGCGTAGGGAAGGAAATTGTCCGTCCCTAGAAAGCTCGTTGCCGGCGCCATCCTTTTCTTAAAAACGTGAGAAAAATAAGGATGGTCGCCAGACGTCATCAGCCGGTGCTTATTTGGTACCGCGTTTGATAGCCTCTTGCAGCATAGAGACAGCAGCTAGCTCGGATGCGTTCTTTCCATAGACAACCACGACGAAGGCTTTGTCCCCCACAATCGCACCAGCCGACCAGCCCGAGTCCGGTGCAACCCAGGCTTTCTTACCGACAGACGGAAGGCGCTTGAAACCCTTCACCTCGTTAGGCTCCGGGAAGTAATTAGGCGGGACAACGCTCACCGTCGCCCAGGCCTCGTACTCTTTGTAGCTCCAGCGGCAGCCAGCACCGCCGCTATTGTTTTGTCCGGGCCCAACAGGCATTCCTACGTAGGCAGCCACCTCCGCTCGGGTGAACAGCTTGCATTGCGGGTTGGCTGCAGCCGAACCTTTCGCATCCCCGGTGAGCTGATCTTTGAGCGTATTGGGGTTAGTCTGCGCCAGACTCGCTGCTGCTGTACATAGCAGCGCCAGGACAATACCGGTAGCAGTCAAATAGCGCATTTCCATCTCCGATTCAAATATGAAATCGTTGCAGCATCGCGTTTGTTGATGACAGCCCAATGCGGCGTCATGACAGCGGCTGCATAATTGCACACGATGTTTCCAATGACGTCCGACGTCAAAATGAAACCGCGCCGTTCCGTCCTGCGCTTGCACGAGTCGGTGGCCACGGCGCTGATCGACTTCAGTACAACATATTTGGATGCGATTGCGTTGCGACAGATCAGCTATGGCGAAACATATCGGACCTGTCCGTTGCCGCTTCGCATGTCACTGGCTTGGGTACACGCGGTGGGGAAGCAGCCCATAGCATCAACTGCCTGACAGCTGTTGCAGTGCTATTCACAGAACGTGGCGCAAGGGTGTCTTTTCAGGTAGTGGTTGTTATGTTGTTGTTATTGAAAACAGACGGTGAGCCTCGTTCAATAACCAGAACGCTCTGTAGTTGCACTTAGAAATAAAACGGGGCCGGGAACGGCGTGCTCAGGCAGTGGCTCGAGCTTGTTTTTAAGGTGCAGCTTTACGACGGATGGGTTGTACTCGCGGCTAGGCGCGACTGCGATAGGGACATCAATCTCCCGACAACGACGCGCATGGCGCTTCGTTGTCGGGCGAGGACAGCCCAAGCGCTAGCTACGACGCCTGGCACATAGTGCAAAAACCAGCGGCCCCAGTCAAATACGAAAAAATTTCCGAAACAAAGGAAAGTTAGATCATGTCTGCCGCGTTGACAGCCGCATGACGGTCGGGCCCCTCAGCGTTAGCAAAAGGTTGCGTGGGTCCTTGTATCCGTTGTTGAGCTTCCGCCGCTTGGTCCTTACTTCGTGTCGCTTCTTCAATAAGTTTTCCAAGACCCGAAGCGTTAACAGGCCCGCGTTCAATTCCGCCTTGTTTTTCGTCATCGGCAGCACCGGCCTCGGCATTTTCGGCGGCTTCCGGTTCTTGATAATCCTCTAGCTCTGGAAAGTCTCCGATGCCTGTACCACTGCGTATGGAATCTATTGCTCCTGACGTATTAAATTCTCCGTTTTAGCTGTGCGACGAAAAATTGTCGTCGTGAACATAGGGGACAAATAGCAATGTACAGTTCCGTTGTTAAAATTTTTTGTTCAATCCTGCCCTGTTTCCAAGACTTGGCATCATTACTCAAGGCGCAACCGGCGCAGCCGGATTTCCAGCATTCGCAGGCAGCGATACCGATACCGAGCACGCCATCGTCTTGTCTAGGAATGGCATCAAGCAAGCACGGATACTGCTGAAATTGTGTGTGCTTTTGTGGGTACGGTATGAGACCGCTATCCTGGTTTTATTTTGGGATGCGAATCGTTCGTTGCGCAAGGTAACCGGTAATGGCACCCCGCGATTAAATGGCTTGACCGTTAAAGCGTTTAAGCGCTGCGTCGGCTTGAGCGCGACCGATGAATAGGGACGTTTTCAACGCATGGCAAAGGGCTGAAGGGCGCTCGAATGAATAGTGCGAGTAATTGAAAGCGATCAGTCTCTAAGACTGTACGACCGGCACGAAACACGGAAGCCGCATGGCATAAGAATACCAGCGCGGGACGGCCGACGTGTATCGAAAAGAGCTTGGTTGGCGACCGCCATACCCGCCTGGTCTGATGAAATGGGCGCAGCGACCGTACGGACAGGATTTATATCAAGATCTGGATTGCATCTGCGAGCGTTTCACTGTGACGACTGCTCGCAGAAGCGGGACTACCCCGGCATTTTAGCGACGGCGGCGGCGCGCAGCGACTATGCCGAACATGCCGATTGCGAGCAGCGCCATCGAGGCCGGCTCAGGGACGTTTGTTGCCTTCGCCACTTCGAAGTTTGTGGACGTAGCGACGCCGTTGATGGTCCAGCCGATGTTGTCGACCGCACCGCTATAGCTTTGCCACCCGCTGCCAATACCCGAGCTGAAGCCGATGATGGCGGCATTTTGAAAGTAGGCTTTCCACTCGGCCAGTGTTGCGTCATAAGCGTAAGGCGTTGCATTGATATTGCCGCCGAATCCGAGCGGCGTACCAAAATTCCATAGAAAGCTGGCGTTGGAAACCGTTTCCGTAACCCATGCATCCACGGCAGTGTTGGGAGTGTTGTACACACTTTCAAATACCAGGCCACCGCGGTCCGATAGGGTTTCGAGGTTGCCGTCGGCATCGATCAGCACACGCAGAGACGCATGCTGGCCGGCTGTGGCCGTACTAGTACTATCGCGAAACCAGTCGTACGTCATCGACGACAAACCGGCAAGCGCGCCGAGCGACGTCGTCGGTGCATAATTGCCGCCAACATTGACCGCGTTAGGCAGAAATTCAAGGTCAGCCTTGGTGTTGGCCGGGCCGGACATCGATACCGAACCGTCGCCCGAACGAGGATGCGTCGCGTCTACCGCAGCGCTGCCTGAATTACGGACGTTGTTAAAATACCAGCCATTAGCGCCGACCACGGGCGCACCGAGATTCGTGCTGGTCGCATTGGAAAAGCTGCTGCTGGAATAGACGGCACCGGCGGCGGCGGTGCCAACGGCTAAAGCCAAACAACTTGCGACAGCACATTTTTGGACCAAGTTCGACGATTTCATTTATTTCTCCTTGTTTTCTTATTGGCAAGGCTAATAGCACAATCTGTGCCATCGATATTTTCTTTGTCTAATCAGGTACCTATGCATTTTTTACTCGTGCAATCAAGCGATGATGTAAAGTGTACCGACAGCAAGAGTGGCACTGACTATCAAGTCGCCTTTACGAGGCCGCTGGGTTGAAGCGTGATGCTGTTTCCATAATTAAATAAGCTTGCTCCATGCGGGCAATCGTTATTTGCGCTCCTACACGGTAGCCATTATCGCGGCGTACCTACACGGCCACCATTCGTGATGTCAACTTGCCCTTTGTCCTATAGCGATAACGCCGGCGCCGCAGAGGGCGAGCGCCACGCCAGCGACGTCGGCCCAGGTAGGAGAAATGCCATCGACTAGCCATAGCCAGCCCAACGCGGTTGCAATATAAACGGCACCGTACGTAGCATAGACGCGACCACTGGCTGACGGGTGCAACGTTAGCAGCCAGACAAAGATTACGAGGCTCAGTGCAGCGGGGAGAAGCAGCCAAAGGCCGCCTTTACCCGATAGCCAGATTAACGGGAGATAACACCCGACCAGCTCAGCAATCGCTGTGGCGAAGAACAATCCGAAGGTACGCGCAATCCCGGCCCAATCCATGATCATGCCCGTCTGATCTGTTTGAACGCGCTGGCTTCTACCGGGCTGGGCGTGTTCTCCTGCAAGGGCGGGGCGGCGTAGCATCCGCTCCGCTGGGTGGCCGACCTATCACGCTCGACCGCAGACAAGTCTTGAATCATGGCGCAATTTTTTGTGGCCCCCTGACAGCAGGCGGCATCGCAGCTTTCGACGAACAAAACCAGGCTTGCTTCAAGTTGCCGCATTTTCTCAAGCTTCGCGCGAACGCAATCAAGGCGTAGTTGCGCCAGATCCCTGACTTCGATGCACGAGCGGTCACCGTCTTCGAACAGACTGACCAGTTCCCGCACCTGTTCGATAGGGAAGCCAAAGTCGCGGCAGCGTTTGATGAAGGTTAGCCGCATTAAGTCGGCATCCCGATAATAACGCCGCCCATTTGCAAAACGCTGGGCCTGAGGTAAAAGGCCAATCTCTTCGTAATACCGGATGGTAGCTACGTTCGTATCGGTGTGCTGTGCCAGAGCACCGATAGCTAAAACAGGGTGCGACATGATGATCCTCTAAAAAAGTACTTGCTCCTAAAGTTACTTGAGGTCGTATCTTGAGTGCAAGCACAATATTCGTGTGCCTTCAACAGGAGAAATCATGAACGAAACGCAAATGCAGCGCGGGTCAACGGTTGCAAGGGTAGGAACTGCGGGAGCCACCGGCGTCGCGCTGGCTGCCTGCGCTGCATGCTGTGCGCCTTGGTCGCCCCCTTGTTCGCATGGTTAGGGCTGTCCAGTATTGGCATGGCAACGACCGGTTGGTATGTGGGGATAGCGGTCGGGTCTGCTCTGGTACTGAGCGGGATTCTATTGTTTCGCCGCTATGAAGCCAAGAATCGTACGCAAGCTTGTCAAACAGACGGCGGTTGCGGATGTGGCAGCAATTCGATGACCTGACAACTGACGGTTATCGGCCCAACAACAGCCGAAAAACAGCCTGCGGAGCTGTCAGCGAACTTGGTCGCCGATCCGCCGTGCTCTACGGTCGCACCGATGAATGTAATTTCTTCCGCGACCAAAGATTGCAGGCCTGCGATCCCGATCCGGAGCCTATCTTTGCGGTGTTCTAAGTGCTTTTACTCGCCGCACCCGTCTGCCATGATCTCATGTCTGAATTTGGCAAACTCGTTCAAGATGTTTGCCAGTGAACGTCGGGGCGGACGACTGCGCAATTCATCACCCACGCGCTCAATTTTCACTCAGGTCTGGTTACAGCTTGGTCAGCATGAATTTTCTCGCTAAAGTTAATTACGCACGGCGCGAGCAGCACCAACGATGCAACGTCCTGCGATACACGTGGCGCCTGGATCGGCAAGCGTGGTGCAGTTTAAGATGATTCCGCTGCTTTTCTGTTCCTCGTCGAGCCGTACACCGTAGGCAACCACCAGGCTTTTGAGCTTACTGACATCGACCCGGTCGCTCGCGTAAGCGAGGTATTCTCCTGGTCCACCACATGCCCTGCTAATTACCGCAATCGACTTGCACTGTTGAGAGGATTCGCACGCGGCATCGCCAATCTCGACGTCGATTAGCGCCCTATCCGTTTTGGACTGCGCGGCGGCAGTCTCTGCCTGCACCCGGCCAGGCACCACGCTGCAAACAACGCTGGCCAACAGCAAGAAGCCGTACATGCGAGACATAGGGAAAACAAAAGTTCGAGCCAGCTGCTTTAGACGCACAATCGCTCCTTCATTTTCGGCAGTACATTTTGCCACGGTGATTTTTCGATTACCGAACGCTGTTACGGCGACGATCAGGTGAAGTATGACGTCGGGATAAATCGGTCCAAACGACATCCCTACCACCAGGAAGGGTCGCTGACTTAACAGCAACGTCGACATCGAGCCGGAATTATTCCAGTACTTACGCTTTGTATTCAGATTTAAAAAACGTGGTCGATTGCATTTTTTTATTTTCATAACCAAATAACTACAGGCAGAAACATAAAACTAAATGATTTGTTTAACCAGTCATTTTAGCCTCGACGCATAGTGCTGGTTTCAATGCGTCCTTTAAAACTCGATCCAAAGCACACGTCGCGCTTTTGTGGTTTCACTTTCCTTCCGTCTACACAATGGGCAAAAACCGCACATACCCCGCAATACTAGGCCCGGCGACAGTTGTCTTATCTTTGGGATGCGTGCGTCCCTCATTTACCGGCACTTCTTCAAAATCAAAGGGGCTAATGCCGTCCAGGCAGGCGACATTGATACCGTATTGATTCGGGTTCGATCGGCGCTGGTGATGCGTGTAAATCCCGCACTTCGAACAAAAATAGTGTTTTGCCTCCATGGTATTGAATTGATAAAGGGTCAGTGCTTCTATCCCAGACATGACCTCGATATCCTTCAGCTCGGCGGAAACCGCAACAGCGCCACGCATACGGCAATAGGAGCAGTTACACCGGCGGACCGTGTTCAGCCCGTCAGTGAGCCGAACATTAAATTGCACGATCCCGCAATGACACGCGCCATGCACCACGCCTACGCTGTTTTCCATACGATCTCCAAGGGATGCTTTACTTTCGAATGCAATGCAAATAATTTTTCGCTTAACTTCAGTCCCTACAACCTGCCAAGTCCGCATCCTGAAAAGCAGAAAACATCGTCTGCAGGTATAGTCGCACGATGCCATCGTCTCCGCATCCC
>JACMQD010000165.1 GCA_014377155.1 Herminiimonas sp.
GGGCCGCCAGCCAGGCTATCGCTATGGGCGCCAGGGCAATCCCACGGTGTCGGCGCTGGAAGACAAGATCACCAAAATGGAGGATGGCGTCTCCAGCATCTGTTTTGCCACCGGCATGGCGGCCATCGGCGCGATGGCGCAGGCGCTGTTGCGCGAGGGCGACCATGTGGTGTCGTCGGCTTTTCTGTTCGGTAACACCAACAGCCTGTGGCAAACCGTGGCCGGGCAGGGCATTGCCGTCTCCATGGTCGACGCCACCGATGTCGCGAATGTGGAAGCGGCGCTGACGCCCCAAACGCGTATCGTGTTTGTCGAAACCATCGCCAATCCCCGCACCCAGATTGCTGACCTTGTCCGTATCGGCACGCTGTGCCGTGAGCGCGGTATCGTCTACGTCGTCGACAATACGATGACCTCACCTTATCTGTTTCGGCCAAAAGCGGTCGGCGCCAGTCTGGTGGTCAACGCCCTGACGAAGTCGATTGGCGGGCACGGCAACGCGCTCGGTGGCTGCCTGACCGATACCGGGCTGTTCGACTGGTCCGGTTATCCGAATATCTTCGATGCCTACAAACGGTTTCCAGCGGTGCAGTGGGGCATGGCCCAGATCCGCGCCAAAGCGCTGCGAGATTTTGGTGCCTCGCTCGGTCCGGAAGCCGCGCATCATCTGGCAGTCGGCTCGGAAACCATGGCGTTGCGGCTGGACCGCGAATGCGCCAACGCAATGGCGCTGGCGCACATGCTGCATGCCGATCCGCGTGTGGCGGCGGTACATTATCCAGGCTTGCCGTCGCATCCGCAGCATGGCATCGCCAGCGAACTGTTTCGTGCCTACGGCAGCCTGTTCAGCTTTGAACTGGCAGATGGCATCGACGGCTTCGATTACCTGAACCGCCTGAAGCTGGGAATTTCGGCCAGTAATCTGGGTGATACGCGCACGCTCGTCATACCGGTCGCGCATACGATCTTTTATGAAATGGGTCCCGAGCGCCGCGCCGCGATGGGCATTGCCGAATCGCTGATCCGCGTATCGGTAGGCATCGAGGACACGGACGATATCGTCGGGGATTTTCGCCAGGCGCTGGACGTCGGGCAATGACCATGCGAACTGCGCACGGTCGTCCGGCACCGACCGCGGCAGCGATCCGCCCACGTCTCTGGATGGCGATGATTGCCGCCGTACTTGCACTCGGGGTCCTGTCTGCGAAGGCGGCGGTTTCCGAGGACGAACCTGTCATCATTTTGGCCGTTCCAGATCCAGATCCAGATCTGGCACCGGTTACGGTTGCAACCGTCCGCCAATACAAAAAGAAAATTACCGCGACGCCGTTCAGCCTGCGCAAACCGTATCGCACCAACGACATCGACGACATGGCCAGCGGGTTTTCCCGTGAGTTGTTAAGGCGACTCGAAGGCAGCAATCAGTTTTTGACCAAAACAAGTTTGTACGGGCTGCCGGTCGAGGGCGGCGGGCCAAGCCTGAACCGTAGCGCGGTCCGACGGCTCGCCATGATCAACGACAGCCAGTTTGTCATCTCGGGCGACATACAGGATTCCGGCGTAGCGGATGAGGGCGGCTATCTCGGTTTTTTTCGGACCCGGACGCGCTCGCTCGACATCGACCTCTTCGTTCATGATGGCAAGACTGGTGCCCTCGTCGCGCGCCGCCGTATCAGCCAGCTTGCCGAAGATGATGTCGTAGTCGGTCGCAACAAGTCATTTGCCAGCACCGCGTTTTTTTCGACCGGCTTCGGCAAGGTTGTCGACCGCATGCTCGATTCGGCTGTCGAACTGATCGTTAGCGATTTGGACAACTTGCCCTTCTCGGCCAAGATCATCAAAGTCAAGGACGATGAAATTTACATCGATGCCGGCGCGACCTCGATCCTTGCGTCCGGCGACGAACTGATGGTTTATCAGGTACGCAATGATTTGCCGCTGGTTGGTCCTGACAGCAATAGCGAAGTCGGCATTCCCGAAACGGCAATCGGCAAGGTGTTGATAACACAGGTGCAACCATTGTTTTCAATTTGCCGGACGGTTGCCGGTGCCAGGAATGTTTTACCCAAGGTAGGCGATTTTGTGCGGGTCGATGGGTTGGGACGCGTCAGCAATTGATCTCGGTCGCCGTCTGACGCGACCACCGTCACGGCAATATAGACTGCGCCACCGATCTGTTCAATAGCTTGGCCTCACGCTGCGGCACGAACGACTCCAGCGCATCGAGTAATGCTGTCGACTCGTCCTGGTGCATCAGCAACAACGATTGATCCGCTTTTAGAAATCCTTCGGCGACCTGATGCCGGACGAAGGCAATCAAGCCATCATAAAATCCGCCGACATTGAGCAAGCCGATCGGCTTGTCATGAAAACCCAACTGCGACCAGGTCAGCACCTCGAACAATTCTTCCAGCGTGCCCATTCCGCCCGGCATCGCAATGAAGCCATCCGACAGTTCTGCCATCATTGCCTTGCGCTCGTGCATGTCCTTGACGATGTGCAGTCGGGTCAACTGCGTGTGGCCTACTTCTTTATCCAGCAACGCTTGCGGAATGACGCCGGTCGCTTCGCCACCAAGCCGCATGACTTCATCGGCGATGACGCCCATCAAGCCAACATTGCCGCCGCCGTACACCAACGCGATCCGCCGCGCCACCATCGCGCGTGCCAGCGCGCGCGCAGCATCGGCATACACCGGCGAGCTACCCGATGATGCCCCGCAATACACACAAATCGATTTGATCATGGTCAGGATAAAAAAAGCTGATTAAACCAACTACGATAAACCGATTCGATGACTCCTGCATGACGAGCAAGCCGACTCAGTCTTCCAGTTCTTCACGGGCCATCTCCACATCGAGGCGTTCCATCGCATCCCTGGCCTCGAACGCCGCCGCTTCTTCATATAGGGCGACGGCCTGTGCCATTTTCTTTTTGCCATCCAGCATGACCATGGCGTTCGCGTATTCGACACGGGCGATGGCAGAATCGGGATTGAGCTCCAGCGCCTTTTGGAACATCTTCAGGCCCTCGTCCTTTTTTGCACCGTAGGTCAGGCCGCCGATCATGGCGCCGACCTTGTCGATGATCTCGGCATGATAGGCGCCGAGGCCGATGTGTGCATCGGCATGCTTGGGCGATAGCTTGACAGTGGCATCGAGGCTGGCCTTGACCTTGTTGCCAATCCCTTGCGAGAGCGCCTTGACGATCGAGATGCCTTGCGCATAGCGTCCCAATGCATAGGCATGCCAGTAGAACCCGGCTGCATCCTTGGGTGTCGCCGCTTGCTGCTCTTCGCAGCGGGCCGCTACTTCCTGGTAGAACGCCAATTGCTTGGATTCTGATTTTTCAAGGTAATTGGCGTAGATCGCGGTGGCCTTGTTGGCGACCGAATAACCGGGAATGCCCTGCGCAAGTCCGAGCTTCGCCGCTTTTTCAAATTCGCCGGCATGGAACGCGATCCACGCATCGACGAGAGCGGCGTCCTTCGGAAACGGCTCGGCGTCACCCGCATGCAGGCGCGGCCAGGCTTTCTTCAGGCTTGCTGCGGTGTAGTTGAAGGCAGCATCCGCATGCGGAAATTTTGTCCACGCCATGTGGGTCTCCTTATTTGATTTGTTTGAGATATTCTTCGGACAGCTTTTCGAACAGCAGGTGCGTTTCGCCGCGCAGATAGGGACCGATCAGCGACAGGGTCTGGTAGCAGCCGCGTGCGAGCGCATCGGCCATGGCTTGCTGTTCGGTATATTTGCGTGGATTGCGTACGTATTCATACGACAGCCAGTAGGTCGCCACCACCACCATATTGGTCGCCAGCGCATTGATTTCGAGGTCGGATGCTTCCAGTGCGCTGTCGGCGCGCATGCCTTCACAGAGTTGTTGTGCGACCTTGATCTTGTGCGCCAGGATTTGCTTGAACTGGAGTTCGAGCTTGCGGTTGCGTGACAGCAGGTCGCTCAGGTCGCGGTAAAAAAACCGGTAGCGCCAGACCAGTTCAAACATCAGATGCAGGTACAACCAGACGTCTTCCATATTCGGCCGGCGGTCCGCTGGGACGGCCAGCATGCGGCCGATTTCGCCTTCGAACTGGGCGAAGATCGAATTGACGATATCGTCCTTGTTGCGGAAATGGTAGTAGAGATTGCCGGGCGAGATGTTCATCTCCTCCGAAATCACGGTGGTGGTGATGTTGGGCTCGCCGAATTCGTTGAACAGTCGCAGCGACAGTTCGAGGATTCGCTCCCGGGTACGGCGGGGTGCTTTTTGCTGCATAAAGGTGCCAGTCTCTGATTATTTTTGGTAAGAGCGCCCGCCGGAATGTCCGTGCCGTTGTTACCTCGCCTGGTCCGGACCATTTTGCTGGACGCTCCAAGCATACCAC
>JACMQD010000166.1 GCA_014377155.1 Herminiimonas sp.
CGAAAGAACCGGGCCGCCGCGCATTACACCGGTCTACCGTCCGACCGGGCCCGCCGATGGCGCAGCGTTTCCATCGCGCGCATCGATCGATGATCCGGACCGGCAGCGCAGTGCGCCAGAATATCGGGGGGAGTCACGGAACCGGGCCGACCGATCACCATCCTACCGGCGCGCCGCGAGCCGGGAGGGCGGTGGAATCGATTCGCGCTATGCGACACCGTCGTCGCCGACCGGCGCGTCGGATACTGGCGACAGAAACGGCATGGGGCTGGGACGGACGGTAGGCGAAACCATCGACCGGACGATTTCCTTCATCGCATCCGCGCTTGCGTCGCGTCCTGCCGAGCCGCAAATTCCGGTGCAGCCAGCACCGTATTCTCAGGGCGCCTTCGCGCAATAGGGAATCCGCACCGCTGGACGCAGTTCGGACGCCACGATGATCTGTGCCTTGCAGGGCGATCATCGACAACGATGCGATCGGGGTGCATCGATCGAACGTCGACAGGGCACTTTTCGGTGGTGCCGGGGTTGGCCGGCATGTTCCGTTTATAGTAGCGCTGCTGCCAATTTCCACGTCGATCCATTTCACACGATGACCCAACGCCTCAGTCCCGCCACGATCGCGCTGCTCGTGATTCCGCCCTTATTGTGGGCGGGTAATTCAATTGTCGGTCGCATGGTGCACTCCTTGGTGCCGCCAATGACCTTGAACTTCCTGCGCTGGGCGATTGCATTCATCGTGCTGCTGCCACTTGCGGGATCGGTATTGCGTCCTGAGAGCGGATTGTGGCGTAGCTGGAAACGCTTTGCGTTGCTTGGTCTTTTGGGTGTCGGGATGTATAACGCCCTGCAGTATTTGGCATTGCGCAGTTCGACGCCAATCAATGTCACCCTGGTCGCTTCCAGCATGCCGGTATGGATGCTATTAATTGGCAGGCTGTTTTTCGGCGCGACGGTGTCGCGGCGCCAGATGCTTGGCGCTGCCGTCTCGATTGCCGGCGTATTGATCGTTCTGTGTCGCGGTGATTGGGAACAGTTGCTGGCGCTGCGACTCGTGGCGGGTGATGTGCTGATGATCGTGGCGACCATCTGCTGGTCGCTTTATAGCTGGTTGCTGACGCGTCGGGATGAACCGGAATCGATTCGACATGACTGGGCGCGCTTTTTATTGGCGCAAGTCAGCTTTGGCCTGATGTGGTCGGGTCTGTCTGCATCGACGGAGTGGCTGGTGACGGATGCGCACATCCACTGGAGTTGGCAACTGGCCAGCGCATTGCTCTATGTCGCAGTCGGACCTGCCGTCATTGCGTATCGATGCTGGGGCGCCGGTGTACAGCGGGTCGGCCCGAACGTGGCGGCATTCTTCAATAACCTCACGCCGCTGTTCGCGGCAGTGCTGTCATCTGCCTTCCTGCATGAATCGCCGCACGGGTTTCACGCGATCGCATTCGCGTTGATCGTTGCCGGGATCATTTTGTCTTCACGTCGCTGAAATTACGCGACGAGGCAGTGTGAAGCAGGCCGCACGTCGAGTCCGCCTGCTTGCTGGTCCAATGGCTCGCCTGCGCAAACGATCAGGCTAACCGGGTCAAGCCTTGACGAAAAAGCGGCGCGCGCGGCCGGTACCTTCGCTCTGCATCGATCCGTCCTTGGTCATGATCGTGATTGCATTGGCGAGGCGTTGTTTCAGCTTCTTCAGATCCGCCGCGCTCGGCTTGATCTTCAGCGCGGCAATTGCACCCTTGATGATGTCCTTGTTGGAGATCGGCGTCTCCGACAACAGGCTTTGCCAGAACTTTGCGGTTGTAGCCGGCAATTTTCCACCGCCGAATTTGGCCGATGTCGTCACCGCTGCGACGCTTTTCGCCAATGAGTCGGCCGAGCGCGTGTATTTTCTTTTGCCGGTCGGCTCTATAGATTTCCCTGCCTTGCCTGCCTCATGCGAACTATCCAGCTGTTCGAGTTGTGCAATCATTTTCTCCAACGTGGCAATACGCATTGAATAGAAAGCGATGCCTTCCTTGGCATGTTTGATTTCCGCATCCAATGCAGACTTTACGCTCGTCATGTTCGACATGGGAACTCCTATAAAATGAAGAATGCCATATTAACAGTATTGACCAGGAGAAAATAGTCCATATGTAATTCCGCAACGAAATTACATTAATGTGCGTACCCGGCCAATTGAAAAGAGCCGGTCTTGAGCGATGAATTCTTAAAATTAAATCACATGAATTCGGAGGCAATTCCTTTGGTAGCCATCATTTCCCGTGATGGGCCTGGGTGCGCAAGCGAACAAAGCCAGCGGATTGAAAGCAGGGTCTTATAGGGTGGCGGTGTCATCGATTGACATGCAAACAATGTCATTGCGGGCGCGCGCTTCCGTGGCAAGCAGATTCGCCTATCTTGACACGTGCACCTGCAAATCAATCGCCGGAGGCCGGCTTCTTTTATTTTTATTGTGCTAATCGAAGTGACTTTGCAGGGTCTTCAAATTGAATAAAATCGGATTTTGGAGAGAATCCGGTGCGGCCAGTTTGCGAGATTTCTCGCATTGGAAATGCAAATGTGCGACACAGGCTCTTGAAACAGCAGGCCGTAGTGCATCACGGCGACAGCTTGCCGCCGTCCGGAATGCTATCGGCTCGCCGGCGCCGCTGGTGCAGCCGCTGTCGCAGGAGTCGCACTGGTTGCTGCTCGCGTATTGGCATCGGCTGCGGCTTGTGCCTTCTCTTTCTTGTTGGCGCGATGGCGTCCCACCATGCAACCCACGCCGGCGCCGATGACGCTGTGATGGCCGGCGACATGGCCTGCAACGCCGCCGACCGCGGCGCCAGCAAGGCAGCCCTTGGCCTGTGCCGCGCCAGCACCGGCGAGGAACGCCACTGCCAATAAGATCGAAGATAGTTTGCGGTTCATGGTGCACGTCCTTTTTAATTGTCGAGGAAGGTAGTTTGCCTGTAACGGCGGCCAGCGCCAGCAGACAAACAGCGATTTCGCTGTCAGAAAACGGGAAGGTACAGCCGGCCCGGTGCCATCAGATCCCGATTCGCTGCAAGGTATCGGACAGCTCGCGCAGCACCGGCTCCAGGCGCGGATGCTCGGCGGCAAAGCGGGCGGAAATTTCTTGCGCCCTGGTGGTGAGCGTATTGTCTTCCGGCGTGATCACCGTGTCCTGCCCTGCAAGGCGCGTGCGGATATCGGAATCGAGCAGTTGCAGCAGCCCGACCAGTTCCGGATCGAGCGGGTCGCCCGAGGCAAGGGCTTGATGCAATTCCAGCAAAGTCTGTTTCAGGTTTTCGGTCGTCATCGTAAGCCTCGTAGCGTGAGCGGTTTTCATCGTCTTGCAAAAGGGATCGTACCATCGCCGGCGGGCTTGAGAGCTAATCGTTCGATGCGTGCGCGGCAGCCGAGCCGACGCGCGGCTCTCCCAGAGATTCCATGATCGCGTCATGCCGCTCCTGGTCGCTCTTGTGCAGATAGATCGCCGTCGTTGCGAGGCTGGCGTGTCCGGCCGTGTCCTGCAGGACCTTCAGCGGGACGTTGTTGTTGGCCTGCGTGGTCAACATGGTATGACGCAACCAATGCGTCGATGCGTTGCGCAACCTGGTGGCGCAATCGATGTCACCGGCCGCCAGTGCACGCTGCGCGGCGGCCGCGAACAGCAGCTTTAACGTCTTGGAAACCGCTTCATCCGTAACGCCGATCAGTGCGATCCCGCGGCTTGCCAGCACCAGCGGCAGCGGGTCTTCGCGCGTGGTCCGAGCGGGCAGTCCGAACGCGGCACGGTAGCGACAGAAGGCGTCGAGCAGCGTCGGCGATACCGGCAACCGCCGCGGCTGGTTGCCTTTGCCGAGCACATCGAGCCACCAGCGCCGATCTCCCTCCGTGTAGATCGCACCCATCGTCGCCCCTGTGAGCTCGGACAGCCGCGCGCCCGTGCTTAGGTAAGCCAGGAACAGGAAGCGGTGGCGCGCCTGTGCCCGGCGCGCCGGCAGCGTCGCCTGTGGAAGTGCGTCGAGCGCCGCATGCACCTGGGCGATTGCGGCCGCGTCCAGATAGCGAATCACGCGCGCCTGGCGCGTGGCCCTCACGTTCTTGACCAGCGCACCTGGATTGCGTTGCAGGTAACCGGTGTCCTTTGCAAACTCAAGCAAGGCCTTGACCACCCGAAACGCATGGTTCGCGCTGACCGGTGCGAGCGGGCCGGAAAAGGGGCGCCAGCGAGCGTCACTGCGGGGCCATTTGGTCCGCGATATCCAGCGTTGCGCCGGTTGCGGATCCAGCAGGAAGGCCTTGTAAGCAAGCAGGTCCTCGATCCGCAGGTGCGCCAGCGTCTTCTGTTGCGTCTGACACCACAGCAGGAAGCGGCCCAGGTCTTTCCTGGTGCTTTTCAGCGAGTGCGGCGCAAGTGCATTCGCATACAGGAATGCGCGCGCCAGCTCGCTATCGGTGCGCGCGGCCACGGTGGAACCATCGAACGCCGCAGTATTCGGGCCGGCCATCTCCGTGGCACGGTCACCGGCCTCGAGATCGATAGCGGCAAGGGGTTCGAAAGCAATCGTCACTGGCTCGGCCGAAAGTAATTTCCCAATGTAGCAGGTGAACTGATGCCGCCGCCACCGATTGCGCAATCCGGCTGCTCAAGCGCGTTGCGCTCGCGGCGACCGAATTTGACTGCGCGACTCCCGATCCGGTTTCACGTTTGCGCCTTTTAAGATGCGCGGCGCCGACATCGGGCAGCGGACGCCTGCAGCTACCAGCAACCGGACGTCGTGATCGGGTTATTCCCGGCATCGGTATTGGTCTGCACGCCCAGATGGTTGATGCCGTAGGCGTAGCAGGTATCGGTTGCCTGGGTACCGGTCGGGGTGGCCGTGATCGCGAAGTCGTCGGTCGTCACCTGCGTGACGTTGAGCGTGTAATAAGGGGTGCCGCCGGCGTTGACATCGACAGGAAATGCGGCGAGACCCAGGTCGGGACCACTCACCGAATAACGGTTGTTCGTGGCGTAGTACCGCTCTTCTCGCAGCGCCAGGTCTTGCACTGCATTCTTGGCATCGATCCGGCGTCCCTTCTGCAGGTACTGCGTATAGGACGGCAGCGCGACGGCCGCCAGGATGCCGATGGTGGCCACCGTCACCATCAATTCGATGAGCGTGAAGCCTGCGGTTCGGCGCATCGCGACAGCTGGCCTTGCCGCTCGGGTCAACGGAGTTTTTTCCATGTGATTCTCTGGCCGATCGCGTTGGTGGGGATATCGATTGGTGGCGACACCGGATTACCGGATATCGTCTGCTGCAAAAGCGTTGCCTTGCCAGCGGCGGTCATGACGATCGAGGGTGTGCCGGTTCCGCTCATGCCGAGTCCGGCGATGCGGTTATCGCTGGCAATGCCGGCATCGGTTGCGGCAGTGTCGAACACGGATTTCGCGGGTGCGCCGCCGTTTTCGAGGGCGATCGCCATCGTGTAACCGCTGACCGGCTGTGTGTTGCAGCTCAGCGTCCCCGACACCGCCGGGATCACGGTGTTCACAAGCATGACGCCGTAGGCGATCACCGGGTTGTAGATGATCTGTTCGGTGTCTCCCGGCAGCGCCAGCTTCCAGCCATACTGGTTGTTGGTCCCG
>JACMQD010000167.1 GCA_014377155.1 Herminiimonas sp.
CACCAGTACCCGTCGCTTCATGCCGCCCGACAGCGAACGCATGTTGACATCGGCCTTGTTGGTCAAATCGAGGTGATGCATTACTTCGTCGATCCACGCATCGTTTTTTTTGAGACCGAAGTAGCCTGACTGCATGCGCAAAGTTTCGCGCACCGAAAAAAACGGATCGAACACCAGTTCCTGGGGCACGACGCCAAGCCGCTTTCTTGCTTCGCGGTAATCGCTGACGACGTCATACCCATGGATCGACACCGAGCCAGCATCGGCCCGGATCAGGCCAGCGATGATGGAGATGAGCGTTGTCTTGCCAGCACCATTGGGGCCGAGCAATCCGAAGAATTCGCCCTGCTCGATGGTGAGCGAGATGCCGTCAAGCGCCTTCAGCGACTTGTAGCATTTTTCGACATTGGTAATCTGGATGGCAGCCATGGTGGCTCGGACGCACTTTACGGAAAAATTAGCCGCGTTTGTCGACAGGAGTCCCTGTCAGGCGGCGGAAAACCCCTGATTATAGGGGAATTCGGTTGAGGCGATTAAATATTGGATTTGAAGCGGAACGTGCGAAAGATCAGTGATGCGGCAAGTCAGTGCGGGGTGTGGTTGCTGCGTTAAACGGCAGCAACTCGGCAACACCATACAATGTGGCGAGACTTTGCAGGCTGACGGGTACATTGCTAAATACCAATTGCGTTTTTTGCCGCACCGCTGCGCGTTGCCATGCCAGCAATGCAGCGACTGCAGAGGAATCCACTGCAGTCAATTCTGAAAAATCGAAGTCGGTTTCGCCCGACGCCACCGCACGCAAGCCGGCGTCGAGGACAGCCGAGACGTTGTTGACCGTCATGGTGAGCGTCGGGCGGAACATGATGCGCAGCTACTTACGATTTGGACGTTTTGGCGGCACTTGCACCGAGCTTCTGGTTCTTGTCGGCGAGGGTCTTGATCAGACCATCGATGCCGCCACGACCGATTTCGGTGGCAAAATTGCCCTTGTAGGTCTCGACCAGCCATGCGCCCAGGACGTTGACATCATAGATTTTCCAACCTGATGGCAATTTTTCGAGTCGATAGTTGAGCTGAATCGGCTCGCCGCCACGTGCCTGCACGACCTGGGAACGCACTTCGACTTCGGTGTCGGTCGGCTCAGTACGCATCGGTTTGAATTCGACGCGCTGATCCTTGACCTGAGCGATCGCGCCCGAGTAGGTATAGACGAGCAAACTACGGAATTCATTAGTCAACAGCTTTTGCTGTTCCGGCGTTGCCTCGCGCCAAAAGCGGCCCGCTGCCAGTGCCGTCATGCGCTGGAAATCGACATACGGAAGAATTTTGGTTTCGACCAGATCAAGAACGCGTTTCTGGTTGCCGCCCTGTATTTCCTTGTCTGCCCTGGCAATGTCGAGAACTTCCTGGCTGATGCGTTTGACCAGCGCGTCGGGTGCTTCCTGCGCCATAGCGGTACTGGCGAACGCAAACGTTGCAACCGTGAGCAGAGTGGCGATGAGTTTATTGAAGATTTTCATATTATCCTGTGGTGAGTAGTCATCCCAATGTAAAGGTCGATGACCAGATCTTTAAAGATTGTTACTCTTGCTAACGTTTTTCAGAAAAAAACCGCCAAGGGCCACTGCCCGTTTATTGCGCGCCAAATGGCGCGTCATAAGTTGCAAGACTCGCCGATTCGACCACTGGCGATAAATCCAGTTCCGTTTGCTGGCTGCGCACGACCGACAACATAGCCGTCTCGGCATCATTGCTGCTCGACTTGTCGCTCGGCGGCGTTACCGGTGCCGTGTCGGCGGGCGCGTTGTTCTCGGGCTTTTCGTCGTTGCTCCAGCTATCGGATTGCTTTTCCCGGATCTTGCCTTCGCGTCGCTGCAAGTAAGCATCGCGCACGAATTCGTAGCGGTCGAGCGCAGCCGCTTCGATCAGATCGGACGCATCGAGCACCGACGCGCGCAGGTCAACTACCCTTACCACTGTGCCGACCACGCGCACGGAGACCGGGTCCTTGTAACTCCAGAGATCGCCGGCAAAATCGACGGGCAACGCCAGCGTATCGCGAATCGTGGACGAACCCAGCAACGGCAGCACCACATAAGGACCGGCACGGACGCCCCAATTACCGAGCGTCTGCCCGAAATCTTCCTTGTGTTTGGTCAAACCCGCTTCGGAACCGATATCAAGCAGACCGCCCAGACCGAACGTACTGTTGAGCGCCACGCGCATGACGTCGGACAAGCCATTGGCAAACTTCCCTTGCAGCATGTTGTTGACCGCGGTCCACACATCACCGATATTGCCGAAGAAGTTGCCCACACCGACCTGCACGAAAGATGGCAAAACAGTCTTGTACACTTGCGCCGCCGGCTTCAACGCGGCCTGATCAATCGCATCGTTAAAACGGAACATGCTGCGATTGAATCCCTCCAGCGGATCTTTCGGATTCTTGGTGGCGGCGCAACCGGTCAGTGACAACATCAGTGCCAATACGGCGGCTCTTGCGATGGTATTCATTTTTTTTCTTCCTTTCCCTCGGCTGCCTTGCTAAACAGAAACTGACTGATCAGGTTCTCCAGCACGACTGCCGATTGTGTCATTTTGATCTGGTCGCCCGCCGCCAGATTATTCGTGTCGCCACCGGGTTCGAGACCGATGTATTGCTCGCCCAACAGTCCCGACGTGAGGATCTTGGCGGAGGTATCCTTGGGAAATTTGTATTTGACTTCGAGGTCAAGTGTCACATAAGCTTGATACGTCTTGTCGTTGAAGCGAATGTCGGCGACCCGGCCAACTACGACACCAGCGCTTTTGACCGGGGCACGCGGTTTGAGACCGCCGATATTGTCGAACCGGGTGATAACCGCATAAGTCTTGTCAAACGACAGCGAACTCATGTTGCCGGCTTTCATCGCCAGAAAAAACAATGCCGCTGCGCCGAGCAGCACGAACAGGCCAACCCATAAGTCTAACGATTTTCGTTGCATGTTCGGAACCTCAAATAAAGCAGATGATGTTTTCATCTGCCAGTGTCGCATTTTAGGGGACTAATCGGACTTACGTACGCGCTCTTCACGCATCAGGCTCATCCGGTATGAAAATTATTATTGCGGCGCACGATTATGGCGCCGCTTGTCGTATTAATTGAACATAAGGGCCGTCAGCAGAAAATCGAGCCACAGCACAGTGAGTGAGCCGATCACGACTGTGCGCGTGGTAGCGCGCGAGACACCCTCTGGCGTCGGCTGCGCTTCGTACCCCTGAAACAAGGCGATGAAGGTAACTGCAAAGCCGAAAATCACGCTCTTGAAGACACCGTTGGCGATGTCTTTCCAGACATCGACGCCTGCCTGCATCTGCGACCAGAAAGCGCCTTCATCGACGCCGATCAGTTTTACGCCGACGATATAGCCGCCGAAAATTCCCAATGCGCTGAAAATCGCGGCCAATACCGGCATCGCGATCACCCCGGCCCAGAAACGCGGCGCCACGATGCGCTGCATCGGGTTGACCGCCATCATCTCCATTGCGGACAATTGTTCTCCAGCCTTCATCAAGCCGATTTCCGCCGTCAGTGACGTACCGGCGCGCCCGGCAAACAACAGCGCCGTGACTACCGGTCCCAGTTCGCGCGTCAGCGACAAGGCCACCAGCAAACCCAGCGCTTGTTCCGAACCGTACTTGTTGAGCGTGTAATATCCCTGAAGGCCCAATACGAATCCGACGAACAAGCCGGATACGCCAATAATCACCAGCGAATAATTGCCGATGAAATGGATTTGATCGGTGATCAGCCGCGGACGCTTCCACAACCCGCCCGAGGTCCACAGGATCTCCAGCAAAGTACGCACCGCAAAGCCCAGGTTACGCAATAATTCGCGCACGCTGCGGCCGATCGACACCAGAAAATCGGTCGTCATGGCTGCGCTCCGAGTCCCAGGTCGTCCGCAAGCGACTTGCCCGGCACATGGAACGGCACCGGCCCATCGGCTTCGGCACGCACGAACTGCCTGACATACGGATCGTCCGATGCGCGCATCTCGGCTGGCGTGCCATGGGCTACGATTTTGCCCTGCGATAGGAAGTACACGTAATCTGCAATCAAAAACGATTCGTTGACATCGTGCGAGACAAGTATCGACGTCGATCCCAGCGCATCATTCAAAGTGCGAATCAGGTTGGCGGTGACACCCATCGAAATCGGATCGAGCCCGGCGAACGGTTCGTCATACATGATCAGTTGCGGGTCGAGCGCGATCGCCCGCGCCAGCGCGACCCGGCGCGCCATGCCACCGGAAATCTGCGCGGGCTTCTGGTACGCGGCGTTGCGCAGGCCGACCGCATGCAATTTCATCAGCACCAGATCGCGCAGCAGGGATTCAGGCAGCTTGGTGTGCTCGCGCAGCGGAAACGCGACATTTTCGAATACGGTCAGGTCGGTAAACAAGGCGCCGTGCTGGAACAGCATGCCCATCTGGCGCCGCACTGCGTACAGTGCCTTGATGCCAAGCGTTTGCACCATCTGGCCATCGACATTGACGGTGCCGGTCGCTGGCCGCAGTTGTCCGCCGATCAGGCGCAGGATGGTCGTCTTGCCGGACCCGGAGCCGCCCATGACCGCAATCACTTTTCGGCGCGGGAAATCCATATCCAGTCCGGACAGGATGGGGCGGTCACCATAACTGAAGTGCAAGGCACGGATTTCGACTAAATTAGGCACGGAAGGACGCGAACATGACAAAGGCATGATTGTAGTGCAGAACTGGCAATCACTCTTCTGGCTGCGTAGATGACATCACAGATTATTGCCGAATAATACAAGAAAATGAAAAAAACCCGCCGGGTCAGCAGATCAGGCGGGCTTTTTAAACAACATCGACGCCTATCGCGGTAAAACCGATTCACCCATCAAGAATTCATCGACCGCACGCGCGCACTGCCGGCCTTCGCGAATTGCCCATACCACCAGTGACTGCCCACGACGCATGTCGCCCGCCGCAAACACCTTGTCGACCGACGTCTGGTAGCAGCCGTCGCCATCGGTCGTTGCTTTCGCATTGCCGCGCGCATCCTTGTCGACACCGAACGCCTCCAGTATCTGCGACACGGGCGAAACGAACCCCATCGCCAGCAACACCAGATCGGCTTTCATCTCGAACTCCGAATTCGGTACTTCCTGCATCTTGCCGTCCTTGAATTCAACCCGTGCGGCGATCAGCTTGTCGACCTTGCCGCCCTTGCCTTCGAGGCGCTTGGTCGCGACCGACCAGTCACGTTCGCACCCTTCTTCATGCGACGACGACGTGCGCAGCTTGGTCGGCCAATACGGCCAGACCAGTGGCTTGTTTTCGGTTTCCGGCGGTTGTGGCAGCAGTTCGAACTGCGTGACCGTCAAGGCGCCATGCCGGTTCGAGGTACCGACACAATCAGAGCCGGTGTCGCCGCCGCCGATGACGACCACGTGCTTACCGCTCGCCATGATCTGGTCCTTGACCTTGTCGCCGGCGCCGACCTTGTTTTGCAGGGGCAAGAAATCCATGGCGAAATGCACGCCTTTCAACTCGCGTCCCGGCACCGGCAAATCACGCGGCACTTCGGAGCCACCGGCGATGATGACGGCGTCAAAATCCTTGCTCAGTTGTTCGGGCGCGATGGTTTCTTTGGCCCAGTTCATCACGTTCGAAGGAAAGTCCTTACCGATCAGGACACTGGTACGGAACGTCACACCTTCCGCGGTCATCTGGTCGACGCGGCGGTCGATATGCGATTTTTCCATCTTGAAGTCAGGGATGCCGTAGCGCAGCAAGCCGCCGACGCGGTCGCTCTTTTCAAATACGGTGACATCATGGCCGACGCGCGCCAGTTGCTGCGCCGCCGCCATGCCCGCCGGGCCGGAGCCGACCACGGCGATCTTCTTGCCAGTTTTGGTCTTGGGCAGTTGTGGCACGACCCAGCCATTTTCCCAGCCCTTGTCGATGATGAAATGCTCGATCGATTTGATGCCGACCGGGTCGTCGTTGATACCCAGCGTGCAGGCCGTTTCGCACGGTGCCGGACACACGCGGCCGGTAAATTCCGGGAAGTTGTTGGTCGAATGCAGGTTGTCGAGGGCTTCGCGGTAATTGCCGTTGTAGACCAGATCGTTCCAGTCCGGGATGATGTTGTTGACCGGGCAGCCACTGTTACAGAACGGGATGCCGCAATCCATGCAGCGTGCGCCCTGGATCTTGGCGTCGCCGTCGCTCAGGTGCACCATAAATTCCTTGTAGTGCTTCTTGCGCGACTGCGGTGCTTCGCTCGCTTCCTGCAAGCGCTCGAATTCCATAAAACCGGTAATTTTTCCCATGATCTTCCCTAGATGCGTTCAGCGCAGCGTCACGTGCGCGCTGCAGGAACATCGTCCTGCAGCGTGTACATTTCTGCGTTCAGGTTGTTTTAAGCCGCGACTTTTTCGTTCGCCTGTTTTGCTGCATGCATTTCGCCCAGCGCCCGCTTGTACTCGGTCGGGAATACCTTGACGAACTTGCTGCGCGATACCGCCCAGGCATCGAGCAGGTTGCGTGCCCGTGTACTGCCGGTGTACTTGAAATGCCGTTCGATCAAGGTCTTCAGGATCGCTTCGTCGGTCTGGGCTTCGCCGCCGCGCAGCACACTGTGCCAGCTATCCCGATCGCCCTTGGCTTCCTGGTCGGCATGGCTGACCAGGTGCTCCAGCGCGACCATCGACATGTTGCATTTCTTCTCGAAGTCGCCTTCCGGGTCGTACACGTAGGCGATACCGCCCGACATGCCGGCCGCGAAGTTGCGCCCGGTTTCGCCCAGCACCACCACCGTGCCGCCAGTCATGTATTCGCAGCCATGGTCGCCGGTACCTTCGACGACCGCGACAGCGCCCGAATTACGAACTGCGAAACGCTCGCCGCCGACGCCATTGAAAAACGCTTCGCCGGATATTGCGCCATACAAGACCGTATTGCCGATGATGATGTTGTCGACCGCGCGGCCACGGAACTCGGTGTTGGGACGCACGATGATGCGTCCGCCCGACAAGCCCTTGCCGACGTAATCATTACCCTCGCCAACCAGATCCAGCGTAATGCCATGCGCCAG
>JACMQD010000168.1 GCA_014377155.1 Herminiimonas sp.
CGCTTTCACGCTTCTTGACGAGCAGCTTGCGCCGCGCCAGTCCATTGAGCATGTTGCTGGTCGTGGTCTGATGGATCGCCAGTCGTTCGGCCAGTTCACCGACCCGCAAGCCGGGCGTCTCATGGAGTTCCTGCATCAGCCACAGCTGCGCGCCCGTCACGCCGCATTGTTTCTCGATCCACGCCGAATGGCGCTGCGCGCTGCGCACCACGATTCTCAACTTGTTGAGGGCATCGACCGCTATCGCAGTGTCAGCAGCTTTGGCAGCTCTACTGGATTTAGGTTTGGGTGTGGTCGTCGATTTGATGGAAGTTTTTGTCATTCGTGTCGTTTCTCGATGATTCTGGACCGGATAAGCATTTGTTGCAATATACTTTGCATGAATACATAACCATCGGATACGCCCGCAATGTCGACTGCACCCGAAGACCGCCCTCCCCGGTACGGCGCTCAACGCCGAGCAAGGCATGTTGCAAATACGATCGAGCTCTCGCAACGAAGCGCCGCATGGATCGTCGGGCCGGTCGTCGTCGGCCTGCTTGCCGTGTTCATGGCCGTTCAGAGCGATTATGCCAATCGCGCCAACAAATTTCTGTTTTCCTTGTTTCCGCTGGCGCCGCTGGTGTTCATGCCTGCCGGATTCGCTCTCCTCGCCTTCCTTAGCCAGCGCTATTTCCCCGGCACCCCCGGCAGCGGTATTCCACAGACCATCGCAGCGATCGACGAACTCGACCCTGAAAAAACCAGCCGGCTGCTGTCGATTCGCATCATCGTCGGAAAAATCGGCTTGACCCCCGGTGGGCTGTTGATGGGCGCTTCGATCGGTCGCGAAGGCCCGACGGTGCAGGTCGGCGCATCCGTCATGCATTTCTTCTACGGTAAGGGTTCGTTTCGCAGCGTGGAGAAGCGACGCATCCTGATTCTGGCCGGCGGCGCAGCGGGCATTTCCAGTGCTTTCAATACGCCACTTGCCGGGATCATGTTTGCCATCGAGGCGTTAAGCAAGAAGCATGTGTTCAATGCAAACAGCTCGGCTCTGATTACCGTCATTTTTGCCGGCTTGATTTCCCTCTTTTTTCTGGGAAATTACACTTACTTCGGTTCGACCAACGCGGTGCTGGACTGGCGCTCTGGCGCCTTGGCGATGATCGTCTGCGGCGTCATCGGTGGCGCCGCTGGCGGGGTATTCAGCCGCGCGATGGTCGCGGTGCAGCTTGGTTTGCCGCCGACCGTACGACACTACATCCGCGATCATCGGATTTGGTTCGCTGCTGCGTGCGGGCTCGGGGTCGCCCTCCTTGGCCTGATGACCGATGGTGCGGTGTTCGGCACCGGCTACGACATCACCCGGCAGACGCTGGAAAACCGCAGCGCCATTCCATGGCACTTCGGCCTCGCCAAGATGCTGGCGACGCTGCTGTCGTCCGTCAGCGGGATTGCCGGCGGCCTGTTCGCGCCATCGCTGGCAGCCGGCGCCGGGCTGGGCGATAACATCGCCGCCCTGTTCCCGGACTTGGCGCCACACAGCGCGATCGTCATCCTGGTCATGGCGGCATATCTGTCGGGTGTGACCCGCGAGCCGATCACCTCCTTCATCATCATGATGGAGATGACCGACAGCCGCCAGATGCTGTTGCCGTTAATGGCGGCAACAGTGGTGGCCAGCGGCGTGTCCAAGCTGATCTGCCGCGTGCCGCTGTACCAGGCGCTGGCGGAAAACTTCGCCAAGGGCCCGTCGAGCGCTCCGTCCTGAAAAAGCATCCGGATCATCGAGCACCCGGGCGACGCCGCCAGGCGGCTTCAGCGGCCGTCGCCCCTGCCGTATCCCTATGCGGGCAACCGAACCGACCACACCGCTCGCCAGAGGTTAATTTTGACGGTGGGGCAACGGGTGAGCCATAACAGGAGCGGCGTTCGACATGATTGAGATTTCCGCACCATCGTCCGGCGTACCGGGTTACCGCTACACCCGGGCACAACCGGCAAGGTGCATCGCGCTTGCCTCGGTGCTCGCATTGGCGTCGATTCTGGGCGCCTGCCGCGACGTCCCGGCACAGCGTTCAGCGCTGGCGGATGTGTCGGGGCATCTGCCCGATCTTGCGTTCCGCTTCACCAACGATCGCGGTGAAAAAGTCACTGCGGCCGATTACAGTGGAGCAGTCTCATTGCTCTATTTCGGATTTACACGATGTCCGGATGAATGTCCGGATGCCATGGCGCGGGCGGCGGCAGCAGTTCTAAAGTCGGGCGCGGGGCCAGGTGAACTCCATACTTTTCTGGCAACAGTCGATCCGGACCACGATACACCTGCGGTATTACACGCGTACCTGACGCCGTTCGCCGATGCCCACCCGATTGGCTTGTCGGGCGACGCAGATGCAACGCTGGCACTGGTCAAGCGCTACCGGGTCGCCTATCAATCGGCCGACGGTGTTCACCGATTGCCGGTTCACGGCGCCGCAATCTATGTGTTCGACCGCGCCGGCCATGCGCGCAGGATGATCGGCGCGGCCGACTCGATCGACGCCATCGTCCAGGACTTGACCGTCCTGCTGGCCGAGCCGCGGCCATGATGTCGGCTCTCGCTGTCCGCCGGAGTGGCGCTTGAGCTGGTGGCAGGCGTTGCAGCCGTGGGAATTCTCGCCCGTGCTTTGCGCGGTCACCGCGTTGGCTGCATTGCTGTATTGGCGTCATCGGTCGGCGGCAACGGGTGCACAGCACGCGGCGTTCTGGTCGGGTCTGGTGCTGGTGTACGGTGTCAGCCACACCGGATTCGACTATTACGCAGAACATGAATTCTTCATGCACCGGCTGCAGCACCTGATATTGCACCATCTCGCGCCATTCCTGCTCGTGCTCGGCCTGCCATCCGTATTCCTTCAGTGCGGCGTGCGAACCGACGACGGGGCCGCGCAGGGTGGCATGAGAGGTGTGGTACGAAACATCATCAGAACGGTCTGCAACCCTTGGCTCAGCGCCGCATCGTTCAACCTGCTGGTGCTGTTCTGGCTGGTGCCATCGGTGCATTTTCCGGCGATGCTGGATTGGCGCTTGTACCGTGTAATGAATTTCAGCATGCTGGTCAACGGCCTGTTGTTCTGGGCGGCCGTGCTGCGCGGCGCAGCGCCCGGTCATGTGCCGCTGGGCGTGCCGCGCCAGATTCTGTTGATGATTGCCGTCGTGCCGGCGCAGATCGTGATGGGCGCCCTGATCTTTTTCGCGCCGCACGATCTGTACCCGGCCTACGCCCTGTGCGGTCGCGTCTTCCACGGCCTGACCGCGTTACAGGATCAGCAGATCGGCGGCTTGATTCTGTGGATTCCGGGGTCGATGATGAGCGTGGCGGGAATTCTTTATGTTCTGCAGTCGAGCTTGCGGCAACCTCACACGCTTCTTTGACACGCGCGCCTGCACGCGGCGCAGTCAGGCTGGCCGCGCCAACCGATCGTGGAGGTCTGAACCAGTCCCATGATGAGGTGGATGGCGTCTTGAAGACTGACGCTCCGGTCGCCCATTGCGACGATCGCATCCGCATCGATTGTGGCCGGCATCGTCAGCATTCCGACTGTGGGAAATATCGGGGGCCTTAAGTCGCGCTTAAGTTTGTCCGCGTAACCTTCGATCACTGAATGCTCACGTCGGGCAACAGTCGACGAACCAAACCGGAGAACCGCATGAATTCGAAAAATATCACCCGCAGTGCCATCGCAAGCGGCATCGCTGCCGCGCTGATCGGCGGTTACGCCGGTTTTGGCGCCACGCACTCCACGCCGGCTGAAGCGGCCAGTGGCCCCGTGGCCACTGTGGTCACGCGCCAGGACGCTGCTATGCAGGTTGCGCAGCCAACGCTGGCCGCTTCCATGAATTTTTCCGGCATCGTGCAACAGTTCGGCCCGGCCGTGGTCAACATCAGCGTCACCGGCAAATCGCGCCAGGTGCCAACCGCCAGCCGCGGGGGCGACGAAGACCAGCCCGATCCGCGCGACCTGCTGTCGCAATTCTTTCGCGGCTTTCCGCGCCAGCAGCAGCCTGACACACCGGACAGCGGTGTCTCACATGGACTCGGCTCAGGCTTCATCATCAGCGCCGACGGCACCATCCTGACCAACGCCCACGTGGTCGACGGCGCCCAGGAAGTCGTCGTCAAGCTGACCGACCGGCGCGAATTCAAGGCCAAGGTGGTCGGCGTCGACAAGCTCACCGA
>JACMQD010000169.1 GCA_014377155.1 Herminiimonas sp.
ATGCTGCTCAAGGGCGGCAATGCGGTCGATGCCGCGATCGCCGCTGCCGCCGCGCTGACCATCGTCGAACCGGTATCGTGCGGACTAGGCAGCGATGCGTTCGCCATCGTGTGGGACGGCGCCCGGATGCATGGATTGAATGCGTCGGGGACGGCGCCACAAGAATGGACGTCGGCGTATTACGCTAAAAAACATGGTGGGAAATTTCCCGAGCGTGGCTGGGATACGGTGACGGTCCCCGGCGCTGTGGCCGGCTGGTCGGCGCTGTCGAAGAAGTTTGGTAAGCTGCCGTTTGGCGACCTTCTGGAGCCGGCAATCGAGCTGGCGTCGCGCGGCCACCTTGTGTCGCCGATTGTTCAACAAAAGTGGCGCGCAGCGATCCCCATCCTGAAAAATCAACCTGGCTTCGCGCAGGCTTTCATGCCCAAAGGCAGGGCGCCGGAAATCGGCGAGAATTTCGTTTTTTCCGATGCCGCGCGTTCATTGAAAAGCATCGCCGATACCCACGGCGAATCGTACTACCGCGGCGAACTCGCTGCCGCTATCGCGGCCCACGCGAAAGCACACGGCGGCGCGATGACCGAGCAAGATCTGGCCGGTTATCAACCCGAATGGGTGACGCCGATTCAAAAAGATTATGCCGGCCACACCCTGCATGAAATACCGCCCAACGGCCAAGGCATCGCGGCGCTGATGGCGCTGGGCATCCTCGACAAACTCGACGTGACGCGCTTTCCGGTCGATTCACCCGAAAGCCAGCATTTGCAGATCGAAGCGATGAAGCTGGCGTTTGCCGATACCTATCGCTGGGTCGCCGACAGCCGCCACATGACGGAGATGACTGTCGCCAACCTGCTCGACGACGCCTATCTTGCCGAACGCGCGAAGCTGATCGACCTGCGACATGCCAGCGATTTTCAGCATGGGTCGCCGCCCAAGGGCGGCACTATCTATCTCACGGCCGCCGATGAGAACGGTATGATGGTCAGTTTCATCCAGTCCAACTACATGGGCTTCGGGTCCGGCATCGTCGTGCCTGGCACAGGCATCAGTTTGCAAAATCGTGGCCACTGCTTCTCGCTCGATGCAGCGCACCCGAATTGCGTAGCGCCAGGAAAACGCCCGTTCCATACGATCATCCCGGGCTTCCTCACGAAGGATGGGCAAGCGCAAATGAGCTTCGGTGTAATGGGCGGCAACATGCAACCGCAAGGACATGTGCAGACGCTCGTGCGCATGCTGGCGTACGGGCAACAGCCACAAGCCGCGTGTGATGCACCGCGCTGGAAGGTCAACCGCGGCCTTTCTCTCGAACTGGAGGCGACCATGTCGGCTGCCCTGCAAGCCGAGTTGGGCGTTCGCGGGCATCAGATCGAATCGACCGCTGACAGCTATATGGATTTCGGCTCGGGTCAATTCATCTGGAAACTGCGCGACGGCTATGTCGCCGCAAGCGACAGCCGACGCGATGGCCAGGCTGTCGGTTTTTAGCGATCGGTATCAATTTGAAAAAAGCAGGTTTCGGGTTGGCGGGCAACGGCGCTACCCCAGGCGAACTGACACGCGGCACGATGACCGTATCGTCAGTTCGCACGACCTTGGGTCCTTCTCACAGCACAAACGCGAACCCAGCGGCGCTTTACTTCCACAGCACGCACTAGGACTGTGTATTCAGATTGTGGGTAATGAGGTAGCCGGAAGTCTGGCCGAAGCGAAACGGGTAGGGACCGAAGTCGGCGCCGGACGGCAGGGGTTTCGAAATCAGATAGCCCTGCAAGATGTCGCAGCCGAGTTCGCGCAGGAACTCCGCCTGGTCGACCGTCACTACGCCTTCCGCGATGACCAGTAGTCCGAGATTGTGTGCGAGCGTGATGATGGTGTCGCAAATTGCGGCATCCGACGGATCATTGGTAATGTCGTCGACAAATGATTTATCGATCTTCAGGAAATTGATTGGAAACTGCTTGATGAAGCTCAGGCTCGAATAACCGGTGCCGAAGTCGTCTACCGAAATCGCGACACCGAGCCGGTGCAACTCCGACAGGATCTCGATAAATTGAATCGGGTTTTCCATGGCCAGCGATTCGGTGACTTCGAGTTCGAGAAACTGCGCGTCGAGCCCGGCCTCTTCCAGCGTGCGTTCGACGTCGGCCAGGAACGATCCGCTGCGAAACTGCGTGGCCGACACGTTGACTGCCACTGAAACCATCGGTCTGCCAGCCCCGTGCCAGAGCGCCATTTGACTGCACGCTTCTTTCATGACCCACGCCCCCAGTTCGCAGATGAGGCCCAGCTCCTCGGACGCCTGGATGAAGCTGGCGGGAAACAGCAGGCCGCGCTCGGGATGGTTCCATCGGACCAGGGCTTCGAAGCCCATCAGCTCGCCAGTACGGGCATGGATCTTGGGCTGATAGTGCAGACAGAACTGATCTTCGGCCAACGCGGCTTTGAGTTCTTTCTTGCGCTGGATGTTATCGCTTGCCTGGCCCCCCATGCGATCCGAAAACAAAGTCGCATTGGCGCGCCCTAACGACTTCGCTTCGTGCAATGCAATACCGGCGGCACGCAGTAATGACGATGTCGTCGACCCATGTAGCGGATGTATGGCAATACCTGCGCTGGCCGACACGGACATCACCTGATCATCTAGCGCGAACGGCTCGCTCAGCGCGGCCAGCACGGTTGCTACCAGTTGCTCCGCCTTGCGCGTGCTCTTAACGTTGTGTAAAAAAATCACGAATTCGTCACCGCCCAGTCGCGCCACGGCATCCTGTTTCCGCAAGCTTGCCCGAATCCTGTCTGCACATTCTTTGAGCAGCAGATCGCCTGCGCCATAGCCCAGACCATGATTGACTAGTTTGAAATGATCGAGGCCGATCAATACCACTGCGTTCAGATCGGTGTCTTGCGTACGCTCCAGCGACAGATCGATCCTGTCCTGAATCGCGGTGCGGTTTGGCAGGCCCGTGAGCTGGTCATGTCCTGCCTGATATTTCAATCTGCGCTCGTAGCGAACCCTATCCGTGACGTTGGTCTGGAATCCAACGAAATGCGTTACCGATCCGCGCTCGTCACGCACCGGCGTCGTCCGCAATTCCACCCAGAATTCGGTACCGTCTTTCCTGAAATTGCGCAGCAGTGCATAACCGTCCACCTTGTCGAGCAGTGCATGCCGTAAATTATGCAAACCAGGCTGATTGTTTTCGGCACCTTGCAGAAAACGGCAATTACGTCCCAACACTTCCTTCCGCGTGTAGCCGGTGAGCGCACAGAACGCTGGATTGACATAAATCATCGGCATGTCACGCTGCAGCGCATCGACGATCACGGCACCTTCGTGGCTAGCCTCGAACGCAGCTAAGTCTAGACGCAACGCTTCCCCTGCCTGACGCTGGTCGATAATGTCGGTATCGAATACGCTTACCGAATGAACGCCAGGCTGACCGATGCGGGCTACCGCAGCCGAACGCATGTTGGTACGCGCCTCGGAATGCAGAAGGGATTCGCCAATCGTGTCTGGCGATTCGGAGCAGATGGCGTTCTCGTTCTGGTTTGCCACTAAACCGGGCGATCCGTCGGCACCAATTGCCATTATATTTCCCCGCCGTAATAGAATGATCATATTTTGGTAAGTGTAAAGTATCGCCCATGGACAGCCTAATAAAACCATGGAGAAACCGGAGAAAAACGGCGATGCAGGTCATCGCGGCAGCTTCGGTATCAGAACAAAGATAGCGTCGAGCGCGGATCTGCGTAGAATGCGTACGTTTATAAGCAAGGACGGTCACCATGAAAAAAACCGGTATGGCAAAGAGCGACGCGAAGAAACTGATGGGCAAGGTAGGCGCGCCTGGCGCGGCCAGTTTTGGCAAGGATGAACCGGTAGCAGTGGACCGGCGCGAGCAGCGCAAGCGTGACCAGGCACTGGGTCTGGTGCCGTTCGCGGTGAAGCTCAACGGTGACCTGGTGCAGCAACTGCAGATACTTGCCAAGGACCGAGGAATCGATCTCAATGAGTTAGTTGCCGAAGTTCTCACAAAAGGATTGGCGCACTGACGTCAGCCAACACACCGCGCGTCACGCCGGCAATCAGGCAGAAGTCTGCTGGCCTGCAAGCGCATCCGGAACGGCGTCCCGTGATTGCGCGATTGTATTGATGTCGATGCGTTCTTGCAGCAACGACTGCTATCATCATTCGCATCTGCATTACAAGCAGCGATGTCAACCTGCGCGTCTGTTTCAACTGCCCGGGATTCCAGCGTACTGGGACACCGGGAAAGCGATGCGCCAATCGCGCTTTCAAGACCCGATCGATTCGTTCTCAGGTGATGACCTCGGCGAAACTGCTTCTCAGGTGCCGGCCTTCGAACGCGTCAGCAAGGCCGCCCGCTTGGCGTCTTTGGGATTGGCGTATTGCACCAGCCCGCCTTTGACCTGACCCAGCAGCAGGATGGTGCTGTCGAGCGCTTCGTGGTCATCCTTGGTAAACGCCTTGTTATAGCTGGCCACCACGCCGTTGAGCCGGCTTTTCGAATTTTCCAGCGCTGCTTTAATCGACGGACCGTCGATCTGTTTTGCCTGGAACATCGCATTGAGCAGCAGGAACATCGCGTCATAAGCCTGTGCTGCACACATTGCGCACGGAATGTTTTTGACGTTGTTCATTTTGGCGTATTGCAGAATCAGTGCGGTGCGACGCTCATTCATTACACCGTCCTGAATGAAGGTCTGGGCCATGACGGCACCTTCTGCCGCGTCGCCTGCCAAGTCGAGATGATTGCGAAACGCAACCGCCCATGGTCCCGCTTGCTGTACTTTCCAGGCGATCGCGTCACGGTCTTTTGAAATGGTGGCGGTGTCGGGTCCCAGCGCATACGAAAACAGCGCATCCGCGCCCGCCTCGCGGGCCCGCTTCAATGCCGGCTTCAGATCCTTCACGCCTTGCGGAAAGCGTTCGATGATAACCGGCTCTAGCTTGCGCTCCGCCAGGTAGCTGATGACATCCTTCAGGCCGCCCTCGCCGTAACCGGTATTGTCGGCAAATACCGCAAACTTCGTGAGACCACGTTTGTCGATCAGTTCCTTGAGCACGAAAGCAACTTGCAGCTTGTCGGCCATGGCGACGCGAAAGATGTAGTTTTCGGCGGCGGCAGGCGGTGCGAATTTCTTGGTGATGGCAGTCCCGGTAGCGACCGGGATGATCAGCGGCACCTGCGCCTTTTGATACACTTCGATCGCATTCATTGCTACGCCAGAATTACAGTAACCGATCGTCGCCACCACTTTTTCCTTGTGAACGAGATCCTCGGCGACTGCACGACCGACGTCAGGGTTGGCCTTGTCGTCACGCTCGACCAGTTCGATCTTGCGCCCGCCTACACCGCCGACTGCATTGATCTCGGAGACGGCAATACGCAGCGCGGAGCGCATGCTGATACCCATTTCGCCGGACTGGCCTTCGAAGGTACAGTTGGTGCCGATCTTGATCGGCGCATTATTCTGGGAATGGGCGGTCGTGGCGAGGACGAGCGATAGCGCGAACACCAGGCGTGTCAGTTTCATTCGTGTCTCCGTTTATTATGATTTTATAGAAAGATTTTAGTATAAAAATACCACACGGAAACGGATGTAAACCCTCGGTAGTATTTTTACCTGTTGTCCGAAAATCAAGCAATCAACCGGGACAGGTCGGCAACGCCAGAGACTGCAATATCTCACCTTTGGTACTCTGCACGAATGCGGCCACGCCCAAATTCTTGTATACCGCACCGGACGGCATGGCAATCGTCTGCGACCAGCCGGCCTTTGGTTGATTGCCATTGCCCGAAAGTGCGAACGGGCCGAACCACTGCCGCACGACATGA
The DNA here is from genome assembly GCA_014377155.1 of Herminiimonas sp. The sequence goes on from JACMQD010000169.1 coordinate 5,865, forward strand.
TCGTGCCGCAGCTCCGTGCCGCTGTTTTCGCCGGCAGCGACCTTGCTGACCAGGCCATTTTCATATAGGGCAATGAACAGATTGCCGGATTGTGCTGCACGGGCATTGATTTCCACCGGCAATCCGGCAGTGGTCGGCGTCCCCAGCGTGATCGCCACATCGGCTTGCGCCGGCCGGTCATTGGTGCGCCGCACCGCAGCCATGACACCGCTTCGCGCTGCCCAGTCCCGCGACTCCCGGCCGCCGACGAAAACTTCCGGCGTGTAGATCGTGCGACTGCCGGCCAGCGCCGATAGCCAGCGCTGACGTTCGGTAAATGCCGCACGGGCGTATACATCCTTCCAGCCGATGTAATCCCAGTAATCCACATGCAGTGACAGTGGCACGACCTGATCCAGCGTCATACCCGGCTTTAGCAGGCCGCTGACGAAACGATCGGCCGCTTGACAACTGCTGCACCCTTCCGAGGTGTATAACTCCAGCAGCGCCACAGTATGAGCAGGACTTTGCTTGCTGCAAGCCGCTGCCAGAACCGGGGACAGGGGCGCTGCAGCGATGGCCGCAACTACCGTCGAAAGAATAAGGCGATTCATGGACACTCCGGTGACGTCGGGACAGCGATGTCAGTTGGTCACGGGAGCCGCTGGGAACTTACAGTGGCACGACGAACAAGCCAAAGCACAAGCCAGAGCACGTGATTTCTTTGATCGTCGCAGCGCCAAGCGGTCGATCGTTCTAACTCATCAACCGCACGTCCATTTAAATCAGAGTAGACGAATGTAATGTTGAAATTATTTAAACTTCCTTTTTGAACGCAAAGGAACCCGCAGGCGAAACGCCGGCAACCTGCACGCTACGGTAAAATGCCTTGAACCGATAACCTGCAAGTGACCAGAACCTACATGAGCAACACCTCCAATAGCACTCCGCCTCCGGCCGCGCCATCGAATTTCCTGCGTGCCGTCATCGACAACGATATCGCCACCGGCAAATATGCCGGCCGCACCGATTCGGGCAACTTGCCTCTGCCACTCGTCATTACCCGATTTCCGCCCGAGCCGAACGGCTATCTGCACATCGGCCACGCCAAGTCGATCTGCCTCAATTTTGGTTTGGCACGCGACTATCAGGGCGTCTGCCACATGCGCTTCGACGATACCAACCCTACCCGCGAAGAGCAGGAATATGTCGATACGATCCTTGACAGCGTCAAGTGGCTCGGCTTCGACTGGGAGCGTGACAATCGCAGCCATCTCTATTACGCCAGCGATTATTTCGACCAGTTATATGCGATGGCGGAATACCTGATTACGGCAGGTCACGCCTACGTCGATAGCCAATCGGCCGACGAAATGCAGGCCAATCGCGGCAATTTCGGCGAAGCCGGCAAGAATTCGCGCTTTCGCGAGCGCCCCGCTGCCGAATCGCTCGACCTGTTCCGGCGTATGAAGGCAGGCGAATTCAAGGATGGCGAGCACATCGTGCGAGCTCGCATCGACATGGCTTCGCCCAACATGAATCTGCGTGATCCGGCGATCTACCGCATCCGTCATGCGCACCACCATCGCACGGGGGACCAGTGGTGCGTCTATCCGATGTACGACTACGCCCATCCGCTCGAAGACGCGATCGAAAACATCACGCATTCGGTCTGCACGCTGGAGTTTCAGGATCATCGGCCGCTGTACGACTGGCTACTGGAAAAACTCAGCGACGGCGGCTTCTTCAAGAAACCGCTGCCGCATCAATACGAATTCGCCCGCCTCAACGTCACGTATGTCATTACCAGCAAACGCAAGCTGCGCCAACTGGTCGATGAAGGCATCGTCGACGGCTGGGACGATCCGCGCATGCCTACCATCGTCGGCATTCGCCGTCGTGGCTATACCCCCGAATCGATTCAGCTATTTTGCGACCGCACCGGCGTGACCAAGTCCGATGGCTGGATCGACATGGGCGTGCTCGAAGGCTGCCTGCGCGAAGACCTCGATCCGAAGGCGCCGCGCGCGACGGCTGTGTTGCGGCCGTTGAAACTGATCATCGACAATTTTCCGGCTGGCGAGGCGGTCGAGTGCAGTGCACCGGTGCATCCGCATTTTCCGGAGCGCGGCGTGCGCATCTTCCCGATCAGCCGCGAATTGTGGATCGAGTCAGACGACTTCATGGAAGTACCGAGCAAAGGCTATTTCCGGTTATTTCCGGGTAATAAAGTACGGCTGCGCTATGGCTATGTCGTCGAATGCACAGGCTGCGACAAGGATGCAGAGGGCAACATCACGGCAGTGCACTGCACTTATTTCGACGATAGCAAGTCCGGTACCGAAGGCAGCGCCAATTACAAAGTCAAGGGCAACATCCACTGGATCAGCGTGGCGCATGCGGTCGAGGCCGAGGTACGCCTGTACGATCGCTTGTTTACCGATCCGAATCCGGATGCCGGCGGCAAGGATTTCAAGCTGGCCCTGAACCCGGCGGCCAAGGAAGTCGTGCGCGCCTATCTGGAGCCGGGCTTGGCGGTTGCACGGCCTGATGACCGGTTCCAGTTCGAGCGGCACGGATACTTCGTGGCCGACCGCGTTGATTCGCGTGCGGACAGACTGGTGTTCAACCGCGCCGTGACCCTGAAAGACAGCTGGGTTGCGAAGTAACTGAGGATCGGAGACCAATCATGCATTTGACCACCTGGATCACGTTTGTCTTCGCCGCCTGCATCATCGCGATTTCCCCCGGCTCCGGCGCCGTGCTGTCGATGTCGCACGGTCTTTCCTACGGTGTGCGCAAAACCACCGGCACCATCATCGGTCTGCAGGCAGGGCTGTTGCTGATTCTCGGTATTGCAGGCGCCGGGGTCGGCTCGATCTTGCTGGCGTCGGAACTGGCGTTCAATGTCGTCAAGATCATCGGTGCCTTGTATTTGATCTATCTTGGCTTGGCACAATGGCGCGCCCGCACCGATGTCGCGCCGGCCACGGCCGCACAAACCTTCGTGTCGGACGCCGTGCCAAGCTGGCGCAAGCGGTTTCTGATCGGGTTTCTGACCAATGCCACCAATCCGAAAGGCATCATTTTTATGGTTGCCGTGCTGCCGCAGTTCATCACGCAAAGCGCGCCGCTTCTGCCGCAATTGCTGATCCTGGCGGCGACCATGTGCACCATCGACCTGATGGTGATGCACAGCTACGCATTTGCCGCGTCGTCGATGCAGCGCTTTTTCCGCGATGCCCGGGCCATGGCAATCCAGAACCGATTTTTTGGCGGAATGTTGATGGCGGTCGGGGCAGCACTTTTTTTCGTAAAGCGCAACCCGGCTTCGTAGAGACCGTGACCATGCGGTGAAAGCCGCCTATATCAATGTCATCGCCGCGTAGCATTACCGTTTTATGATGACGGCTCATTACCTCCGAGTACCAAGAGTTTTTGCCCGCCCTCGCAAGAGAGGCGGGTTTTTTATGCAGCATTATGTTGAAAACGGAACAATTACTAAGTTCGATACCGCACAGACACCACCCCCTTCAGATCCTATGATCAGGCCGTAGGATCAGTCATCTCTCCCCTGAGATCTTCCCGCGCTCCCGTAGCGCGGGTCTTTTTCCAGTTACGTAATCAAGTGCCTTTTGGTAATGTGACGACCCGTGCCTAGCGTATGTCCGCATGTGACGCAACTTCGGACGATTCCGCATAAACCCCATCCGAAAGTTTTTCTATGAATCTGCATTTGAGTCTTGCTCCTCTGATATCACTGGTTGCCGGAATTCTGATTCTGGTCATGCCGCGCCTGCTCAATTTCATTGTCGCCATTTATCTGATCATCATTGGCTTGATTGGATTGTTTGGTAGCGGAAATCTGTTTCGATGAGAGGCAACCTGCCACGGATCGCTTTTGCCAGCCCATGTTAGGAATGTTGCAATGACAATGTCACGTAGCCGAAAGATTTGGACCTGGAGCGGGCTCGGCTTGCTGGCTGTGTTGGTCATCGCAGTAGCGCTGTTATTGACGTTCGACTGGAACCGGGCGAAGCCGTGGCTCAATAGTCGGGTAAGCGCAGCGACTGGACGGGTTTTCACAATCAATGGCAACCTCTCGCTTACGTGGGAAAAAGAGTCCGTTCCAGAATCCGGCTGGCGCAGCTGGCTACCCTGGCCCCATCTGATCGCGCAGGAAATCACCATTGGCAATCCGGAATGGGCCAAGGCTGCAGCCAACACGGTCGAGCTCAAGCAGGTCGCGTTTTCGGTCAACCCGCTTGCGCTGCTGGATAAGCGGATCGTCATTCCGAGCCTTCGATTCGATTCGCCGTCAGTCACGCTGGAACGTGCCAAGGATGGCAAGAACAACTGGTATTTTAAATCGGGCGAGTCGCCTTCGGAATGGAAACTCGAACTACAGCAATTGGTGCTCACGAAAGGCAACGTGCGCATTGTCGATGCCATCAAACGCGCCGATATCATGGCCGTGGTCGATACCCTGCCACAGGACGCGGTGTACGGCGTCGGCTGGACCATGAGCGGCACATTCAATGGCCAGAAGCTTACCGGCGACGGCAAGGCCGGTGCGGTACTGTCGCTGCAGACGCAGTCGGCACCCTACCCGATCGAGGCATCGGTACGAATTGGCAAGACCAGTGGCAGTGTCAAAGGCACGCTTACCAAACCGCGCGACCTTGCCGCGCTCGACATGCAGCTCAAACTCGCAGGTGCCAGCATGGCCCACCTCTACCCATTGACAGGACTGGTATTGCCCGAGACGCCGCCCTATTCCACCAATGGTCATTTAGTGGGCACGCTCAATGCCAAGGGCGGCGACTGGTTGTACGAGAAATTCAGCGGCAAGGTCGGTGCGAGCGATATCGGCGGAACGCTCGAATATCAATCGAAGGAACCGCGTCCGCTTTTAAAAGGTACCGTGACCTCGAAAGTCTTGCAATTCGATGACCTGGCACCTCTGATCGGCGCTGATTCGACTGCAAGTAAAGCCAAGCGTGATGCGGTGGAAGCTACGCCAAGCGGCAAGGTGCTGCCAGCCGAGCCGTTCAAGACTGAGCGCTGGTCCAGTATCGATGCAGATGTCAAATTTACCGGTCAGCGCATCATCCGTGACAAGGACCTGCCGATCGACAACCTCAGTACAAATTTACGCTTGCAGGACGGCGTGCTTTCGCTCAAGCCGCTCAACTTCGGTGTCGCCGGCGGCACATTCAATTCCGACATCACACTCGATGGCCGCAACAAGATCATCAAGGCGCAATTGAAGATTGCCGCACGCCACCTGAAACTCAAGCAACTGTTTCCGGCATTCCAGCCCATGCAGGCCAGCCTCGGCGAAGTCAATGGCGATGCATCGCTGTCGGCGACCGGCAACTCTATCGCCTCCATGCTTGGTTCGTCCAATGGCGAAGTCAAAGCCCTCATCAACGACGGCACCATTAGCAAGCTGCTGCTCGAACAGATCGGACTCAACATCGGTAACGTGGTATTGAGCAAGATCTTCGGTGACAAGCAGGTGAAACTGCATTGCCTGGCAAGCGATTTTGCCGTAACCAACGGTTTGATGCAGGCGCGCAGCTTCGTCGTCGATACCGATGAGGCCATCCTGACACTTACCGGTCAGATTAATCTGGCGCAAGAACAATTAGCCCTGACGATC
>JACMQD010000022.1 GCA_014377155.1 Herminiimonas sp.
GGCAGCATCCTCACATGCGCATCGTCCTGACGTCAGGCTACGCCGCCGGTTCGGTTGAAACCCTGGACTTTCCTGCGACGTTCTTGCCCAAACCTTACACCATCGATGAATTGGAAAAAACCTTGGATAACCTCGATAGCCCGGTCGGTCGGCACCCTCTTTCCGAAGCACCTTCCCTAGCATAATGAGATCGATACAGACATGAAGGACCGTAACGAATAGTCGATCGAAGACTTGGGTCACAAAGTGTTGGATGGTCGTCGTGTTTTCTCTGACAATTCACGGCGTAAGTGCACAAGCCCAGTCTTCGAGCTTGTACGAGCGGCCGGGCGGAATGGACCAGATCGTTTCGATTGTCAACGAAACCATCGAACGGACTTCCAGCGACCCGCTGCAAAACGCAACTTCGAAGGCATCGACCTGAAGCCGGTCAAAGAGCGCGTTGCAATCTATGTATGCGACATGACAGGGGGACCTTGCAAGTTCGATGGCGGGTCGATGGCGCAGCGCCATTCTTGACTTGACATCACTTCACTGGAATTCGACATCATCGACACGACTTGGGGCAGGCACTCGATCGTCGTGGGATGAGCCGGGCAATCAAGCAGGAACTGCAAGGTTCGCTTGGCCCTATGAGAAGCAATATCGTTGAAAAGTGATCGTAGCCTGCGGGCCGGTTGCAAGACCCGGCCCCTGAGATAGGCCGATAGAACGATCAGCCACCGTTGTCAGTCAATCGGCTGCCCGCCGCCTTACGAAAATTTCGTGAAATCGGGTCGGCGTTTTTCAAAAAATGCCGTGAACGCTTCTTTAGCTTCGGGTGCCGATAGCATCGTGCCGAAATGCATGTTTTCTTCCTGCATGCGGGCGGTGATCGACGCAGCCTGGGCTGACTTCATCAGGCTCTTGGTCACCCGCAATGACGAGGGCGGCAAAGCGGCCAGCTTGGTTGCCTGGACCTTGGCAAAATTGGTCAACTCGTCATGCGGCACGACCTTGCTGACCAAGCCCATGTCATACGCTTCCTGGGCCGAGAATGCTTCGCCGAGCAGCAGTTTTTCGGCCGCGCGCGGGTAACCGACGATCTGCGGAAACAGCAGACTCGACGCGAACTCCGGACAGAGACCGAGCTGCGTAAATGGCATGGTGAATTTCGCATTGTCGGCCGCGTAGATCAGATCGCAATGCATGAGCAGCGTGGTGCCGATGCCCACCGCCGCGCCGGACACCGCAGCCACGACGGGCTTGCCGGCACCACTCAGGTTGGCCATGAATTCGCCGACCGGACGCGTGCTGATGGCACCGTCCGTGGACGTTTTCATAAAGTCTTCGAGGTCGTTACCGGCAGTGAAAATTTCGGGCTTGCCGCTGATGAGGATGACGCGCACCTGATCATCCGTGTCCGCTTCCTTTAAAGCATCGGCCATGGTCTGGTACATCGCGCCGGTGATCGCGTTTTTCTTGTCCGGACGGTTGAATTCGATGTGGAGAATACCGTCGCTCTTGCTGATCAAAATATCCATCGTGTCTCCTGAAGTTTCATGGGCCCACTTGCCTGCCGTGAGCGAAAAAAGCCGTACGGCGTGAACCCCGTACGGCTTTGTTTTTTTATGCGCGCTGCGATTACATCCGTTCGAAAATGCCGGCTGCGCCCATGCCGGTACCGACGCACATCGTGACCATACCGTATTTCAGGTTCTTGCGGCGCAGCGCATGAATTACCGTGGCCGAACGAATCGCACCGGTGGCGCCTAGCGGATGGCCGAGCGCGATGGCGCCGCCCATCGGATTCACCTTCGACGGATCGATGCCGAGATCCTGAATCACCGCCAGCGATTGCGCCGCGAAGGCTTCATTGAGCTCGAACCAGTCGATCTGATCCTGCGTGATGCCGGCCGCGCGCAGGGCCGCCGGAATCGCTTCTTTAGGGCCGATGCCCATAATTTCCGGTGGCACGCCGCGTACTGCGAACGAGGCAAAACGGGCCAGCGGCGTCAGGTTGAACTGCTTGAGGATTTTTTCGCTGACGATGATCAACGCGCCGGCACCGTCGGAAGTCTGCGAGCTGTTACCGGCAGTGACCGAACCCTTGGCGGCGAACACCGGCTTCAGGCGACCCAGCGTTTCCAGGCTGGAGTCGGCGCGCGCGCCCTCGTCCTGGCTGACGGTACGGGTCTTGATGTCGATCTGGCCCGTGGCCAGATTCGGGAAGCGCTCGATGATGTCGACCGACGTCATTTCATCGTCGAATTCGCCGGCTTGCTGCGCCTTGATGGCTTTCAGATGCGATTCGAGCGCGAACTGGTCCTGCGCTTCACGCGAGACTTTCCATTGCTTGGCAACGTTCTCGGCGGTCAGACCCATACCGTACGCCATGCCGATATTCTCGTCCTTGAAGATGTCCATGTTCATCGACGGATGAAAACCCATCATCGGTACCATCGACATCGATTCCGCACCAGCGGCGATCATGACGTCGGCTTGGCCAACACGGATGCGGTCGGCAGCCATGGCGACGGCCGTGATGCCGGAAGCACAGTAGCGATTGACGGTAACGCCGCCAACGGTTTTCGGCAAGCCGGCCAGCAGGACGGCCATGCGGCCGAGGTTCAGGCCCTGCGCGCCTTCGGGGAAAGAGCAACCGACGATGGCGTCCTCGATCAGCTTCGGATCGAGATTGGGCACTTGCGACAAGGCTGACTGGATCGCGCGCACCAGCAGGTCATCGGGACGGACATTTTTGAACATGCCGCGCGGCGCTTTGCCGATCGGCGTGCGGGTGGCGGCTACGATGTAGGCATCTTGAAGTTGTTTGGTCATGGGTTGCTCCTGGATTGGGTGGGACGCGCCGATTTAACGCTGTCCGCAAAGCATTGGTTGTTGCCTGGCCGGCTGTTTGGTGGTTGCTGGTTGCGTCGAATCAGCCGGCTGGGCATTACTGTTCTTTTTTAGTTAGTTGGGGACAGAGTACGCTTCGCTAACTCTTTCCCCAA
>JACMQD010000170.1 GCA_014377155.1 Herminiimonas sp.
CGCAACGCCTTGTTTGCCTCCGGTCCAGCCAGCTTGGCAATGTATGCCTTCAGATCGTGCGGCAATGCATTCAACACAAGGAGATTTTCCTGCAGTACAGCAGCCGGCGCTACCGGCGCTGCCGGCGGGCTAACAACGGATGGCGCTGGTGCCAAGGGGCTCAATGCAGGCGCATTCGTTTTGCCGATAGAGTTGTGCATGGTTTTTCTTTCACTCGATGAAATAGTGAATCGGTAATCGGGTGCTATCTCTGTTGTCACGCAGACAGCGTTGGCAATAACGGTAGTTGGCAATATGCCAATACCGAACAAAGGATAAGTGATTAGCCAAAGTAATGTTTCAAAACAGCACCGCCGTAAGATAGTTTTTTGACAACGAACAAAATTGAGGATGCATTCCAGCCGGATTGGCGGTCGATCATTCGAACATTCATCGGTGGGCCATCAAAATACGGCCTGTGTTCAACGCTATTTGTCGTGGAGCAACCGTCCGGTAGGTGCGAGCTGGCGAATAGACGAAACCTACTTCAAGGTTGCAGACCAGTGTAAGTACCTTTACCGGGCGGTTAACAATAGTGGCGCCAGCACGGCCACTATCGTCAGTATCCAGGCCGACAGCGGTCGGACCATCGCTCGTCGGCAGTCAATCAGCTCTACTCGCTGGCATTCTGATCGCAACCATCTTACGGTAGTGCTATTGTGAAACATTGCTTTGGGTAACCACTTAGCCTCGCTCTGGTAACCATGGCATCAGGCAGTTACTGCATAACGCAGAACGGCGCCGCTGCGTGTCCGTGTAGGGCGAGCTGCCGGCAACCGAAGTTACCGGGACCGTAGTTCGGCGTGGCAGGTCAGAAGGCGACGTAGGGGCCGGTACCGCCGGGCGTAGACTTGCCTTCGATTGCGGTAAAGACACTGCGCCCGAAATAAAAGGGCAAGCCCAGATCCACCGTCGTGTTGTCGAAAAAGCCGCCCAGCGCCGGCAGGGCAGTAAAGTTAGGGAAACGGTTGAACAAGTCGTCGGCGTTGGCGACGTTGAAATTGTAGATGGCGTTGGTACCGTTTTTGCCTTGGATTACGGTGTTAAATGTCACGGTCGACGGCGGGCAGTAAAAGCCAGAACTGCACAACGTTGTTGTCGACGGAAAGAAATAAGCGTTAGAACCGCTGTCGATGAAGCTGCCCGGGTAAGCCTTGCCGCCCAGAGTAATGGTGAAAGTGCCGTTGAACGGATCGACCGTATACACTTTGGCCGTTCCAAGTGCGTTGTTACTTTGGGTGCCGATTCCCAAAATCATGGTGCCGATCGCTGAGGCGGCGCCCGGTTCGGCGATCTGAGGCAGACGTAGCACGACGCCATTGTTGTTCGTGGCCAGCAGCGTCACCGGATGCTGCACTTGTTGTGTCGCGCTGGCCGTGGTCGGCGCGCAACCGGTCGCATCGCATGCGTAGTAGAGCCCGTACGTGGTACTGGTCGCACAACTATTACCGCAATCGTTGGTGAAGTTGCCAATCCCGAGAATGCCGTTGGCGCCGAAGTCGCGCACTGTATTCTCCTGCGGGCCGCTGGCTGAACAGGCGGCCGGGATCGAGGGAAATGCGCTATCGCCGATGATCTGTATCGGCACCGCACTGGCGGTTTGCCCTGCCAAGCGCACGTCGGACGACTTGATCGGTCCCCAGCTAAAGCCATCAGCGAATTGCGTGCATTCGACTAGTGCGCTGCCATTCGATGCGAGGTTTTGCGTCAGTTCCAGGGATGGTTGCACTATGGAAGACAGCAGCCGCAATCCGACCGAGCCGGTGTCGACCAGAATGTGGTCGATGGTCTGGCAGGCGGTGGCGCTGCCGGGCTGGCAGATGGTGACGCTGGTAAACAAGGAGTTGACCGTGTTGGCTGGACCGGCATCGATTATCAAATTCTGCGTGTTGTTAACGGTAAGCGGCGACACCGATGCCACTGGTGTCATCGGCATGTTTGGCGTGGCCGATGAGCTAGTGCTGCCGCCACCGCCGCAGGCTGTCTCCAGCAGGGACATTGACGCAATCAGCAGTAATTTGGCCACTTGGCCGAGGGGACGGTACATTTTATTGCAGGTCATCGATTGCGACTCCGGTTGGTACCATTGAAGGAACATAGGCCTTGCCATTGAAGCTGCGTTGATGGCCGCTCGAGCGCACCACCAGTCCCGGCAGATCGACCTGGCGATGCGCATGGCCGCTGCGGCGCGCAGTCGTGTCGGTTGTGTAGGATGAAAAATAGCTGCCCAGCAGCTGGCGCAGGTCGGGCATTGCCGGCCCGGACCAGGTCACGGCAAATACCTTGCCGTCGGGTGCCGTGTATTCGCGGATCGCGGTGCCGGACGCAGGGGTCATGGTGTGCACCGTGTACCCCGGGCCCGCCTGTGAGCGCGTCTGTGCCTTCAGATGCAATCGGTCGCGTTCGACCGACTCGATCGCGCCGCCAAGCGTGGCCCGGGCCGGCTGGGAAAGCATCAGGCTGGCGAGAGCCAGCAGCGCCATTGTTTTGTAGGAACGAACGTTCAACTGGTTCAGCATGGAGTCCTCTGGCAAATTGGTATCGCAGGATGCGCTGGCCCGAAAGTGCCTTGGCGCGGGGGTGCCGCGCGTGGGCTGCAACGGACCAGTCTTGCCCAGGCGCGCAGTCGGCGGACGTTAGTGTAGCGCATGCAGCGCCTGCCTCACGGTGGCGCGCGCAGGCGCCAATTAATCATTAAAAGCGGCGCGTGGGACGGCTAGCACTTGCATGATCTTGCTAGAATTTTCTCGTTCGATTGAATCTCTAAAAAGATCAGTCTGTCGCTGCGCGTTACGTATCAAATTCTGCAGCATAACCTCTGCTTTTTTATACTAGTGACCTTCTCGAAAAATTGCAGCCAGTCCCTTCAGCGTAGCATTTGTGAAACGCCGATTATCATTCGTGAGTTCTAGAAGAGGAATCGTCAAGCCATTGCTATATCGTGGATGTTGCTCACGAAAATAATTTGTTTGGACAAACACATGGATTGCTCTCCCATCGAGCGCGGAGCAACATCTTTCAGATCCTGAACGGTGTTAATGCCCATTGCGTAGAGCCGGGGCTGGATGCGCCGACCGACACCCCACACCTCTTCCACCCTGATTCGCGAAAATAGCCAGTATTTTTGTCGTCATGTTCCACAAATCTTCGTCTTTGTAGTCTGGCATTACCCAATCAAGCTTACATTGCGCTTACCAACACAGCCTTGGCGGCATCGGCTGGCGCGTCGCCCTCCATCACGACGATCTTGCTTGATGTCGCCTGCTTGTCGGACAAGGTCGTAGTAACTTCGCGCAGCGGCCCGATAGCCGTCCCGTTGGCGCTGCCCATCGGGTTGGTCTTGAAGCTGGCCACCGCCGCTTTCTGACCCGTTACATAGACGTTGTACACCGTTTGCGGCTTGAGCTTGAAGAGCGACACTTCGAGCGCATCGACGACGCCTAGGTTGCGCGACACGACAAATCCCTTGGCGTCACCGGCGACCGCCTTGAGCGCGATATTGATCGGTTCGCTGTTGCCGCGCACTGTCAGGTTGGCCATGCCGTCACCTTCGGGCACCGCTTTCGATACGTACACCAACGCCTGCGGCGCCTGTCCTACGGGAGCGCGGGCAATGACCTTGTTGCTGGCGGTGTCGATGACGTCAACGGCGTCCCCGTTTTCCAATCCGACCTAGACCCGGCTGGCGTCATCCGAGGACCCG
>JACMQD010000171.1 GCA_014377155.1 Herminiimonas sp.
ATGAGGGGACTATAATTGCTGTTCGAAAATGGGAGTGACCAATGGACTTTAGCATAAAATCGATTGACGCAAAGACTACGATCGTCGCGGCCAAGACCGGCTGCCTGGTGGTTGGCGTATTCGAAAACAAGAAATTGACAGCGGCCGCGCAGGCACTGGATCAGACTGGCGAGATCGCTACGGCGATCAAGTCGGGCGACATTACCGGCAAGCCCGGCACCACTTTGCTGATTCGCGGTGTGACTGGCGTTGCAGCAGAACGCGTGCTGCTGGTCGGACTCGGCACGCCGGCTACCGACGGCACGACCGCCACCAAAGATTTCACCAGCGCCGTCAATTCGACGGTGCGCGCATTGTCGACCCTGGGCGCCACCGATGCGGTACTTTCGCTGCCGTTTGACCTGGTAAAAGACAAGGATCCTGCCTGGGCGATCCGTTGCGTCGTCATCGCCGCATGCGACAGCGTCTATCGCAGTGACACCATGAAAAGCAAGAAGGACCCGGCGCCTGGCGGTGTCAAAAAGTTTGCCTTCGCAATTCCGGCCATCACCGCCGCCAATGCCAAACTCGCGCTCGACCAAAGTGTCGCGCTGGCGCATGGCATGGCCTTGAGCAAGGAACTCGGTAACCTGCCGGCCAACGTCTGCACACCGACTTACCTTGCGAACATTGCCAAAAAACTGGCCAAGGATTACAAGCTGGGTATCGAAATCCTAGACCGCAAGCAACTCGAAGCGCTCAAAATGTGCAGCTTCCTGTCCGTCACCAACGGCAGCGACGAGCCACCGAAATTCATCGTCCTCAAGCACATGGGCGGCAAGGCGAAAGATGCGCCGACGGTACTGGTCGGCAAGGGCATCACCTTCGATACCGGCGGCATTTCGCTCAAGGGCGGTGCCGGCATGGACGAGATGAAATACGACATGTGCGGCGCCGCGTCGGTACTCGGCACGTTCCGTGCGATTGCCGAGATGAAGCTCAAACTTAATGTCATCGGCGTCATCGCTGCCTGCGAGAATATGCCGTCCGGCCGCGCCACCAAGCCGGGCGACATCGTCACCTCGATGTCGGGCCAGACCATTGAAGTCTTGAATACCGATGCCGAGGGCCGCCTGGTGCTGTGCGATGCGCTAACCTACGTTGAACGCTTCAAGCCAGCGGCAGTAGTTGACATCGCCACGTTGACCGGCGCTTGCGTAACATCGCTCGGGCATCACAACACCGGCCTGTTTACCCGCCATGACGACGTGCATGATGCGCTCGCCAATGAATTGCTGGCAGCCGGTAAAGCCAGCGGCGACACGGCGTGGCGCATGCCGATCGAAGAGGCCTACAACGAACAGTTGAAGTCCAATTTTGCGGACATGGCCAATATCGGCGGACCGGCCGGCGGTAGTATCACGGCGGCTTGCTTCCTCGAACGGTACACCCAGAAATACACCTGGGCACATCTCGACATCGCCGGCACCGCCTGGAAAAGTGGTGCGGCGAAAGGCTCGACCGGACGTCCGGTGCCGTTGCTGACGACCTTCCTGATGAACCGCGCGCAGCCATGATGCAGGCATGCATGGTCGCCACGTCGTCGTGACCTTCCTGCTGTGATGTGGTGGCATGTATCGCGTGCCACCACAGCGCCTTCCGAAGTCGATCGATGCAGCCGATCCCAGCGACCTCACTGGCGCCGACATGACGTTATCGGAACGCCGTATCACGCGGTGCGCAATGTGGAACCTCGGCACGACGCAAGGTCCACTTGAAAATATCGACACGCTTCATTTATCATTCTTCACGCATGATTAAGTATTGCTCGCGCGTCGGTCATCAGTCCTCCTACGGCATTGATAAAAATACCCTTTAGCAATTTCTCCAAACGCTAAAGACTCGATGCAACTTCGCTATGTTCGGTAACGTACGGTCGATTGGCAATTCGACCAGTAACCTCGTGCATATATCGCTACAAGTATAAAAGAGGGAACGCTGCATCTTTTCCCGAATCAATTAGGTTCGTTTGCCATTTTCAACAATAAGCTTTACGCGAGCGTACGCACTTCGTTCATCCTGAATCGGATTTGCCGCGCGCTGCGCGAGCCGGTTTGCCCAATTCTGCCAAACAGAAAGAGAATCCCTAATTGAAACCGATCAGCAAATCTGCCCTCGATCACATGCTCGATTTCAAGAATGTACTGCTGGCCAGTGGCAGCACTGGCAAGCAGGCGGAAGCGGAATTACCGCTGCGCGCTGAATTGTTCAGTGCGTTGCAAATGGAACAGCATGGACGCATCCTTGCCAATGCCCACGTGCTCGGCACGGGTCGCGGCCGGGATCACTTGCTGGCGCGCCTGGCCGATAACGAAGAAATTATCATCGATGCTTGCAATCAGCTTACCGTCGCCATCAAGGCCGGCCGGCAAGTTACCCCCGCAGCGGAATGGCTGCTGGATAATTTTTACCTGATCGAAGAGCAGATCCGCACGGCCAAACGCCATCTGCCGAAAAACTACAGCAAGGAATTGCCTCGATTACTGCGCGGAGCCTCAGCCGGCAGACCACGTGTATATGACATCGCGCTGGAAACCATTTCCCATGGTGACGGCCGGGTCGATCCGGAAAGCCTGAGCCGCTTCGTGACCGCTTATCAGCAGGTCACCACCCTGAAAATGGGTGAGCTGTGGGCCATTCCGATCATGTTGCGCCTTGCGCTGATCGAGAATTTGCGGCGGGTGGCGGCGCGCTTGGCGGTGACGCTTTTTAACCGCGATCTGGCCGATGTCTGGGCCGATGAAATGGCCGAAACCGCCGAAAACGATCCAAGCAATTTGATTTTGCTGGTGGCCGACATGGCGCGTTCGGATCCGCCGATGGACAGCTCGTTCGTAGCCGAACTGGTGCGCCGGCTGCAAGGCCAAAGCCCTGCCCTGACTCTGCCGTTGACCTGGCTTGCGCAGCGACTTGGCGAATCGGGTCAGACCATCGAACATCTGGTGCAGTTCGAGACGCAGCAACAGGCCGCCGATCAGGTTTCGATCAGCAACAGCATTGGCAGCCTGCGGTTTCTTAGTTCGATGGACTGGCAAGAATTTGTCGAAACCATGAGCACGGTCGAGCATACCTTGCGCAAGGATCCGGCTGCTGTGTACGTCAACATGGATTTTTCGACGCGCGACCACTATCGTCACGTAATCGAAAAGATTGCGCGCCACAGTCGCCTGTCGGAGGGCGAGATCGCCGACAATGCGATCCGGCTCGCCAGTGCCAATGCCAGCAAGCTCGGCGCCGACGATCGCACGGCGCATGTTGGCTATTACCTGATCGGCGGGGGCTTGCCGGAACTCGAACGCTCGGCTGCCTTTCAGTTGCCGGTCATGGATGCGCTGCAGCGTGCCGGACGTGGATGGCCATTGGGGGTTTACCTGGGTGGCATCCTGTCGATGACCTTGCTTGCCACCGGCCTGATCGTGTGGAAAGCGGCAAGTGATGGCGTAGCAGACTGGAAGCTCGGCCTGATCGCACTCATTGCGCTGGTCGCCACGAGTCAGCTTGCACTGGCGATGGCGAACTGGATAGCGACCCTGATCGCGGTCCCGCATCCGTTGCCGCGCATGGATTTCAAACAAGGCATTCCGGCATCGTCGCGCACCATGGTCGTGGTGCCGACCATGCTTTTCAACAAGAATAATGTGGACAGCCTGACCGAATCGCTCGAAGTGCATTTTCTCGCCAACCGCGACGCCAACCTGCGCTTTTGTCTGCTGACCGACTTTGCCGATGCCCCGACCGAGACCATGGCACCGGACCATGTTCTGCTCGAGCGGATGCAAGCCCACATCATCGAGCTCAATGAAAAATATCCGCAGGCGACAGGCGATAATTTTCTGCTGTTGCATCGGCCACGTCGTTGGAACGCGCAGGAAAAAATCTGGATGGGCTACGAACGCAAGCGCGGCAAGCTCGGCGACCTGAATGCATTTTTGCGCGGTGGCGCCGCGGATGCGTTCTCGCTCGTGGTCGGCAATACCGAAGGGCTGACCGACGTCCGATATGTGATTACGCTCGACACCGACACCCAATTGCCGCGCGATGCGGCCCGTCAGTTCGTGGCAACCATGTCGCATCCGCTGAACCGCGCGCATTTCGACGATAAGCGCCAGCGCGTAGTAGAAGGCTACGGCATTCTGCAGCCGCGCGTGGCAGTCAGCCTGCCCGG
>JACMQD010000172.1 GCA_014377155.1 Herminiimonas sp.
CGTCGGCATTATGGTTCATGGCCAGCGGATATCGGACGAATGGCTGCCGATCACCGTTGCTCTGGTTGCCAGCACTATCGTCTCGATCGCCGTCACCGCCGCGGTCGTGCGCTGGCTGCTAAAATGACGCCCAGGCTCAGTGATGTCTGGGTCTACCTGTCGGCGTTGCCGCTGCTCGGACTGACGGCGACGCTGCTGGCTTATCAGCTGGCATATGCGCTCTACGCCCGCACAGGCTTCAATCCACTGGCCAATCCGGTAGCCATATCGGTGGCGATTCTGGTCACCGTATTGTCACTCACCGGTACTTCGTATCAGACCTATTTCGATGGTGCGCAGTTCGTCCATTTTCTGCTCGGCCCGGCCACGGTCGCGCTGGCCATTCCGTTGTATCAGCAGATCGAAAAACTCAAGCGCGACTGGCTCGCGCTGCTGGCTGGAGTCCTGTTAGGCAGTACCGCCGCGATCGCGACCGCGATGGGCGTGGCATGGGCGATGGGCGCCTCGATGACCACTGTGATGTCGCTGGCACCGAAGTCGGTGACGACGCCGATCGCGATGGGCATCGCTGAAAAGATCGGTGGTTTGCCATCGTTGACCGCCGTGCTGGTGATTGCCACCGGTATCCTGGGTGCGACGATTGCGCGCACGATTCTCAATCTGATGAAGGTCGATGACGCCGGCGTGCGCGGCTTTGCTCTCGGTGTAACGTCGCATGGCATCGGCACTGCACGGGCGTTTCAAGTCAGCGACGAAATGGGCGCGTTCGCCGGACTGGCGATGGGGATGTCGGCGATTTTGACAGCAGTACTACTGCCGCTGGCATTGACGCTGCTGGGGTTGGTATAGCGTAGTTAAAACGGAGGTGAGATGCGGGACCAGGAAATCTGTTATCTGAGCGCGACGGTGATGGCGAGCGAAATCCGGTCGGGCCGGCTTTCGGCACGCGACGTCATGCAAGCCCATCTGGCGCGCATCGACAGCGTCAATCCGGCAGTCAATGCCATCGTCACGCTGCATGCCGAACAGGCCATGGCCGCCGCCGCAGCAGCCGATGCGGCCCAGGCGCGCGGCGAACCGCTCGGCCCATTGCATGGCTTGCCGGTGGCGCACAAGGATCTGCTGCTGACCAAAGGCATGCGCACCACCTACGGTTCCAAAATCCATGAAAGCCTGGTGCCGACGTGCAGTGCGCTGATCGTCGAACGCCAGCAAGGCGCTGGCGCCATTAGCATCGGCAAGACCAACACGCCGGAATTCGGCGCCGGTTCGCAAACCTTCAATGCTTTATTCGGCGCCACCCGCAATCCCTACGATCTGTCGAAGACCTGCGGCGGCTCCAGCGGTGGCTCGGCAGTGGCGCTGGCAACCGGCATGGTGGCGCTGGCCGACGGCACCGACATGGGCGGCTCGCTACGCTGTCCGGCCAATTTTTGCAATATAGTCGGTTTGCGGCCGTCGGTCGGACGTGTGCCGCAAGTGCCGGTGCTCGATGCCTGGGATAGCCTGTCAGTGAGTGGGCCGATGGCGCGCACGGTCGAAGACGTGGCGCTGTATTTGTCGGTCATGGCAGGACCGGACGCGCGCGATCCGTTATCGATCGCCGAGGACGGCGCATGTTTCCGGGCGCCGCTGGCGCGTGATTTCAAAGGCGTGCGCATTGCATGGAGTCCTGGCATGGGCGGCTTGCCGGTGGATCCTCAGGTCGTGCGTGGGATCGATGCCAAGCGCCGGGTATTCGAAGACCTTGGTTGTGTGGTCGAGGATGCCTGCCCCGATTTTCGCGATGCGAACGAGGTCTTCATGGCGCTACGCGGCTATGCATTCGAATCCGGACTGGGTGCGGTGATGGATGCGCATCCGGGCGTACTCAAAGACGCAATCGTCTGGAACATCGCGCTCGGGCGCAAGCTCACGGGATCGCAGGTAGCGCGCGCGTTCAAGCTGCGCACGGCCCTGTTCCAGCGCATGCATGACTTCATGCAAAAATACGATTTCGTGGTGCTGCCGGTAAGTCAGGTTTTGCCATTCCCGATCGAGCAGGAATTCGTGACAGAAATCGACGGTGTGCAGATGGAAAATTACATCGACTGGATGCGCTCATGTTATCTGGTTACGGCGACCGGCCATCCGGCGATTTCGCTGCCGTGCGCATTCTCGGAAGCAGGTTTGCCGATCGGGATGCAGATCGTCGGGCGGCACCGGGGTGAGTTTGGGCTGCTGCAAATCGCGCATGCTGTCGAACAAGTACTCAACCTCGCAGGAAGGCGTCCATTTATTGGTAATGACACCGCCACCTGAACGCCAGTCAATGCATTTCATATTTTTGTTCGAAATGACAAGGATTACCAGGATCAAACTTATGTTAAAACACCGATTTTGCACGCTTGCCCTGTTAATTTCTGCCTATGCGATTCCCTGCATGGCGCAGCAACCAGGTGTGCATGACGAATTTTTCTGGCTGGGCCAGATGAACAAGGCCACGGCCGTCATCAACACCGACGAAGGCTTGCTGGAAAAATCGATGGCGCCCCGCATCGCCGCCGGGATTGAAAAAGTCATCGAAAATGGCAACAAGCCA
>JACMQD010000173.1 GCA_014377155.1 Herminiimonas sp.
AGCGCCTGCGCCAGCGGCCGGGTAACGACGACCGGATCAGGCATCTGCCTTGCACGCCGCCAGGATGTCGATCGCGCCGTCGCGCTGCAACGCATCGGCAATGGCGCGCCCCAGTGCTTCAGGCGCATTCGCAGGCCCGCTGGCATCGGCGGTCGCTGTGCGCAGGCCGTCGGGCGTGGCGACCATTGCGCGCAGGCGCATGGTGTCGCCGTCGATGGTGGCAAAGGCGGCCAGCGGAATCTGGCAACTGCCGCCAAAGGTCCGCGACAGCGTGCGTTCGGCGGTGACCGCTTGGGCTGTGCGCAAATGGTTCAGCGGCGTCAGCCAGGCACGCAGGTCGGCACGATCCGCCTTGATTTCGATTGCCATGGCGCCCTGCCCCGGCGCGGGCAGGCTGTGTTCGGGATCGATCACAGCGCGGATACGCGACTGCAGGCCGAGCCGGATCAGACCGGCGGCAGCCAGAATGATGGCGGCATATTCATCGCGGTCGAGCTTGCCCAGCCGGGTATCGAGATTGCCGCGCAACGGACGGATTACGAGTTTGGGAAAGCGCGCGGCGATGAGCGCCTGGCGACGCAGGCTGCTGGTGCCGACCACCGCGCCGTCGGGCAAGTCCGCCAGGGACGCGTGGTGATTCGACACGAAAGCATCGCGCGGGTCTTCGCGCTCCAGGAATGCGCACAGTTCGAAGCCGTCCGGCAGTTCCATCGGTACGTCTTTGAGCGAATGTACCGCCAGATCGGCGCGGCCTTCGGCCATCGCGATTTCCAGTTCCTTGACGAACAATCCCTTGCCGCCGACCTTGGATAATGTGCGATCGAGGATTTGATCGCCACGGGTCGTCATACCAAGGATTTCGATGGTGCACTGCGGATATAATAACGACAACTGCGCCCGCACATGTTCGGCTTGCCACATGGCCAGCCGGCTTTCGCGCGATGCAATGATCAATCTGGAAGGGAGGAATTCTGTCAAGGAGCTCTTTCGATTGGATGGGCAGCTGCGCCCGATGGTAGTGATGCTGGTCCACCGTAGCAACACGAAATTTTATCATGTGTGCATGCCCTGGCCGGCTTCGGCGGCACACATTTTCATTCGACCGATCGTGAAATCAACCATGACAAAATCACTCGCCCCCTCGCCTCGCGCAGCCAAACCCGCCGTCGACAAGGACGCACCGCTGAAGGAAGATATCCGCCTGCTCGGACGCATGCTTGGCGATGTCTTGCGCGAGCAGGAAGGCAACGCCGTGTTCGAGGTGGTCGAGACGATCCGCCAGACCGCGGTCCGTTTTCGCCGCGAGTCCGATGCCCAGTCTGGCACCGACCTCAACAAGCTGCTGAAAAAACTGACTCGTGACCAGACTATTTCGGTGGTGCGCGCGTTTTCGTATTTTTCGCATCTAGCCAATATTGCCGAGGACCAGCACCACACCCGCCGCCGCCGTGCCCATCAGATGGCAGGCTCGACGCCACAGCAAGGCAGCATCGCTTTTGCGCTGGCCAAGCTCGACGAAGCCGGCGTGGCCGGCTCGACGGTGCGCGCCTTCTTCAAGGACGCGCTGATTTCGCCGGTACTGACCGCCCACCCCACCGAAGTGCAGCGCAAGAGCATCCTCGACGCCGAGCACCAGATCGCGCATCTGCTGGCCGCGCGCGACCTGCCGCAAACCCCCAAGGAGCGCGCCCGCAATACCGCGCTGTTGCATGCTCACGTGGCAACCCTGTGGCAGACGCGGATGCTGCGTTTGTCGAAACTGACCGTGGCCGATGAAATCGAAAACGCTTTATCGTACTACCGCATTACCTTCCTGCGCGAACTGCCTGCCCTGTACGACGACATCGATACCGAAGTAGCACTGCAATTCCCGCAAAAAAGCGGCAAGGTCGGCACCGGCCATGACAGCGCCGCACCGTTCGTGCAGATGGGCAGCTGGATCGGCGGCGACCGTGACGGTAATCCGAATGTCAATGCCGGCACCATGCAGCATGCGCTGGCCCGACAATCGACCACGATCCTGGATTTCTATCTGGAAGAAGTCCATGCACTGGGCGCCGAACTGTCGATCTCGACCGTCCTGGTGTCGGTCAGCGACGTGCTGCAAGCCCTGGCCGAACGGTCACCCGACGCTTCGGCACACCGCACCGACGAGCCCTACCGCCGTGCCCTGATCGGGATGTATGCACGGCTGGCGGCGACTACGCGCGCGCTGGGCGCGACCAACATCTTGCGCAAGGAAGTCGGACCCGCCGCCCCTTATCTTGTGCCGGAAGAATTCACCGCCGACCTGCAAGTGCTGGTCGATTCGCTGAAGTCGCATCATGGCGCCGTGCTGGTCAGGCCACGTCTGGCAATGCTCAAGCGCGCAGCGGAAATTTTTGGTTTTCATCTGGCCACGCTCGACATGCGGCAGAGTTCCGACGTGCACGAACGCACCCTGGCCGAATTGTTTGCACGCGCGCAGGTGGCGCCAGCCTATGCCAGCCTTACGGAAGAGCAAAAAGTGACGCTGCTACTGGCCGAACTAGACAATCCGCGGCTGTTGTATTCGCCCTACCTCACCTATTCCGACGAAACCAATTCGGAACTGGCGGTATTGCGTGCTGCAGGCGAAGTGCGTCAGCGCTACGGCGCCCGTGCCATACGCAACTACATCATTTCGCATACCGAAACCGTGTCCGACTTGCTGGAAGTGTATCTGCTGCAGCGCGAGACCGGCTTGCTGCGTACCCGCTGGCGCGACGCATCGGTGCAGGGTGGCGAAACCGAACACGACTTGATGGTGATTCCGCTGTTCGAAACCATTCCAGATCTGCGCTGCGCAGCGACCATCATGGAGCAGGTGATGGCGCTGCCACAAATTGCCAAGCTGGTGGCCAGGCAGGGGCAATTGCAGGAAGTGATGTTGGGGTACTCCGACTCCAACAAGGATGGTGGTTTCCTGACCTCGAACTGGGAACTGTACAAGGCCGAAACCCATCTGGTCGAGGTGTTCGATCGAGCCGGCGTCAAGCTGCGCCTGTTCCACGGCAGAGGCGGCACGGTCGGCCGTGGCGGCGGTCCAAGCTACGAAGCGATCCTGGCGCAACCTGCGGGCACGGTCAACGGCCAGATTCGACTGACTGAACAGGGCGAAATCATCGCTTCGAAATTCTCCAATCCGGAAATCGGCCGCCGCAATCTTGAGCTGCTGGTTTCGGCCACGCTCGAAGCGAGCCTGACGCCACATGACGACACCGCCGCGCGTACAAAACAATTGGCGGGTTACGAAACGGTGATGGAAGAATTGTCGGAACGCGCCTACCGCGCCTATCGCAATCTGGTCTACGAGACACCGGGGTTCACCGATTACTTTTTTGCAGCGACGCCGATCGCCGAAATCGCCGAACTCAATATCGGCTCGCGTCCGGCCTCGCGCAAGTCCACCCGCCGCATCGAAGACCTGCGCGCCATTCCGTGGGGATTTTCATGGGGCCAATGCCGGCTGCTGTTGCCAGGCTGGTACGGTTTCGGCAGTGCAGTGTCGTCGTGGCTCGACGAGGGCGACGCCAAGGCCCGCGCCAAGCGCCTGGCGACCTTGCGCGCCATGGTGCGCGAGTGGCCGCTGTTTGCCACGCTCTTGTCGAACATGGACATGGTGCTGTCGAAGGCAGACCTGGCGGTGGCCTCGCGCTATGCGGAGTTGGTACCGGACAAAAAGCTGCGCAACGCGATCTTCAAGCGCATCGTCAGCGAGCATGATCGCACCGTGGCCTGCCTGTCGGCGATCACCGGCCAAAAAGAACGGCTGGCCGGCAACCCGTCACTGGCGCGCTCGATCCAGAACCGCTTTGCGTACCTTGATCCGCTGAATCATTTGCAGGTCGAGCTGATCAAGCGCCACCGCGCTCTCATTGCCGCCGGCGGTGCCAGTGACGAGCGGGTCCATCGCGGCATTCACTTGTCGATCAACGGTATTGCGGCGGGCTTGCGCAATACCGGTTAAAACGGCGTGTCCGGCGGCCTGGCCTCGGGAATCACTTCGGCCACAGGATCATCTGGGTGCAGCGAAACATTGCAATCACCTTGCCCGTATCGCGATGCATGACGGTAGCGTCCCATACCTGGGTAGTGCGACCGCCGTGCACCATCCTGGCTTCGCATTCGATCGTACCTTCCCGGGCAGTGCCGATGAAATTACTTTTCAGTTCGACCGTAGTGAAATTGGCAGCACCTTCAGGCAGGTTGGCGATGCATCCGTAACCACAGGCCGTATCGGCAAGCGTCACCACCGAACCCGCATGTAAAAAGCCGTTCGGTGCGAGATGCGATGTGGTCACCGCTAGCTCGACGGCAAGCGTGCCAGTGCCGACGTCTGTCACCATGATTCCCAGTTTTCCGGGCAAAAAATCCTTGCCACGCTGGTTAAAAGCTTGAATGGTTTTTTCCATGACTGCTTGTATTCCTCTGGTTATTTCGCACTATGCAGCCGTCCATGCCGCTCCCGTTCAGGCGCATGCACGGCCACAAGTTGCACTAATTACTCTGGAAAACGCGACAAGCGCTTGAAGTCTTTCGGC
>JACMQD010000174.1 GCA_014377155.1 Herminiimonas sp.
CACTGCGTCCCAGTCGATTTTCCGTTGCCTTGACTGGGCAGAACGGTGTCGACCCAGATTCCAGGTTCGGTCACGTTAAGCCGCGACTGCCGGCATCCGCACCACGGGCGCTTCACGAATTGGCAAGTTCACCAACGCCGCCGCAAGCGCCAATGCCATATCGGCGTACCACATCCAGCTGAAGTTGCCGTTGCGCGCAAATGCCAGGCCGCCGAGGTAGGCACCGAAAAAGCCGCCGATCTGGTGCGACAACAGCGTCAGCCCGAACAATGTCGCCAGATAGCGGGTGCCGAACAGCTTGCCGACTAGTCCGGCAGTCGAACAGGCCGATCAGTGCAAGTGCTGCAGCCGAGACGCCGCTGGGCAAGTTGCACAGCGCCACTTCACCCGGCAAATGCGTAACCAGAAACGCAATGTGGAAGCCGCACGTAAAAAATCCGGCATGCAGGAACAGAGGGCTGACCGATGTCAATGGCAAGCTGTACGCGTACGCGACGAAGACCTGTCTGGTTTTTTCCGCATAGGCAGTTTGGCAATGGCGCGAACGGCGCGCAGGTCGTCGCGGCTCGGCGTGATCACGGCGTGTTCATGCTGGAGTAAATGACGATCGATTCTTGGCATGGAAGCGCTCGATGCAAGCGTATGGCCCGTGGTTTCAACGCAGCCAGATGACATGGGTGTTGAGATCAAACGATGTACGGCAAGAGCGCTTTCGTACGCATTTTGTAGGCCGCATAACCTTTGTATTTATTGGTCAACATCGCTTCCTCTCGCCTGATTTTCATGATCAAGACCGCTACAAGGACAATTTCACCAGCCCATTTCAAAGGCGAATGGTAGGCCAGGTTGGCACCCGTTGCGCACAACAAAACACTGGAATACATCGGGTGGCGAATGTAATGATAAATTCCATTGGTGATGAGCTGGCCACCGGCTGTCGGCTCGGGCATGACCGAAAACGTTTTTCCAGGCATGGCAAAATACGCCATGGCAAAAACCGATACGCCAAGCGAGAATACGGCGATCGGTAAGATGGTCAACAAAGGTGCGTCGAGTGGATAGGCAATGAAACCAATCATCGCGAACTGAAGGAAAACCAATAAAGAAGACATGTTGGTTGGAGTCTGGTTATTTTTTGAATCGTTAAAGAAGATCATGTCCTGCTGTCGGGGCTGCATGCATCACAACAACCGAGTGAACGGCACTGACCGAACAGGTGTAGCAACGACCCCAGGCTTTCCAGTCATCCTGACCGAAAGCAGACAAGCCGCATCCGCACTTACCCTTCCGTTACCTGCTCATCATCCAGCATCGTCACGCCGTTGAGATTGCACGCCATCACCGCCTGTCGTACTGCCTCGATTGCCGCATGGCGCGTAAAGCTCTTGCGCCATGCAATCACCACGCGGCGCGACGGCACCGGGTGCGCCATCGCCACATAGCGCAACATACCATCCTTGACATGCATGTCCGGCACCGATGCTTGCGGCAAGACAGTAATGCCGATGCCGGAGGCGACCATGTGACGGATGGTTTCCAGCGACGAGCCTTCGAAGGTACGGGAAATGCCGTCACCCGAGGTGGAGAAACGTGCCATTTCCGGACACACTTCCAGCACCTGGTCGCGGAAGCAATGCCCATTACCGAGCAACAGCATGGTTTCTGCTTTCAGGTCGTCAGCAGTAATGGCGCTGCGGTCGACCCATGCATGATGCCTGGGCAGGGCCACCACGAACGGTTCGTCGTACAGCGGCTGCACCATCAAGCCGTGATCCGGGAACGGCAAGGCCATGATAGCGGCGTCCAGTTCCCCCTGCTTGAGCATTTCCAGCAAGCGCACGGTGAAATTTTCTTGCAGGATGAGCGGCATTTGCGGTACGCGGGCGATCATGGTCTTGACCAGTGACGGCAGCAGGTAAGGCGCAATAGTGTAGATAATGCCAAGCCTGAACTGACCGGCCAGCGGGTCCTTGTTCTGCTTGGCGATTTCCTTGATGGCGGCGGTCTGCTCCAACACGCGCTCGGCTTGCGCGACGATCTGCGCACCCAGTGGCGTCATCGAAATCTCGGTGCCGCCACGTTCGAAAATGACCACGCCAAGCTCGTCTTCCAGCTTCCTGATGGCGACCGACAAGGTTGGCTGCGCGACGAAGCAGGCTTCCGCCGCATGGCCGAAGTGCTTTTGGCGCGCCACCGCGACGACGTATTTGAGTTCGGTAAGTGTCATGGGAGTATCTTCGCATAGGCGCAGGAATTATTCAGCGCAAAGAACAAGTTACACCTTCAAATATTCTTCCTTGGCGCCCAGCCAGCGCACCAGGTGCGCCGCCACTGTTGCCGGATCGTTCCGCAACAATTGCTGTGCCGCGTCGCGCGCCAGTTCCACCAGCCACTGGTCGGTCTCCAGATCCGCAAAGCGCAACATTGCCTGTCCCGACTGCCGCGCGCCGAGAAACTCGCCGGGTCCCCGTATCTGCAAATCTTTGCGGGCGATTTCAAAACCGTCAGTGGTTTCGCGCATGGTTTTCAGGCGCTCCTTGGCGATCTGCCCCAGTGGCGCCTGATACAGCAGCAGGCACACGCTGGCAGCCGAGCCGCGCCCGACGCGTCCGCGCAACTGGTGCAGCTGCGACAGGCCGAAGCGTTCGGCATGCTCGATTACCATCAGCGATGCGTTCGGAACATCGACGCCGACTTCGATTACCGTAGTCGCGACCAGCACATGAATTTCGCCGCGCGTGAAGGCATCCATCACTTCCTGTTTTTCAAACGGCTTCAGGCGGCCGTGTACCAGGCCGACCAGCAGGTCCGGCAAGGCTGCCATCAGCGCCATGTGGGTATCGGTCGCAGTCTGTAGTTGCAACGCTTCGGACTCTTCGATCAGCGGGCAGACCCAATACGCCTGCCGGCCTTCCTGCGCTGCCGCATGCACCCGCTCGATGACTTCATCGCGCCGGGTCTGGTCGATCACGCGAGTCACGATCGGCGTGCGGCCCGGCGGCAGTTCGTCGATCACCGATACTTCCAGATCGGCATAATAAGTCATCGCCAGCGTGCGCGGAATCGGCGTGGCCGACATCATCAGCTGGTGCGGCACGGTGTGCATGCCCTCGTGCGTGGCGGATTCTGCCAGACCCTTGTTGCGTAGCGTCAGGCGCTGGCCGACGCCGAACCGGTGCTGCTCATCGACGATGACCAGACCCAGTCTGGCGAACTGCACCGCCTCCTGGAACACGGCATGGGTGCCGATAACCAGTTGCGCCTGGCCCGATTCGATCCGGGCCTGGGCGTCGGTCTTGTCCTTTTTTTTCAGGCTGCCGGTCAGCCAGACGACGTGGATGCCGAGCGGCACCATCCAGCCGGCGATCTTGCGAAAATGCTGATCGGCCAGGATTTCGGTGGGCGCCATCAGCACCGCCTGAAAGCCGCTGTCGATGGCCTGCGCCGCCGCCAGCGCTGCGACCACGGTCTTGCCGCTGCCGACGTCGCCCTGCAGCAACCGTTGCATCGGATAGGGCGCCTGCAAGTCAGCGCGGATCTGTGCCAGCACGCGCTGTTGCGCGCCGGTCAATTCGAACGGCAAGGTATTTCTGAATGCATCCGACAGCGCGCCGATGACCGGCAGCGGCGGCGATCCCTTGGCCCGGCGCGCTACTTGCGCGCGCTTGAGCGATAGCTGTTGCGCCAGCAGTTCATCGAACTTCATGCGCACCCAGGCCGGATGCGACCGGTCTTCCAGCGCACCTTCGTCGACGTCGGACGGCGGACTGTGCAGCACGCGCACTGCCGCTTCGAACGGCATCAGCGCCAGCGCCGCGCGCATCGGTTCAGGCAGTGTGTCGTGCCAGTCGAGGCGCGCCATCGCATCGCCGATGGCCTTGCGCAGGTAGGCTTGCGACAGGCCATCGCCGGCTGGATAGACCGGTGTCAGTACCATTGGCAGCGGTGCCCCTTCGATCACGACCTTGTAAGCCGGATGCACCATCTCGGCACCGAAAAAACCATGCCGCATTTCGCCCCGTGCGCGGATACGCGTGCCGACGGCCATCTGCCGTGTCTGGCTGCCATAAAAATTCAGGAAGCGCATGACCAGCTGGCTGCTGTCGTCGGCGATCGTCACCACCAGTTGGCGTCGTGGCCGAAACTGCACATCGCAAGCCGTCACCACACCTTCGACCTGCACTGCATGACCCGCCATGAAGCCGCCTTCACGGATCGATACCACCTGGGTTTCGTCTTCGTACCGCATCGGCAAATGCAGGACCAGATCGGTATCGGTACCCAATCCCATGCGCGCCAGCTTGTCGGCGGCTTTTTCGCTACGGGTCTTGGCGGGTGCGGCTGGCGCGGCGGGCTTTTTCTTCAGGACTGGCATATCGGGCCGTAAATCAGGCGGCAGGGCGTAAAATAGTGGGTTCCAAAAAACTTGCAGTCAGTTGTCATCGCGTCTTTTGCATCGATGACCTTGTCAGGCGATAAAGCCGTGTAACCATAGCAGTTCCCGACGCAGTCGGATACACCCTCAGACCATGTATTCACTCTCAGATTTCAATTTCGACCTGCCGCAAGAACTGATTGCGCAGTTACCGCTACCCGAGCGCAGTGCTTCGAGACTGCTCGAAGTCGGCCAAACCGCCATGGCCGATCAGGTTTTTACCGATATCGTCGCCTTGCTGGAAGCCGGCGACCTGCTGGTTTTCAATGTCACGCGCGTCTTGGAAGCACGGTTTTTCGGGGTCAAGGAAACCGGCGGCAAGGTCGAAGTGCTGGTCGAGCGCGTGCTCGACCATGCCACCGTCCATGCGCAGATTCGCGCCTCCAAGTCGCCAGCACCGGGTGCCACGATCCGCTTGTCTGATGCCTTCGAGGTGGTGGTGGGCGAACGGGTAGGCGAATTCTATACGCTGCACTTTCCAGGCGACGTGTTCGAGCTAATCGAGGCCCACGGTCGCCTGCCGCTGCCACCGTATATCGAACACGCCGCCGACGACTTCGACGAGCAGCGCTACCAGACCGTCTATGCGAAGGCGCCAGGCGCGGTGGCTGCGCCCACTGCCGGCCTGCATTTCGACCAGGTTTTGCTGGATGCGCTGTGCGCTAAGGGTGTGCAATTCGCTTACGTCACGCTGCATGTCGGGGCGGGCACTTTTCAGCCGGTGCGGGTCGAAAATCTGGCCGAGCACGACATGCACAGTGAGTGGTACACGCTTGACGACGCTACTGTCGCGGCGGTCCAGGCGGCCCGCACCGCCGGCCGCAACGTCGTCGCTGTCGGCACCACCAGCTTGCGCGCGCTGGAATCGGCCTCGCAATCGGGCACACTGCAGGCCGGCAGCGCCGATACACGGCTGTTCATCACGCCCGGTTATCGCTTCCAGACCGTGACCCGCCTCATCACCAATTTTCATTTGCCCAAATCGACGCTGCTGATGCTGGTGTCCGCATTCGCCGGCTACGAGCATATCCGGGATGCGTATGCCCATGCGATCGCCCGACGCTACCGCTTTTTCAGTTACGGCGACGCGATGTTCCTGACCCTGTCCTTACCCTGACCTGGTTGCGGCGCCTGACTTCTGTACCCTCCATTACCAATTACCCATGCTAAATTTTAAACTCCTCAAAACCGACGGCAATGCCCGTCGCGGCCGTCTGACCCTCAACCATGGCGTCATCGACACGCCGATCTTCATGCCGGTCGGTACCTACGGCACGGTCAAGGCGATGTCGCCGGTCGAGCTGACCGAGATCGGTTCGCAGATCATTCTCGGTAATACCTTTCACCTGTGGCTGCGTCCCGGCATGGAGGTCATTGCCAAATTCGGCGGGCTGCACGGTTTCATGGGCTGGGACAAGCCGATCCTGACCGATTCCGGCGGGTTTCAGGTGTTTTCGCTGGGCGCGATGCGCAAGATTACCGAGGAAGGCGTCAAATTCTCGTCACCGATCAACGGCGACAAGCTGTTCCTGTCGCCCGAAATTTCGATGCAGATCCAGCGCGTGCTCAATTCCGATATCGTGATGCAGTTCGACGAATGCACGCCCTATGAAATCGACGGCCGACCGGCCACCGACGCCGAAGCCGCGCAATCGATGCGCATGTCGCTGCGCTGGGCCAAACGTTCGATCGACGAATTCAAGGATGGCGGCAATCCCAACGCGCTGTTCGGCATTGTCCAGGGCGGCATGTTCGAGCATTTGCGCGACGAGTCGCTGGCCGGGCTCAATGAACTCGACTTCAACGGTATCGCCATTGGCGGCCTGTCGGTGGGCGAACCGAAGGAAGAAATGATGCGCGTGCTGGCGCATGTCGGTCCACGCCTGCCTGCAGACAAACCGCACTACCTGATGGGCGTCGGAACGCCGGAAGACCTGGTGGCCGGCGTGGCCAACGGTATCGACATGTTCGATTGCGTCATGCCGACCCGCAATGCACGCAACGGCTGGTTGTTTACCCGTTTTGGTGACGTCAAGATCAAGAACGCGCGCTACAAGGACGACGTGCTGCCGCTTGACGAAACCTGCGACTGCTATGCGTGCCGCAATTTTTCCCGTGCTTATCTGCATCATTTGCACCGCGCCAGCGAAATCCTCGGCGCCCGGCTCAATACGATTCATAACCTGCATTATTACTTGCAATTAATGCGTGAGATGCGGGCGGCCATTGACCAGGGCACATTCGCGGCGTTCGTGCTGAAGTTTCAGGCAGAACGGGCGCGCGGCGCCTGACGGCTATTTAAGGTTCCAGACTGCAACACGGTAAACGCTTGAGCAGGTGCTAAAATGCCGGGTTATTCACACTCACCCGGAGCGCCACGTGTTCATTTCCAACGCCAATGCACAATCGTTAATTCCTGGCATGGATGGCAATCTCGCCAGTTTCCTGCCGATCATCCTGATGTTCGTGGTTCTTTATTTCCTGATGATTCGTCCCCAGATGAAGCGCCAGAAGGAACAGAAATCGATGATGGATGCGCTTGGCAAGGGCGACGAAGTCGTCACGGCAGGCGGTATTCTGGGCCGGATCACCAAGGTCGCCGAAGGCTACCTGACCATCGAAATCGCTACCGGTACCGAGATCGTGGTGCAAAAGAACGCGATCACGACGCTGTTGCCAAAAGGTACGATCAAGTCGGTCTGACCGCTTCGCATGCCCGTTGTCGTCCGAGTCCCGGGCGTGACGGGCATTGTCCGGTAACAAGTCGCCTGATGCCTCACACTGAACGCTGAAACGATATGAATCGCTATCCCATCTGGAAATATGTAGTCATCGTCATCGCCTTGCTGTTCGGCGTGTTGTACACCTTACCGAATTTTTATGGTGAATCGCCGGCCCTGCAGATCAGCAGCGCCAAAGCGACTATCAAGGTCACACCCGCCACCGTGCAACTGGTGCAGGACGCCCTCAAGAAAAACAATGCCATTGTCGAGAATGTTTTTTATGAAGCCGTGGGCAACCAGGGTTCCGTACGTGCGCGCTTCGCCGACCTGAACCGGCAATTCCAGGCCAAGACGCTGCTGGAAAAAGAACTGAACCTGGCCGATCCGGCCGACCCGACTTACCTCGTCGCCTTCAACTTGTTGCCCAATACGCCGGCCTGGCTGCAAGCTCTGCGCGCCTTTCCGATGTATCTCGGCCTCGATTTGCGCGGCGGCGTGCATTTCATGTTGCAAGTCGATACCAAGGCATTGTTCACCAAGCGTTTGCAGGGCCTGGAAGCGTCAGCCCGTAGCCTGCTGCGCGACAAGAGTGTCCGACACAGCGGCATTAGCCGTACCGCTGATGGCGTCGAAATCCAGTTCGGCGATGCCGCCACGCGCGCCAAGGCGCGTGAAGTGCTGGCCGCGCAATTGGGCGAGCTGGTGCTGACCGATTCGCCCGGCGCTGATAACCTCAAGCTTACTGCCACAATCAAGCCGGAAGCGATTCGCCAGACCGTCGAAGACGGCGTCAAGCAGAACATCCTGACCTTGTCCAAACGTGTCAACGAGTTGGGCGTGGCCGAGCCCTTGATCCAGCGGCAGGGCGCGGATCGCATCGTGGTTGAATTGCCCGGCGTGCAGGATGTCACCGGTGCCCGCAACATTCTCGGCAAGACCGCCACGCTCGAAGTCCGGCTGGTCGACGAGTCGGTCCGGCGCGGCGATGAGCTGACCGGTGCCGTACCATTCGGCTCGGAACTGTTCAAGGTCGGTCGGGGTGCGCCGACGGTGGTCTACAAGGACCCGATCATTACCGGCGACTACATCGCCAGCGCATCGGCCAGTTTCGACGAAAACCAGCAACCTGCGGTCAGCATCGATCTCAATGGCGACGGCGGGCGCAAAATGCGCGAAGCCACCCGTGACAAGATCGGCAAGTCGATGGCCATCGTGTTGTTCGAAAAAGGCAAGGGCGAAGTGTTGACGGTCGCCACCATCCGCGACGTGCTGGGGTCGAGTTTCCGCATCACCGGCATGGGTTCGGCCGAAGCGTCTGCCGAACTGGCACTGCTGTTGCGCGCCGGATCGCTGGCGGCGCCGATGGAAATCATCGAGGAGGCCACCATTGGACCGCAACTCGGTGCCGAAAACATCAGCAAGGGTTTCAACTCGACCCTGTATGGATTCGCCGCCATTGCGCTGTTCATGATCGTTTATTACCACCTGTTCGGCGTCTTCAGCGTCTTTGCACTGGCCGTCAACTTGCTGTTGCTGGTGGCGATCCTGTCGCGCATGCAGGCCACGCTGACCTTGCCGGGTATCGCGGCGATTGCCTTCACGCTCGGTATGGCGATCGATGCCAATGTGCTCATCAACGAACGTATTCGCGAGGAACTGCGCTCCGGCAATTCACCACAGGCAGCGATTGCGATCGGTTTCGACCGCGCCTGGGCGACCATTCTCGACTCCAACGTAACGACGCTGATTGCTGGTCTGGCTTTGCTGATCTTCGGCTCCGGTGCCATTCGCGGCTTTGCTGTGGTGCATTGCCTGGGCATCGTGACATCGATCTTTTCGTCCGTGTTTATCTCGCGCGGCGTGGCCAACTTGTGGTACGGCCGCAAAAAGAAACTGACCGGGCTCTCGATCGGACAGATCTGGAAACCGGCTGCCTGATCGTTCGGCATCATTTTTACGTAAAAAACAGACAGCATTGATTTGGCATTCGTGAAACGGTCGTTGCCTGCATGGCAACCGGCCCTTCACGAAAATAGCCGGAAAAGAGGAAAGTAATGGAGTTTTTCCGTATCAGAAAAGATATCCCGTTCATGCGGCATGCGGTGATATTCAATGTCATCTCGGCGCTGACGTTCGTGGCAGCCGTGTTTTTCATGGTCAACAAAGGTTTGCACTTGTCGATCGAATTCACGGGTGGCACCCTGATGGAAGTGGTTTATCCGAAAGCAGCCGATCTTGAAAAGATGCGTAACACCGTCACTAGTCTGGGTTATGCCGATGCGCAGGTGCAGAGCTTCGGTACTGCTGAAGACGTGATCATTCGTCTGCCGACCATCAAGAACGTCAATACTTCGCAAATCAGCGAAAAGGTATTTTCGGCCCTGAAAGCCCAGGATGATGCGGTCAAGCTCAAGCGGGTCGATTATGTCGGCGCTCAGGTCGGTGAGGAATTGGCGCACGACGGCCTGATGGCGCTGGCGATGGTGGTCATCGGCATCATGATCTACCTGGCCTTCCGATTCGAATGGAAATTCGCGGTCGCCGCGATCATCGCCAACTTGCACGACGTGGTGATCATTCTCGGTTTCTTCGCGTTCTTCCAGTGGGAATTTTCGCTTACCGTACTGGCCGCGATTCTGGCGGTACTCGGCTACTCGGTCAATGAGTCGGTGGTGGTGTTCGACCGGGTGCGTGAAACCTTCCGCGACCGACGCTACGGCAAACATGCGACCGCCGAGGTGATGAACCACGCGATTACCAGCACCATCTCCCGCACCATCATCACCCACGGATCGACCCAGATGATGGTGTTGTCGATGCTGCTGATCGGCGGCCAGACCTTGCATTATTTTGCCATTGCGCTGACCATCGGTATTCTGTTCGGAATCTATTCATCGGTATTCGTGGCGGCGGCCGTCGCCATGTGGCTGGGCGTGACCCGCGAAGACCTGATCAAGCCGATCAAGGAAAAGGACGAGGCCGACGGCGCTGTTGTATAACTTTTGAAAGTTTTAAAGGGCCAGCCTGTCGTGCTGGCTTTTTTTTCGGATACACTTTCTGCAAGCCAACTTTGGAATGTGCGGGAACGCGCTTCGAGAGTCAGATTGGTCAAATGTTCGCATTCGTGCGACGGACGGAGGCAATCGATGCATAAAATTCGCGTATGGGACTTGCCGGTACGTTCGTTCCATTGGACTCTGGTCATGCTCGTGATCGCCGCGGTGGTGACACAAAAAATCGGTGGGGCGGCCATGATCTGGCATTTTCGCTGCGGTTACAGCATTTTGACGCTGGTCCTGTTTCGCATCGTGTGGGGCATGCAGGGCACGCTGTACGCCCGATTTTCAGAATTTCGTCATGCGCCGTCGGTGATCATTGCTTATCTGAAATCCTGGACAAGCGCGCACCAGGGTCAGCAGTACCTCGGACACAATCCTGTCGGCGGGCTGGCGGTATTCGGTTTTCTTGCCATCCTGGCCTTGCAGGCGGTTAGTGGCTTGTTGTCAAACGATGCCAATGAGAGCGAAGGACCCTTTGCCAAGCTGGTCGGGAACCAGTGGTCGGACCGTTTTACCTGGTTTCACCAAGAAATCGGTGCTACTTTGCTTTACGTGTTCATTACCACGCACGTTGCGGCGATCGCCTATTACGCCTATCGGAAAAACAATCTTGTCACACCCATGATCAACGGCGACAAGTGGACCGCGCTAGGCGCCATGCCTGCGGACGATAGCCCGGGTAACCGCTTGATGGCGTTATTGATCCTGATCCTATGCGCGGCAGCGGTATGGGTTATCGTGCAGGTTTGATGACACCTATGAATTTTAATCTTTGCCGGTGGCATCCAGCGTCGTTTTCAACTTGGTCAGCTGCTTTTCCAGAGCCGCGAAATCCGCTTCGGCGTAATCACCGAAGGGCTGTTGGCAAAATGCGATGTGCGCCGTGAATACCCGCTCGAATTCGCTTTGACCGCCCTCGGTCAGCTGCACAATCGTACTGCGGCGATCTTCCATTTTGCGACCGCGCCTGACCAGACCTTTTTCCTCCAGCCTGTCGACCACGCCGGTGAGTGTGCCTTTGGTGATCAGGGTTTTTTCCCCGAGTTCCTTAAATGTCATGCCGCTGGTATTGCCGAGCGTGGCGATGATGTCGAATTGCGATGGGGTCAGACCCGACTTGCGCGCTTGGGCACCCGACACCTTTTCGAAGGCGTGATAACACTCTGCCAGCAGCCGTACACTGCGAAGAAAACGTTTGTTCATATTGTTGTGTTCCATGTGCGTTGGCGTGTGCGCAAATGGAAAAGCCGGTGAAGCCACCGGCTTTTCAAAGGGCAGAATGGATCAGTCGGCCTTGACCGCTTCGACCTGGATAGCCAGCTTGACTTCCGGCGCGAAACGCGGGGTTGCATAATTCAGGCCAAAATCGGTGCGCTTGAATTCGGCAGTGGCGTCGGCGCCGCACACTTCGCGTTTGAGCATCGGATGCTCGATGCACTTGAATTTATTGATTTTCAGTGTCACGGGTTTGGTTATGCCCAATAACGTCAGGTCGCCTTCGACCGACACCGGCGTGTCGCCCTCGAATTTCATCGACTTGCCTTTATAGGTCACCGTAGGAAATTTCTCGACGTTGAACATATCGGGGCCCTTGGCGTGGTCATTCATTTTTGCATGGCCGAAATTGAGCGAGCTGGCATCGATCTGAATATCCAGCGTGCCGGTCTTGGCTGCGCGGTCGAGGACCACCTTGCCGCTTGTTTTTTCGAACTTGCCACGCCAGACCGAAATGCCCATGTGGTCGGCCTCGAAGCTCGGGTAGGTGTGATTCGGCTCGATGTTATAGGTCTGGGAGAATGCGGATACCGAACTGACTGCAAACAACGCCATCATTAGGGTCTTCAATTTCATTGTTTTCCTCGCTTGGGGTGGGGGTTATCTACTGCTGAAGTCTATATGGGACGTTTATTGCGCTGCGACAACGCGGAATTTGATGGCCACTTCATCTGCGACCATGCCGGTATCTTTCCACTCGCCTTCGCCGATATTGAATGTCAGGCGCTTGATCGGCAGCGTGCCTTCGAATACCTGGCTGGTGCCATCCTTCCTGATCGTCAGCGGGAAACTGACATCGGCGGTCTTGCCCTTGATGGTGAGCTTGCCGGTGACGTCGAATTTGCCAGCCGCGCCGGGCTTGATGGCGCTCGACACGAAGGTCGCTTTCGGAAACTGCGCGGCATTGAACCATTCTTTCTTCAGCACTTCCTTGTTGTATTCCGGGTCGCCCAGGTCGAAGCTCGGCATGTCGATGGCGATGGTGGCTTTCGCCGCTTCAGGCTTGCCGCTGTCGAAATCGATTTGCGCGTCGAATTTCTTGAATTTCGCTTCGACTGGCACGTTCAATTGTTTGAACACGATCGTGACGTTACTCTTGCCTTGATCGACCCTGAGGGCAGCGACGGCAACGCCAGCCACCGCAAGGCCCAGCACAACGACAGCTGTCCGGTGAAGGCGATGGACATGGGGAGAAAGAAACATGCGGATTCCTTTTAAATTGATAAATCGGTGCTACGGCAGGATGCGCTTGAACACACCGTCGCGCTCGATGAAATGATGTTTTAGCGCCGCCAGTACGTGCAGGCAAAAAACCGCGAGCAAGGTGACATTGAGCCAGTAGTGCACCAGTTTCAGGACCGGCTTCCATTCCTGATTGGCATCGATCAGTACCGGCAGCGGGAGAATGCCGAGGTAGACCACTGGCACGCCCGCCGACAGGCTGTAGAAATATCCGGAAAGCGGCACCGCGAAAATCAGGCAGTACAGCAGCACATGCGACACGCCGGCGGCCTTTTGCTGCCAGTGCGGCATGCTGTGCGGATAATGCGGCGCCGGATGCGTCAGGCGCCAGAGCAGACGTGCGCACGACAAACCGAGAATCGTGATGCCCAGCCATTTGTGCCAAGAAAAATACCGTAACTTGGTCGGCGTCAGACCAGGTATGTCGACCATCGTTAGGCCTAGCGCGAAAGTGGACACGATCAGGATCGCCATCATCCAGTGCAGCAGCATTGCAGTTTTGGTATACCGTTGCATAGTATTGCTTGTAGATTATTAGTTCTAGTTAGGACTAATACTAACAAACATTGTCATGGCGCGATGGATTTGATTGCAATGCTGCCGGTTTTCAGATTTCGCTGGCGAGACGAGCAGCGTAGCCGATGTAATTGGCAGGTGTCATTGCCAGCAGTCCGTCCTTGGCTTCTTGTGGAATCGCCAGGCCGAGGATGAATTCCCGCAGGCCCTGTTGCGAAATACCCTTGCCGCGCGTCAGTTCCTTCAGTTGCTCATAGGGATTTTCGATGCCATAGCGACGCATTACGGTCTGTACCGGTTCGGCGAGCACTTCCCAGGTATGGTCGAGATCTTCGGCCATACGGGCCGGATTGACTTCGAGCTTGTTCAAGCCGCGCAGGCAACTATCGTAGGCCAGTACCGCATAACCGAGGCCGACGCCGATATTGCGCAGCACGGTCGAGTCGGTCAGGTCACGCTGCCAGCGCGAAAGCGGCAATTTTTCCGCCATGTGCTTGAGGACGGCGTTGGCCATGCCGAGGTTGCCTTCGGAATTTTCGAAATCGATCGGGTTGACCTTGTGCGGCATGGTACTGGAGCCGATTTCGCCGGCTTTCGTACGCTGCTTGAAATAGCCAAGCGAAATGTAACCCCAGATATCGCGGTTCAGGTCCAGCAGAATGGTATTGGTGCGTGCCACGGCATCGAACAGTTCGGCCATGTAGTCATGCGGTTCGATCTGGATCGTGTATGGATTGAAGGTCAGGCCCAGGCGTTGTTCGATGACTGCTTTCGAAAACGCTTCCCAATCGAAATCGGGGTAGGCCGACAGGTGGGCATTGTAGTTGCCGACCGCGCCATTCATCTTGCCGAGGATTTCGACTGCTTCGATGCGTCTGACCGCCCGCTGCAGTCGGGCCACGACGTTCGCCATTTCCTTACCAAGCGTGGTCGGGCTGGCGGGCTGACCATGAGTGCGCGACATCATCGGCACGGCGGCGTTGACATGGGCAAGGTCGGTCAGCTTGGCGATCACGCCAGCCAGCGCCGGCAACAGCACGGTGTCGCGGGCGGCTTTGAGCATCATGCCGTGCGAAGTATTGTTGATGTCTTCTGACGTGCAGGCGAAATGAATGAATTCGGAAGCGGCAACCAGTTCCGGCACGTCCTTGACCTGATCCTTGAGCCAGTATTCGACGGCCTTGACGTCATGATTGGTGACGGCTTCGATTTCCTTGATCTTGCCGGCGTCGGCTTCGGTAAAATCGCTGGCGATCTTGTCGAGCAGCGCGTTGGCGGTCGCAGAAAACGGCTTGATCTCGGCAAAACCGGCAGCCGACAGCGCCTGCAGCCACGCGATTTCCACCTTGACCCGATGATGCATGAAGCCGGCTTCGGACAGGATCGGCCGCAGCTTGTCGGTCTTGGCTGCATAACGACCATCGAGGGGAGAGAGGGCGGACAGGGCGGAAAGGGACATGATAGGAAGACTATAGAGGTAAAGACATGACAACCGGCGGGCTACAGGTGCCGATCGATAGGAGGCGCAATTTTACCATTTGCGCCCAGTCAAACTTGAAAGCGCGCCGCTATAAAGAGTTGGTTTTGATAGTTTGGTGCAATAAGCGCAATGCTATAATCGTGTCAAATTTATTTTGTAAGCATCTATGAAACTCATCGGTTCAATCGCCAGTCCTTATGTTCGCAAGGTCCGCATCGTCATGGCGGAAAAGAAGCTCGACTACGCTTTTTTTCTCGAAAACGTCTGGGCCGAGGATTCTGCGATCCAGCAGTCCAACCCGCTGGGCAAAGTGCCATGCCTGGTGATGGAAGACGGCGGCGCAATGTTCGACTCGCGTGTAATAGTCGAGTATCTCGATACCCTGACACCGGTCTGCAAGCTCATTCCCGTCAACGGCCGTGAACGCGCCGAGGTGAAATGCTGGGAAGCGCTCGCCGACGGCGTCGCCGACGCGGCCATTCTGATTCGCCTGGAAAAAACCCAGCGCGCCGAAGAAAAGCAGAGCACCGAATGGATCGACCGCCAGATGTCGAAAGTGCGGGCCGGATTGAAAGCGATGTCGGCCGGTTTGGGCGAGACGCCGTTCTGCGCCGGCAACTACTACACACTGGCAGATGTCGCAGCGGGCTGCACACTCGGCTGGGTGTCGTTCCGCTTTCCCGAAATCGACTGGCGCGGTGATTATCCCAACCTTGCCAAGCTCTTCGATAAACTCTCCGAGCGGCCATCGTTCAAGGATACCGTTCCGCAGTAGACAGCTCGTTCGAGACGTTAAAAATGGCGCATCGGTTGCGCCATTTTCAATTCATGGGCTGCCGGTTGACGCGTTTCTATGATTCCATCATCGATTGACCCGGCTGCCAGCCACAGGCGGTCGAGCCGCCTGCCTGCAGCGCCAGCAAGGTGCGCAGGGTTTCTTCAGTCGACCGGCCGACTTTGCTGCTGTTGATCGTGACCGATTCGACAATGCCATCGGGATTGACGATGAAGGTGGCGCGATTGGCAAATCCTTCCGCCGACAGCACGCCGCATCCCTGCGCCAGGCCGCGCGTCAGGTCGCCGATCAGCGGAAACGCCAGCTTGCCAAGCACATGTTCGGTCCAGGCCAGATGGCAATTCACCGAATCGACGGAAGCGCCTACCAGCACCGCACCGGCTCTTTCGAACTGCTCGTGCAATTGATTGAAACTTTGGATTTCGGTCGGGCAGACGGTTGAAAAATCGAGCGGATAGAAAAACAGCACCAGCCATTTGCCTTCGTAATCGGCCAGGTTGATCGGCTTGTATTGGCCGTCCGGCATCAGCGCTTCCCCTTTGAAATGTGGTAAGGGCTGTCCTATTGTTAACATGGTGAGCTTTCTTTTTGGAAAGTTTTAGTGACCGGAGACCTGGGCCATAATAATGCGAAATAATGTTCGCATCAATCGGACAACCGTTCTTATGCCGTGTTCCCGAACGGACACGGGCATGATCGGGACCCCTGATGGTGCCCCGCATTACCTGGATCGCGTCGCTCAAGAACATGCCGATGGGCTTCAAGATCGGCGCCAACTCAAGGTTGTGGAGTCAGATGTGGCGCCTGATGAATCGCCTAGTGAATCGGATGAAACGATTCGGCACGCGACATGGGCCAATAAGTGGCAAATACTTCCGGCAAGGTATCGACCAGCGTCCGGTCCAGCAATTGCCCGGGTTCCAAATACGGCAGTAGTGCCGACGCCAGCATCACCTTGTTGGGCGATACGCGCCGGACGATATGGCGCGGCTTGAGGTCGGAAGGATGGCGCAGTCCGGCGGCGGCGATCAGTTCGGCCAGGGCTTTAAGCGTGTTGTCGTGAAAGTGCGCCACCCGGTCGGCCTTGTCAGGGACGACCAGCGCGCGCATGCGCAATGGGTCCTGGGTGGTCACGCCGGTCGGGCAAGTCCCGGTGTGGCATGACAACGACTGAATGCACCCCAAGGCGAACATGAACCCACGCGCCGAATTGCACCAGTCGGCACCGAGCGCAATGGTGCGCGCGACATCGAAGGCGGTAATGATCTTGCCGGAAGCGCCGATCCTGACCTGCTCACGCAAGCCGGTACCCACCAGCGTGTTATGCACCAGTAGCAATGCTTCCTGCAGTGGTACGCCGACATGATCGGTGAATTCGACCGGTGCCGCGCCGGTACCGCCTTCGCCGCCATCGACCACGATGAAGTCCGGTGTAATCCCGGTTTGCAGCATGGCCTTGACGATGCCGAAAAATTCCCACGGATGGCCGATGGCAAGCTTGAAACCGGTCGGCTTGCCACCCGACAGCGTGCGCAGTTTCTCAATGAACTGCAACAGCCCGACCGGCGTGCTGAAGGCCGAGTGACTGGCCGGCGAAATACAATCGACCCCCACCGGTACGCCGCGCGCATCGGCGATTTCGATCGTCACCTTGGCGCCGGGAAGCACTCCGCCATGGCCCGGCTTGGCACCTTGCGACAATTTGACTTCGATCATCTTGACCTGTGGCGTGGTGGCGCTGGCGGCAAAACGTTCGTCGCAAAACCTGCCGTCATCGTCGCGGCAGCCGAAATAGCCCGAACCGATTTCCCACACCAGGTCGCCGCCCGGCATCGACGGATCCTCCGGCCGGTGATAACGGCTGATGCTGCCTTCGCCGGTGTCGTGCATGAAGCCACCGATCTCGGCGCCGCGGTTCAGCGCACGGATGGCGTTGGCCGATAGCGAGCCGAAGCTCATTGCCGAGATGTTGAACACACTGGCCGAATACGGCTGGGCACGGCCGGCGCCGATGGTGATGCGAAAGTCATGCGACGCAATCTTGGCCGGCACGATCGAATGATTGATCCACTCGTAGCCGGGCGCATAGACATCGAGCTGGGTACCGAACGGCCGCATGTCGAGGTCTTGTTTGGCGCGCTGGTAGACGATGGAGCGCTGGTTGCGCGAAAACGGGTTGCTTTCGGTATCGTCTTCCAGAAAATACTGTCGTATTTCAGGCCGGATCGATTCGAACATAAAGCGGAAATGCGCCAGAATCGGATAATTGCGGCGGATGGCGCGCCTGGTCTGGCGCAGGTCGGCAATGCCCAGCGCCGTTAGCGCGCCAGACAGAATCACCAGCCACCAGCCCCGGTTCATCAGGACGGCGATCGCCAGCGAAAGAACGAATACGGATGCGGCAATGGCGAACGCCAGATAACGCATGGGGAACTCCCGCAGCTGCATGTTGCGCATCGTAGCCTTGATTGAAGTGGATGATGACGGACTGTGCATGGCCAGTGTAACGCTGCCGCATAGCAATTACGCCGTGTAGCCGGTTTTCAGACTTTATCGGATCCGCTGATAATGCCGCCGCCAAGGCAAACGTCGCCATCGTACAACACCGCCGACTGCCCGGGCGTGACGGCCCACTGTGCGGTGTCGAAATCGAGCCCGAAGCCATCGTCCCGCGACCGATGCCGGCAGGGCATGTCGACTTGGCGATAGCGCGTCTTTGCCGATAACTGCCGATCCTGCGGCGCCTTTCCGGCGACCCAGCTTACCTGACTCGCCGTCAGCGCCGACGACAGCAACCACGGATGATCGTGGCCTTGCACGATATACAGCGTGTTGGAAGCCACATCTTTCCTGGCAACGTACCAGGGGTCGCTGTCGCCACCGCTGTTCTTGTGGGCTTTCATGCCGCCCAGGCCGATGCCCTTGCGTTGTCCGAGCGTATAGAAACTCAGCCCGACGTGTTCGCCGACGATATCGCCCTCGGGCGTTTTCATCGGCCCGGGCTGGTAGGACAAATAGCGATTGAGAAATTCGCGGAAGGGCCGTTCGCCGATAAAACAGATGCCGGTCGAATCTTTCTTTTTTGCGTTCGGCAATTGCAG
>JACMQD010000175.1 GCA_014377155.1 Herminiimonas sp.
GAAGTCGACAAAATCGCTTTTGATGTAGCGCAGGCTGCGCAAATAGTCGAGCTCATTGTCGTTAAATGACAATGTACAGAGGTAATCGAGCTCACGCTCGATGTCGGCTTGCAGCTCCGACAGTGGATAAGCCGGTGTATTGCGGCAGACGAACGCATATTCTGTCTGCGCATCCGGATGGCTGTGCAGCAGCGCCTGCCACACTGTGAATTTGTAGAGGTCGTTTTCAAGCAGGCTGCGTACGATGGCGGGCATTGATTGAAATCTCCGTATCGGTTGAAAGCTTAACGCCGGGCGTTGGCAATGAGATCGGGCAAGACGTCGGCAGCGGTGGCAAGTTGCACGCCACGTGCTTTCATGTCGTGCACGAACCCATCGTATTGCGCATCGAAACCTGTCACCGGGCTCATGCAATCGGTCAGCAGCACGAACTTGGACAGCGTCGCCGGATCGGCGTTGTCGACAATATGTTCGGTGGTGGCCTTTACGCAGTGACTGCCTGCTTCGCCGACGATGAATACCCTGTCAGCCTGCGCCAGGTTGTCAAGGAAGTGGCGATTGAGTTGCGTCGCAGGATCGTCGGCGTCCGGCACTTCCGCCAGCACTGCGGAATAATGTTCGGTCCAGGGATTGGTACCCTTGCTGATCTTATCGGCGATGCGGAGCTGACTATCTTCCCAGCGGTTGGTCGCCGAAAGAACATCGGCATGAATATTGTGCCCCCAACTGCCGATCTGGCAATGGATCGGCCACACCATGAGCTGATAGCGCCCGGCCGTTTCCAGCGCATCGAGATAAGCAAGAGTTCGCGGCAAGGACATCGGATTGCGCGGCAGGTAACGGCCGTTACGCACATCGTCCACCGAAACGACGGTGAATGGCAGGACCGGATTTCCTCGAGCATCTTTCCAAAACGTCGGATGGGCAATGTCGAGCCGGTGGTGTGAGTCGAGTGTCAAACTAATATTTGACAAGCCTTCCATGCCGCGCCCGATTAGATCTGCAACGCGAAGCATATCGGCGTGCGCACCGGGCACTGGCAATGCGGGCAGGTAGGTGTCGGTATCCGGCGGGTCAACTGGTTGAAAAGCATGCTGGCAAGCGGGCAGATAATCTGCGGGCAGATCGCAAAAATCGTTTTGCGGATCGATGAGGAGAAGGTGCAGGTTCGATTTCATGCGAAGCGCCTCGCTTGGTGAATGGAATTAGTCTAGGATACTTCAATCGATTTTGCAACTAACTAATATTTTTCGGATATCCTGATAAGCATGTGCCTAGTGTGCTGGCGGACATTTTTCTGTTACGCTTAGTATATAAAAATTACAAAGTAGGAGGCAGTCGATGCAATACCGGATGGCGACATGAACACCGTAATTTGCACCGTCGATGTGGTGCTGCTGACCTTGAAAGACGCCGCCTTGAACGTGGCGCTGCTCAAGCGTGACCGGGAACCCTTCGGAGGGCTGTCGGCACTACCAGGCGGTTTTATCGACGCGGTGAAAGATATCGATGCGCGCGATGCAGCGCTGCGCGTGCTTAAGGACAAGACAGGTATCGACGCGCCTTATCTTGAGCAGCTAGCCACATTTTCGGGCGCTGCCCGCGACCCGCGCGGCTGGTCGGTCGCCATTGCCTATTTCGCGCTGGTGCCTGCCGAGGCAATCGAACGCATCGATCGTCCGGATGTATCGCTTTCGCGTGTAGAGCAACGAGCCGCGTTACCATTCGATCATCGCCTGATTGTCGATGCGGCTGTAGCGCGGTTGCGCAGCAAGAGTCAGTACTCGTCGTTGCCTTGCTATCTGGCCGGCGAGACGTTTACTTTGCCGCACCTGCAGCGCGTCTATGAAATGCTGATGGGCGAAGCGCTCAACAAGGTCAGTTTTCGCCGGAAAATGGCAGAAATGGGCATGCTCGAGCCGATTCCTGGCCGCCTGGAAATGAGCGGCGCTCATCGTCCCGCGCAGCTGTATCGGCTAAAGAAGCAATTCACGGAAAAATTGACGCTGCTTACGCGTGGTCTATAACGTATGCCGCGCGGGCAAAAAAATACCCCACGGCGTGAGGTATTTTTAACTTTGCAGAACCGATGATCGTTTTCAGAGGGCGGCGATCTGCTCGTTGTCTTCGGCTTTGTTCTTGGCTGCCGCGTCAGGGGAGTGGTAGGCTTCGATCATCTGCGGCGGTTTTTCAACTGCAGGCTCAGCTGGTCGCAGCTTCGGTGCGATAACGACAGGCGCTGTAACCAGCGGGACATTCTTGCCGCGTGCGACATCCTGTAACCGACGATATTCGGCTAGCACTTTCGATCCGTACCCGGCAT
This sequence comes from Herminiimonas sp., assembly GCA_014377155.1. Next base: position 2,324 of record JACMQD010000175.1, read on the forward strand.
CATTGTCGAAAGCCGCTGCGCCCACATACATTTTAAGTCCCGCTTCGACAGAGCCGCCACGGTTGACATATTCTTTCAGAATTAGCGACCCCACCTTGATATTGGCAACCGGGTTCAACGCCACTTTCAGACCACCCAGGGGCTGGAATTTGTCATGATGAATCTTGGACATGACTTGCATCAGCCCTTGTGCACCGACTGCGCTCTCGGCAAAGGGATTGAAGCCTGACTCGATCGCCATTACGGACAAGATCAATAACGGATCGAGCTTGGTATCTTTCGCGGTCTGGTACGCGGCCGACACAAGCATGTTGGTCGCGTCCGAGGCGACTCTGTAGCGCTTCGCCAGCCAAGTCGTGACCCATTGCTGTTCCCGTGGGTTGACTGCTTGGCGCGGCTTGCCGGCATTCATGCCGAGATGATCGATGTGGGAGTCTTTTGCAGGGCTGATCTCGTCAGGCGTTTGAGCCGATTTCGAATGCGTATCTAATTGCTCCGGCGCGGCCGGGGCCGACATTGCGACGGGTACAATCGGCGTTGTCGCGAACGGCGAAAAAGCCTTGATGTGATCGGTGAAGTCGGGTTTGACGACCAGTGTAACCAGCGTTGCAATGGCGAGGACGCCCATTACCATCAGAGTATGATGTGCAGTGGTCATGAACAAGCGGAATGCAGCAAATGACGATGGTACGGGTGCTATGGACTGAAGTGCGGTATGCGGGACATTGCCACGCAAAGACGCCATGAATCGATCTAACATTAAACCTCCTGAATTGCCACGATGCGTAAACGAATCCACAGGAAGCAAATCCTCTGTGGCCCGACTGTACATACCGCTAATCAGAAACATCGGCTACA
>JACMQD010000176.1 GCA_014377155.1 Herminiimonas sp.
AAACGATGGATCCTTCATTTGCCGCGATGGCAGCACGAATTCTGCTGAAAACAGACTCGAAGACGCCGCTACCAGATCAACGCCGTCCCAATAGGTCGACTGAATCGCTGGCCGGATCGTGTCGGTCTCGCCGTAGGCCAAGGGCGCAATCGTCTGGTCCTCGGTCACTTCCGTATCCGGCATGATGCCGAACAGCGTAGTGAGCGATCCCTGAGGATCGGCATCGATCGCCAGTACCTTGTGGCCACGCAGACTCAGCCCTTGCGCAAGCACCATTGCGGTGGTGGTCTTGCTGACGCCGCCCTTGAAATTGCCCACAGCCAGAGTGACCGCACGCGCGCCGGGCGGACGGCAGCTACCCGTTCGATACGCCTGAACCCAAAGCCGGGCATCGGCCAAGGAAAACTCGCGCCGGGTACCACGATCATTGAGATGGCCTCCCGGCAAATCTCCTTTCCCGAGCCGATAAGCAACCTGCCCCTTGTCAATGCCACACAGGCTTGCCAGCTGCGTGATCGAAAATACCGGTGCATTCTTTACAGCACTCGGTGCAAGCATTCGACTGCGGATCTGGTTGACCATGTGCGTGGCGCGCTCCGCCTGGTCGACAATGTCGCTGATCGTAATTTTTTCCGGCAACTTCATTGTCATGTCGGCCATGTTGGTTTCTTCAAGTTATGAGTACCCGTAACATTCTACGTGAACAAGAATATTCTGCGAAAGAAGTTCTGATGTGGCTTTTCCTGAAAACGTAAGGTTAATTAGATGAAACAAAAGGGGGGCCAGCGCAGCGCGAAAATTCCGGAAGCTTTAAAACTATAACATCCTTTAAACCCTTTAAATACTATAGGGTCCGAAAAACCCTTTAAAATCATAAGGTTATACCGTTTTCGGTGAGAGAATTTGGGAGCCAAAGTGAGAAGTATTGGGACCTCAAGTGAGAACAATTGGGATCTATGGTGAGAGAATTTGGGGCCTGAGGTGAGTGGATATGGGAGTTGCTCAAAAAGTTATCCACAGGCTGAAAAGCAGCTAAGGTGAGTGAATTTGGGATCGTCAGAAAGAAATAAAATACGAAAGGTGAGATTGCAATATTGAACTACTCACTATAGACTTCCGCCATGACAACGTCAGCTGCAAAATTTCCTGCATATGGTCAAGCCTAGCCGACCCGAACGCGAACCGCCGATCATGCAAACGCCCCTGCAGGCGGCAGAACTCGAGTATCTGCTGCGCAAGCCCGTGAACACGCTGGCGATTGTGCCGAAGTCTGAAAAGATTACTCTTACTGCAAGAAAAATTTATAACGTCATGCTGCACCATGCGCAGCGTCAGGGCGTTGCCCAGGATGTCTATCGGGTTCCGTTCAAGGCAATTGCAACCGGCATCGACTTTCACTCGAACAATACTGAAGTCATCAAGCAATATTTCCGGCAGATGGCCACCACTGGCGTCGAGTGGCAATCGCCGACCACAGGGGAGGGGATCCGCTGGAGTGTGTCGGCCTTGATCGCGCATGCCGCCCTCATCAAGCAGGGAAATGAATTACTGCTTGAATGGAGTTATGCGCCCAATATCAAGCATGAATTGCTCGATCCGCAACGTTTTGCAAAAATGTCGCTACAGGTGCAGGCTGAACTCAACACCATGCCGGCCCTCGCGCTATATGAAATATGTTGCCGCTACGTCGACAATCCTGGCGGCTTGACGGCGCGCCAGTCGTGGGCCTGGTGGCGGCCTGTCCTGACTGGTTCGCCCGACAGCGCTGCTGCGGCGTATCTCGAGTACAAGATATTCAACCGAGACGTCCTTAAAAAAGCGACCAAGAAGGTCAATCAAGTTTCCGACCTCGAGATCGAGTTGATCGAACATAAACAGGGCAGGGCGGTGCAGGATTTGCAGTTCCGCGTGCGACGCAAGACGCCGCTGCGGGTGGCGCAGGATCATGCGATTGCGCCGGTTGACCTCAAGACGATAGGCGCTGCGATCAAGGCGGGTGTGGCACAGGACCGGGCAGAGCGCATCCTGGCGAAATACGGCGCTCGGGCGCTCGATGAAGCGCTCGCTGCAATGGGCCAACGGCATGAGCAACCCAATCTCGACCCGGTCCGCAGTCCGGAGAAATATCTCCTGACTTTGCTGGAATCAGGGCAGTTCGGCGAGCTCAAGGCGCCAGCAGCAGTTGCACCGAAACGACCTTACGATAGCAAGGTACAGCGTTTGAAGTTGATTGAACAGTTTTTCGCCGGCAAGCGCGCGGAGCTCAATGCAATGTTTCAGGAAATGAGCGAATCCGAACAGCAGGCTTGGATTGGCAGATTTGCGGACGAGGGTTTGCCGAACAATGACGCGGTCAAGAAAACTTTCTTGCGAAAGGGTATCGCCAGCCCGATCGTACGCCCGGTGTTTTTGAAGTATCTTGGTAACGCGGTGTGGGAAGAAGGTTGGGACAAGCCGTCCGATACGGACCTGGTCGAAGTCGCAATGCGTAGCGAGGCAAATTCCCAATAGAGCGTTGCAGGACACGTGCCGGACGGCGTTTCCAAAAATCCGCGGTTGCGTCCTGCCTGCCCCTGGAATCAGGGCAACGATGTTCGGCCGGCGAGCGTGCGCGATCAGGTGATCATGCAGCGGCCGACCGCGCTGCTATTTTGGGGGTGGCTTGCCTTCGTCAGGGTCCAGCAGGTAATGTTCGGTCGATTTGCGTTTCCGATGGCCCATGAATTCTCCGACCAGTGCAATCGATGCGCCTTCTTTCAATTCCCGTACCGCAAATGAATTGCGCAGCGTGCGACCACCGAGCCGTTGGACATCGATGCCGGCGCGCACGAACGTGGCTTTGACCTGGCGATACACGGTTGCCTTGTCAAGCGTACCGCCGCCTAGGGTGGCCGGAAAGAGCAGGGCGCCTGGAATTTTCAATGCCGTTCGCTCATCGCGCCAGGCAAGCACTTCCCTGACGGCAAACGGGCGCAGCAATGTCTGATGCCAGCGACTCGTGCCGGCGGTCGAGGTCGGTGACACCGTTATCGGCACGCAACCGACGGCGTCCGCGCCGCCGACACTGTCGGTTGCAATGCCGATGACTTCGGAAACCTTCAGGCCTGCGCCCAGCATCATTGCTTGCATGGCTCGATCCCGGCGCCGCTTCCATCCGCGCGCCAGCGGGGCGCCCGCCGCGTCGCTAATCGGACGGTATGGTTCGGGTGCGACCGGCAACGCCGCCATGAACGCCGCTTGTTCGACGTCAGTCATGGCAACTTTGTCCAGGTCTTGACCGCGCAGGGTCTTGTTTCCACTCTTAAATATATTGAACGCGGCATGGCGTGCCGGGTTCGGGTGAATCCGCAGATGCTGAAAGACTCGCTCGAAAATTCTCAGGTATCGGATCCGGATGCTGCTGTTGAGATCCTTTCTTGGTTGCGGCGCGTTCTCGTCGTCGGACCCAGCAGGGCCATGCTCGAGAAATGCCATGATGTCGGCGCTCGAGACGTCGATCAGGTGAATGTTCCGTTCATCGATCCAGCGCAAAAATTTTCCAAACATGAGGATGTAGATTTTCGCCGAGCTGGCGCGCATGGCCGTCGGCGCGGCACCACCATCCTGCGATGGCTGGCGTCTGCCGAGTAACTGGAATTCGGGGCTGAGCACGAACGCCTCGAAGGCCACCAGCGGATCGGCATCCCAAATTTTGGCGTTATCGAATAGTGAATCCATACCGAATAATAATGCAACTAACAGTAAGATGCTACCTATAAGCTTAAAAAAAAGGCCTGGACTTTCGTAGGTTTGTTAGTTGCAGACTTAATTAACGCAGTCTTCTACCGTCCCGCTTAAACCTTTCAACAAAGTACTTAATTCAAGGCATGTTGGTGTCAACCGATTTGTTTCGAGCCACGTTTAGCACCCAGCAACTCAAAAAGGTGCGTCGCATCTTCAACCTCATAGGAATAAACATGAACAAGCTTATCGTCGCTCTGGTCTCAACCCTGTTTGCAGCAACCACCTTTGCAGCGTCGCACACCGCAGCGCCAATGGCACCAGCCGCTGCTCCAGCAGTCGTCAAGGCCGATGCAAAAGAAGCCAAAACTGCTGCTAAAGCAGATGCTAAAGAAATGAAGACCGATGCAAAGGCCGACGCATCGGTTGCTAAAGCTGAAACCAACGCCGCCGACACCAAAGTCAAGGCACATGCAAAAGCAAAGAAGACAAAAGCGAAAGCCCACGCAAAGGCCGTAAAAGCCGATGCCAAAGCCGACGCTAAAGCTGAAGCAGCGCCTGCCAAGTAATTCGGCACAGCTTTGTAAAAGCGGGGGAATCCCCGCTTTTTTTCGTCTGATGGTTTTACTGAGCGCCTGGCGTGCTCCCTTGCCGTCACAGATCGTCTGATTTTGCCAAACCAGGCTGGGGGATTGCCTGATCGCGCCCAGGTGACACGAGGCAGGCCTCGCTCGTGACCGCCTATGCTTGATCCTTCAATCAGCGGTTGCAGTCGACCAGGATCCGCCCGCGCACCTTGCCACCCAAAATATCAGAGGCAACAGAAAGCACGTCGGCGAGCGGGATTTCCCGTGTGATCATGGCCAGCTTTGCAGCCTCGAGATCGGTCGCTAGCCGTGCCCATGCAGCAATGCGCACCGCGCGCGGCGCCATGACGCTGTCGATCCCGATCAGCTTGACCCCACGCAGGATGAACGGTGCCACCGAGGCCGGAAAATCCATTCCTTGCGCAAGGCCACAAGCGGTTACGGTGCCGCCGTACTGGGTCTGTGCGATCGCGTTGACGAGGGTATGCGAACCAACCGAATCGATCACCGCAGCCCAGCGCTCTTTCTGAATCGGCTTGCCAGGAGCCGAAAGCGTGGCCCGGTCGATCACCTCGATCGCACCGAGCGAGCGCAGGTAATCAGCTTCCTCTAGCTTGCCGGTCGAGGCGGCGACGCGATAGCCCCAACCCGAGAGAATCGCGATCGCGATGCTGCCTACCCCGCCGGAGGCACCGGTGACCAGTACCTCGCCGCGTTCGGGCGTCACGCCCTGCGCCTGCAGCGCCAGTGCGCTCAGCATGGCGGTGTAACCAGCCGTACCGATGGCCATGGCCGTGCGTGCCGACATCCCGTCGGGCCGCCGGATCAGCCAGTCGCCTTTGAGCCGCGCGCGTTGCGACAAGCAGCCCATGTGGGTCTCGCCCACGCCCCATCCATTGAGGATAAACGCGTCGCCGGGTTTCCAGTCGGGGTGCGAGGAAGCGATCACTTCACCGGCACCATCGATCCCAGGCACCATTGGCCAGGTGCGCACAACCGGCGCCCGGCCGGTGATCGCCAGACCATCCTTGTAATTGACGGTCGAGTAGTCGACGCGAACGGTGACGTCGCCGGCCTCGGGCAGCTGCACGTCCTCGAGTATGCGCAACGCGGCGTTGGTGGTGCCGTCCTCGTTCTTGGTGAGATAGATCGCTTGAAATGACATCGTCGGGCTCCTGGAAATGGGTGCCCAATCTTAGCCGAATTCGACCTGCACAGTCGCAAGCCGAGCCGTCTTGAAACACCAAGCGCATCCTGCCTGTGGCGGCGCGCCTGTCCGAATCTGAACGTGATGCGCCGCTTCCGTCAGCGTCGAATCAGTCTCGGATGCTGCTCAACCGAGATCGATCGGCACGAAGATCCGGTTGTTCTCGCGCTGCACCAGGAGAGCCATTTTCTTGCCGGTCTGGGCGACGATCTTCTGCAATTGATCCACACTCGACACCGCTACGCCATTGACCGACACGATCACGTCGCCGGCCTCGATGCCGGCCCGCGCTGCCGCGCCGACCGCCTGCTCCACCAGTAGCCCGGAAGGGACGCCGGCGTCGCGCTTTTCTTCCGGCGCCAGTGGCCGCACCACGACACCGAGCTTGCCGTGCGTGCGATCGGACGACTCTGCACTGGCCACGACCTTGTCCTTCATCTCGCCGATGGCGACCTCGACTTCGGTTGGCTTGCCGTCGCGGATGACTTCCAGCCGCGCCCTGGTGCCGGGCTTCATGAGCGCGACCTGTACCGGCAGGTCACTCGAGTAATTCACGTCGTGGTCGTTGACCTTCGTGATCACGTCGCCGGGCTGCAGGCCGGCGCGGGACGCAGGGCTGTCCTTTTCGACCATGCTGACCAAGGCGCCGTGGACCGCTTTCAGGCCGAAGGATTCACCGAGCAACTGGTTCAGTTCCTGGATGCCGATACCGAGCCGGCCCCGTGTCACCTTGCCGGTGCTGACCAGCTGCTGCTCGACATTCGTGGCGACGTCGATCGGAATGGCGAACGACAGACCCTGGTAGCCGCCGGTGCGACTGTAGATCTGCGAGTTGATGCCGATGACTTCGCCCTGCAGGTTGAACAGCGGGCCACCGGAGTTGCCCGGGTTGACTGCGACGTCAGTCTGCAGGAACGGCACGTACGTGCCCTCGGGCAGCGCGCGCGCCTTGGCGCTGACGATGCCGGAGGTTGCGCTGTTCTCAAACCCGTAGGGCGAACCGATCGCCAGCACCGGATCGCCGACCCTCGTTGCGGCCGGACTGCCGAGCCGGACCACCGGCAGGTCATGCGCCGAAATTTTCAGCACGGCGACGTCGGACTGCTTGTCTGCGCCGATCACCTTTGCCTTGAACTCGCGCCGATCGGTGAGCTTGACGATGACTTCCTGGGCGCCGTCGACCACGTGCGCGTTGGTCAGGATGGTGCCGTCGGCGCTGATGATGAAACCCGAGCCGAGGGCATGCGTGAGCGGCGCATCCTCGCCCCGTGGCGGATGCGCATTCGGAAAGCCTCGAAAGAACTGCGAAAACGGATCGCGCGGATCGGCCTCATCGTCATGGTCCTGCTGGACCGCCGTCGGTACCTGGTGTGCCCTACCGGTGACGCTGATATTGACCACCGCTGGACCATAGCGCTCGACGATTGCCGAGAAATTGGTAACCGGTGCAGCATTGCCGAGCGGTGCAGCGGCCGAGGCCCAGCCACCGGCAACGACGGCGGGAAGACTGGTCGAAGCGGCAGCCTGCGCCGCTTCGAAGTGAGTGACACCAAAACCTGCATAGCCGCCGATCAGTGCGGCCACCACGCCGCTGGCAAGGGCACTTCGGGCGATTGTCTTTGGATGCATCTGGATCTCCGTTCAAGTTGGGACTGCTACTGCGATGGACTGCATGGTAGTGGCCAAAACTTAAACTGGACTTAAACCTGGATAGTGCAAACGCGGGATGCCGAAAGCGCGGGATACCAACTTTTTGCGTCCTGGTCAGGCGTGGGTGGCGGCAGCCGTCCCGGTCTCGCTTGTCATGGCAAGCGGCATGACGACCGTCGCCCGCAATCCCCCCGGCACATTGGCCAGACTGACCTCGGCGCGGTGCAGGTCGGCGATGTGACGCACGATCGCCAGACCCAGGCCGCTGCCACCGGATGGGGCACCACTGCCCCGGTAGAAACGGTCGAAGACGCGCGCCAGTTCGGCCTCCGGAATGCCGGGCCCCTCGTCCTGCACGCTCAGGATTGCCTGATGGGCCGCGCGGTGTACGGCGACATCGATGCGGCCGCCATCTGCAGTAGCGCGCAGCGCATTGTCGACCAAGTTGTTGATCATGATGCGCAGCGCATCCGGGTCACCGCTCACCGGCACCGTGTGCGTGCCGGTGAAGCCGAGGTCGATCCGTCGTGCATCTGCCGCCAGCGCAAGCTCGGCCACGGCCTCGCGACCAAGCGCTGCGAGATCGATGTCTTGCCAGGCATGCGTGACCGCGCCTGGTTCATGCCGCGCCAGCGTGAGCAACTGTTGCACCAGGCGGGACGCGCGATCCAATCCGGCGCGCAGCGCCTCGAAGGCCAGCGCACGCGATTCAGCGTCGGTGGCACGCTCGGCAAGCGATACCTGTAGTTTGAGCGCGGTCAGGGGCGTGCGCAATTCATGGGCTGCGTCGTCGATGAAGATGCGTTGCGCGCCGGCGGCCTGCGCCAGGCGCGCAAACAAATCATTGACGGCGTTCGTCAGTGGCCGGATTTCCTCTGGCAGAGCGCTGTCGGAGACCGGCGCCAGTTGCCCGGCGTCGCGTGCCGCCAGCTGGGCGGCAACGCCGTGGATGGGCGCCAGCCCGCGGCCCACCGCAATCCAGATCAACCCACCGAGAAACGGCACCAGCAACAGTAACGGCGCGACGGTCTTGAGCGCGGCGCGTGCCGCCATGGCCCTGCGCACCTGCATCGGCTGCGCGATCTGCACCACGGTCGAGCCTTGCTGCGCGCTGTAGACACGCCACTGCTGGTCATGCACCTCGATCGTCGAAAAACCAAGCACGGCCCGCTGCGGCAGGTCGGCATAGTCGTGCGAAAAATACAATCGTACGCCAGTCGGGTCCCAGATCTGGATCACCACGTTCGGCGTGGCGTCGAACGGGTTGGCCAGGCCCGGTGGCGCATCGGCCAGGAAACGGCTCGGCATGGCACTGGCGACCTGCTCCATCTGGTAGTCGAAGAGCTGGTTGGCTTCGGTGCGCGCCTGCAGGTACAGCACCACGGCCACCAGCGAAATCACCAGTGTCAGGCCGACCGCGAGCCACAGCAGCAGCGTCGTCCGGATCGAATGCGGGCGGGCAGTCATCGCTCTGCCGCCACCATGTAGCCGACACCACGCACGTTCTTGATCAGGCCGGGATCGAGCTTCCTGCGCAGTGCGTGGATGTAGACCTCGACCGTGTTGCTGCCGACTTCATCGCCCCAGCCGTACATCTTTTCTTCGAGCTGAAACACCGACAGCACCGCGCCCGGCCGGTCGAGCAGCGCGTGCAGCAGCGCGAATTCGCGGGCTGAAAGAACCACTGGCCTGCCCTGGTAGCGCACGGCGTGAGTGATGGTATCGAGTTCGAGCGCGCCATGCCGGATGGCGGCATCGGCACGTCCGGCCTGACGCCGCAACAGGGCGTGGATGCGCGCTGCGAGTTCCTGCAGGTCGAACGGTTTGACCAGATAATCATCGGCGCCGGCATTCAAACCCGCGACGCGATCGGCCACCGCATCGCGCGCCGTCAGGATCAGCACTGGTATCCGGTCGCCGCGCTGGCGCAGTGCGCTCAGTACCGCAAATCCATCCAGGCGCGGCAAACCGAGGTCGAGCAGCAGCAGATCGTAGGCGTGGTTCTTCAACGCCAGCAGGCCCGACGCGCCATCGGCCACGGCATCGACGCTGAAGCCGTCCGGCTGCAATCCCTTGACCACGCTCTCGCGGATCATGGCGTCGTCTTCGATGTAGAGCAGGCGCACCGGCGACGCCGTTCAGTGCGCGCTGTCGACAGACGGGCAAGGCACTGTCAAATCGACTCCGGCGTGCGCGAATCGAAACGCGACAGCACGTCGAGCGACACCAACTCCAGGATCTTGCGATTCGTGCTTTCGAGGACCACGGCAGGCGCCACGCCGGCGGCATAAGCTTCACGCCAGCGATTGGCGCACAGGCACCACTGGTCGCCGGCCCGCAGGCCGGGGAAGCGCCATTCCGGACGCGGCGTGCTCAAGTCGTTGCCACGGCTGGCGCTGAATACCAGGAAGGCATCGGTCATCACCGCGCACACCACGTGGGTGCCGGTATCGTCGTCTTCGGTCTTGCAGCAGCCATCGCGAAAGTACCCTGTCAGCGGCGCAAAGGAACAGGCGACCAGCGGCTCGCCAAAGACGTTTTTTGCAGCGGAATCGTTCGGTGTGGTCATTGCAGGCTCCAGGAACGGTGCGGTTCGATTGATCGGCAATCTGCGGTAGGGCGTACTGAAAACCGACTTCAATTCGTTCTTCACGCACGCAGTCCGATGCAGGGTTTCGATGGTAACGCAAAGCGCGTTCGGTGGTCGCCACGGCAGGTTTGTTAAGTAACGTACAGAGGCCCGAAGGCGTCGCCGCTATGATCAGACCATCCACATTGCCTCGCGCGCGGCTGTCGTTTCCGCACAGCCCCTCTCAACATCGCTGGCATCCACGCCGCGCGACGCCCCCATCCACCCCGGAGAATCACATGCAAAAGCATCTCGCGATACCTGCCGTCCTTCTTGCCCTGCTGGGTCCGCTCGGCTGCGCCGCGCAGGTACCTGCGCCCGCCACCGCCGTTGGCTTCGGACCGAATCCGGCCTTGCCTGCGCCCGAATCGAAAAAACCGATCCCGCTCGTGCACATTGCACCGGCTAAAGGCTGGCCTGCCAGCACCACGCCGGTACCGGCGCCAGGATTGGCGGTGCGCGCGTTTGCCAGCGGGCTCGACCATCCGCGCATGCTGCATGTCCTGCCCAATGGCGACGTGCTGGTGGCGGAATCGAATGCGCCGGCGCAGCATGATGCAGGTGGCGGCATCCGCGGCTGGGTAATGAAGAAGATCATGGGTGTGGCCGGTGCCGGTGTTGCGAGCCCGGACCGGATCATGCTGTTGCGCGACAAGGATGGCGATGGCATTGCAGAAACCAAAACCGTGTTCCTGCAAGGGTTGCATTCGCCGTTCGGCATGGCGCTCGTCGGTAGCGACCTGTATGTCGCCGATACCGACGCAATCCTGAAGTTCCCCTATCAGGTGGGCCAGACGGAGATCACCACCAGCGGGGTGAAGGTGATGGATCTGCCAGCGGGCCCAATCGACCACCATTGGACCAAGGACCTCGTTGCCAGCCCCGATGGCAGCAAGCTCTATGTCTCGGTCGGCTCGAACAGCAACGTCGGTGAAAACGGCATGGAGCAGGAAACAGGACGCGCAGCGGTCTGGGAATTCGACCGCGCCAGCGGCGCCTCACGCATCTTCGCGACCGGACTGCGCAATCCAAACGGACTGACATGGGAGCCGAAAACCGGCGCACTCTGGGCGGCCGTCAACGAACGCGACGAACTCGGCAACGATCTGGTACCGGACTACATCACCTCGGTCAAGGATGGCGCCTTCTATGGCTGGCCGTACAGCTATTACGGACAGCATGTGGACACACGGATCACGCCGCCGCGGCCTGACCTGGTTGCCAAGGCGATTGCGCCGGACTACGCTGTCGGCGCGCACACCGCCTCCCTTGGCCTGACGTTCTACCAGGGCACGCTACTGCCCAAGGAATTCGCCGGCGGTGCATTCGTTGGCCAGCATGGCCCCTGGAATCGCAAGCCGCGCAGCGGCTACAAGGTTATCTTTGTCCCGTTTGCAAACGGCATGCCGAGCGGGGCGCCGGTCGATGTCCTGACCGGGTTTCTAAATGCCGACGGTGACGCACAAGGACGACCGGTCGGCGTGGCCGTCGATCGCGCGGGCGCATTGCTGGTCGCTGACGATGTCGGCAACACGATCTGGCGCCTCACGCCTGCCAGCGCGAAATAGTCCCGGGCGTGCGGTTCGGACCTACTTCAGGCCGGCCGCATTCCAGCCCACTGGCCGGCCCAATGCGAAGTTGGCCTCGCCCGACATGCGGCCGTACCAATCCGCCCCCATGCGCGAGACCAAATCGAGCTTGACCGGATCGATCTGGCCGGCCGCATCCAGGATCTTCTCATCGACGTGGGCAGTCACCACTTGCCCGAGGATCATGTGACAACTTGGCTTGTCAGCCGGATAGGCAGTGATCGACGCCATGCGGCATTCGAAGCTGACCGGCACGCCGGCCACGCGCGGCGGCCGCACCGAGGTGGACGCAAGCGTCGCAACATTACAGCGTTCGATTTCGCTCTCGTCGGTGCCATAGCTGAACGAGGTGGCGTTCATGGTGTCGACCAACCCGAACGGCACCAGGTTGACGACGAATTCGCCGGTTTCCTGAATGTTGCGGGCCGTGTCCTTCATGTTCCCGTTCGGATGGAGCAACGGGGAAATCATCAACGTCGGCGGCTCGGGCGTGATCATCTGGAAAAAGCTGAACGGCGCGAGGTTGGTCACGCCCGCCGCCGACTGCGTCGTGACCCATGCCACCGGCCTGGGCGCGATGGTCGACGCCATCCAGAAGTAGGCTGTGCGCGGATCGATGGTGGAAAAGTCAAGCTGCATTCTGAATCCGTTCACGTCAGGAAAGCATGTAGTCTACCGCGTCCGGGCACCCACCAAGAGTCGCTCCGACTCGCATCCCGGGAGAATTTTGTTACACCAAAGAAGTTGTCAGTAGTGCGCTTAAGTTGACTAGAGAACATACGAGCAGGCAATGCATTGCTACAGTGGCAGCTAGTCGTCGGTCTTTCCTCGGTGCATAAGGCATCACTTGTGTATTATCAATTCGAAAAGATTTCGACTAGCCACAATCAAGCCAACGAGAAACCCCCCACCCGAGACCAACCAAATGACAACCATGCATTCATACAATCCGGACAATCTGCTGTCGTCGCTGATTTCCCTGCTTAATTTGAAAAACGATGCGGCCCTTTCCCGGGCGCTTGAAGTCGCGCCACCAATGATCAGCAAAATCCGTCATCGCCGCCTCCCAGTTGCAGCGTCACTCCTGATCCGGATGCATGAGATCAGTAAATTGAGCATCAAGGAGCTGCGTGCCTTGATGGGCGACCGCCGGGACAAGTACCGCATCAGCAGCAAGCAATTCAAGAGCAAGAACGGCTGAGACGCCGCTCGGGTCGGGCCGTCCTCACGACGCGCCCATTGCAGCACGGGTTTGGCCGCACCGCACAACACACGCAAAAGGTCGTTTCCTGAGAAACCAGGAAACGACCTTTTATTTTTTATGGACCCTGACGGGTCGCCGACGGTCAGGCCCGTGCGGTTTCCTTCGGTTTGAACTGCTCTGGACTGATACGGAATTTTTCCCGGCGATCGCCCATGAGCACACGCAGATCCGCGATGCTCATGTCGCTGATCTCGTGCATCCGGATCAGCATCGACGCCCCGACTGGCAACCGGCGATGCCGAATCTTGCTGATCACGGGTGCTGCCACTTCCAACGCACGCGCCAAGGCTGCATCGTTTTTCAGGTTTAACTTGGAAATAAGGCAATCCAGCAGGTGATTCGGGTCGTAAGTTGCTTCAGCGGAAAGTTTTGTGCGGAAGATGGACATGGCCGGCGCTCGTTGGTTGATAACGATTTCAATGTAACCAAGAGTATTTTTCATGTCAAACCAGGAGTCGATTTCTTCAACTCCGATTCGGCGTCGGCAAGCGCCTGCGATCGGCAACCGGCCGTTTCTAGAAGCGCGCCCGGCCAATCCGTATAGTGGCGCTACGGCAATAGTTAGAAGTTGCTAATTCTTGAAAGCGCTTCGGTCGCGAATTCCATCATTGTGAAATTTGAAAGAATCGTGGTTTTCGCGAGTGCCAGCAGTGCACGAGGCAGTCTCAGGATGCCGGCACCGTCAACGCAGCCAATAGAATCAGAAGCAACACTGCATGCGGAAACGCAACTGTCGGCCGTACCGCGTTGTTCGCATATTCGCGCAGCAGCGCCACGCTACCGCCGCGGCTCGCATGCCAGGCCGAATGCAGCTGGAATGCAGCAGTCGCGCTTGGCGGTACTGGCTGCCGCAGCAATGCCTCGATGGCAAGGAGACGCACCCCCAGCCGGGACTGGCCAGTACGCACGATCGCTTCCTGCAGCCAAAGAACCAGGATCAGCAACGCCACCAGCAGCAGGTCGACCGGGATCGCGAGCGACGCAAAGGTGATCAGCACGGCTGGCAGCTTCAGCCAGAGCGTGCTGCGCTCAATCTGCTCATAGTCGCGCTGCAGGGTTTGCCATTCAAGGCTGAGCGGCGAAGCATCGGTCATCTGCATTCCTTCATCGGCCGGTAACACGCGGCCGGCGTCTCATTTTCTGCCGGTGCGCGGCGACGGCGCGCTCCGCGTCGTCTTGCGGGCCGCAGTGGTCGTAGCCTGGCGTGTCACGGCGGGGGTACGCACCACCGCGGCGCCGGCGCGCGGCTGGTTCTGGCCGAACTTCCTGGCCAACTGGGCGACCGCCGGCGTCTCGCGGCGACGTGTCTGTCCTGTATCGGCCATGGCCGCTCCGGTATGGCGTGGCACGAGATGCTGTGGGCCGCTGCCGATCAGGTCGCCGCGTCCCATGCGTTGCAGCGCTTCGCGGATCGCTTCCCAGTTGGCCGGGTCGTGATAACGCAGGAACGCCTTGTGCAGCTTGCGGATCTTCCCGGTGCGCACGGTTTCGACGGCTTCCGAATCCGCCGTCACCTTATGCAGTGGATTCTTGCGCGTGTGATACATCGTCGTCGCCAGTGCCATCGGTGTCGGCATGAAGGTCTGCACCTGGTCGAGCCGGAAGTCGTTTTTCTTCAGCCACAGGGCCAGGTTCAGCATGTCTTCATCGGTGGTGCCGGGGTGGGCGGCGATGAAATACGGGATGAGATACTGCTCCTTGCCGGCCTCTTTCGAATAGCGGTCGAAGAGTTCCTTGAACTTGTCGTAGGCGCCCATGCCGGGCTTCATCATCTTCGACAGGGGCCCTTCTTCCGAATGTTCCGGAGCGATCTTGAGCAGGCCGCCGACGTGGTGCGTCACCAGTTCCTTGACATACTCTGGCGACCGCACCGCGAGGTCGTATCGCAGCCCGGAGCTGATGAGGATCTTCTTCACGCCCGGAATCGCACGCGCCTTGCGGTACAACTGGATCAGCTTGCTGTGGTCGGTGCCGAGATTGCTGCAAATGGTCGGATAGACGCATGATAGGCGGCGGCATGATTCCTCGATCTTCTTTTCCTTGCAGGCGAGCCGGTACATGTTCGCCGTCGGGCCGCCGAGGTCGGAAATCGTCCCCGTAAAACCCTTGGTACGGTCGCGGATCAGTTCGATTTCGCGCAGGATCGAGGGCTCCGAGCGGCTCTGGATGATGCGGCCTTCATGCTCGGTGATCGAGCAGAAGGTGCAGCCGCCGAAGCAGCCGCGCATGATGTTGACCGAGAACCGGATCATGTCCCAAGCCGGAATCTTCGCCTTGCCGTAGCTCGGGTGCGGCGCCCGCGCATAGTTCATGTCATAGACGCCATCCATCTCGTCCATCGCCAATGGCAGTGGCGGCGGATTGAGCCAGACGTCGCGTTCGCCGTGCGCCTGCACCAGGGCGCGGGCGTTGCCAGGATTCGATTCGAGATGGAACACCCGCGACGCATGCGCATACAGCACCGGATCGTCCTTGATCGCGTCGTAGGACGGCAGCCGGATCACGGTCTTGTCGCGCTGCTCCTTCAATGCTGCCTGGCGTTCTTCGCGCGACAGGATCAGGATCGGCTTGACGACAGGTGCCGGCGCCGGTGACGCGGCTGCCGCGTCTGCACCATCTGCACCAGTGGCGCAGGCGGGCGTATTCTTTTCCTTCATCTCATAGGGATCGGGATGCGGCTCGACCCGGCCCGGCGTGTCGACGCGCGTCGAATTGGCGACTGACCAGTCCTCGGCCGGCAACCAGCCCGACTTGACCATGAAGGCGGTGCCGCGCAGGTCACGGATGGTCTCGATCGCTTCGCCTGCTGCGAGCCGGTGGGTCAGCGCCACCAGCGCCCGTTCCGCATTGCCGAACAGGAGGATGTCGGCCTTCGAATCCGGCAACACCGAGCGCCGCACCTTGTCGGACCAGTAGTCGTAATGCGCGATCCGCCGCAGGCTGGCTTCGATGCTGCCGATGACGATGTTGGCATCGGGATAAGCTTCCCGTGCGCGCTGGGCATACACCACCAATGCGCGGTCGGGCCGCTTGTTCGGCTCGCCGTCGGGCGTGTAAGCATCGTCGGAGCGGATCTTGCGGTCGGCGGTGTAGCGGTTGACCATCGAGTCCATGTTGCCGGCCGTGACGCCAAAATACAGGTTCGGCTTGCCCAGCGCGCGGAACGCATCCACCGACAGCCAGTCCGGCTGGCTGATGATGCCGACCCGGAAGCCCTGGGCCTCCAGGAGACGGCCGATCAGCGCCATCCCGAAGCTCGGGTGGTCGATATAGGCGTCACCGGTCACCAGGATCACGTCGCAGGAGTCCCAGCCGAGCGCCGTCATTTCGGCACGCGACATCGGCAAAAAAGGCGCCGGCTTGGTCTTGCGGCCGTCGGAAACGGGATAAGAAAAGAGGTTTTTTACAGCAGTCATCGGGCGTGGGACGGCACCGATGCCAGCGCCCTGAGGGACGAGACGATGCTGTCGATTCTTGGAGAGAGCGAGAGTATGACAGCTTTGTGGTCCAAATCCTCGCCGCCGCCCGAAAACCGGTATCCGCTGCATGGTGCGCCGGATTTCACGCCGGATTTGACGCCGGATTTTGCGCTAAAGTATGCCGAGACCATCTGGCGCAGCCAAGGTTAAAGAAATTCGCCGCTGCGGCCGTAAACAAAGACACGACGCGTTGCGTCGCCATTATAAAAACTGGAACCCGCGCCATGGCGATTGCCACGTTGACCGAGCGCTTCCGCAAGCCTTTCAGGAACCTTGGCTTCCTCGTGGGAAGCCTGCCGCAAATTATCATCTGGCCGCTCCTGAGCCTGGTGCTCGGACTGCTCCTGTCCGGACTCGCCGTGTCCCGGCTGAACGACGACCGCGATACCGCCCAACGCGATGCGGGCCAACGCGTGGATGGACTGGCGCAGGCATATGCGGATTATCTGTCGCGCCTGCTCGAGCAGCTTGATCTGATCACACTGCACGTCAAGCATGACTGGGAAGCCAGCGACGGCCAGCTCGACCTCGACCGCCTCTTTAAGGCCGGGTTGTACCCCTCGACTGCCCGTGTGTTCGTCACCATCGTCAACCGCACCGGCGATCCCACCACCAGTACCCGGCCGATCCAGAAGACCTTCAACATCGCCGATCGCGACTACTTCCGGCGCCATCGTTTTAACCCGTCGCCTGCGCTTGCGATCGGCATCCCGCTCCAGGGAAATCGTACGCCCGAACCGATCATCCGCTTTACCCGCCGGCTGGTCGATTCGAAAGGCGAGTTCGACGGCATCGTGGTGGTGTCGGTGCTCCCCGCCCTGCTCGCGAGTTTTTATGCAGATGCCAGTCTGGGCAAGCAGGGTTTTCTGACGGTCATCGGGGAAGACGGTGTGTTGCGCGCATCCAGGCTCGGGCCAGATACCCAGGTGCCGCCCAAAACCATCCTGCTGCCCGGCATGCCGTTCATGCCGAACACCGGCGTGGAATTGCGGCCAGCGGACGCTTTTTCCGACCGCGTGCCGCGCGTGGTGGCGTCGCGTCCACTCAAACCGTACCCGCTGATCGCCGTGGTCGGCCTTTCGCAGTCTGAAATCCTCGCGGCATATCGCATCAACGAAGCGACCTATCGCAGCGCGGCCAATGCCGGCATGGTGCTGCTGACTCTGTTCGCGCTGGTAGCGACCGCCCTTTCGATACGTCTGGCATGGCGCAAGCATCAGGCAGAGCAGGTCGAGTCGACCTACCGCATGGCGATCGACGGTGGCCATGAAGGTTTCTACATGGTGCGGGCGCTGACCGAGCGCGGCGGTGCAATCGTCGACTTCCTGATCGAAGATTGCAACGAACGCGGCGCGGCCTTCGTCGGCAGTACGCGGGCAACGCTGATCGGCACGCGGTTTTCCGACCTCTATTCGGGTCATCATGCGCAGGTAGTTCTGGGAATCTTTCGCGGTGCGATGGCTTCCGGGTTTTACGAGGATGAGTTCCTGGTCTCGCCCCATAGCCCGCTGCGATCGGCGTGGATGCATCGCCGCCTGGTCCGCTCGGGCGCCGGTCTGGCGATGACGCTGCGCGATATTTCAGAGGCAAAGCAACACGAGCAGATGCTGTCGAAGCTCGCCAATTCAGATGCGTTGACGCTGCTGCCGAACCGCCACTGGATGATGCAGTTCCTGCCGCAGGCGCTGCAGCGGGCACAAGGGGCTGGGATGCAGCTGGCGGTCCTGTTCGTCGACCTCGACGATTTCAAGACGGTCAACGACACGCAGGGCCACGCGGCGGGCGACGCATTGCTGTGCAGCGCTGCGCAGCGATTGAAGTCGGTGCTCAAGGAAGGCGACAGCATCACGCGGCTGGGCGGCGATGAATTCACGATCGTGCTGGAAAACCTGGACACGGCGGTCGAGGCCGAAGCGGTCGCGCGTCGCATCGGCGAGGCATTCCGCCAGCCGTTTTCGATCGGCGCCGACACGCATACGGTGGGCGTCTCGGTCGGCATCAGTTTGTATCCCGATCACACCACCGATCCGGATGCACTGCTGCGCTACGCCGACATCGCGATGTACGCCGCCAAGCAGGATGGCAAGGCGCGCTACTGCCTTTACCAGGAACAGCTGTCGAAGAATTTGATGGTCAAGTTCAATACCCGCAAGGCGCTGGAACTGGCGCTGGAACGCGATGAATTCGTGTTGTACTACCAACCGCGTGTGAACGCTATCAGCGGTGAATTCTGCAGCATGGAAGCGCTGGTGCGCTGGATTCATCCGACCCGCGGCCTGGTGCCGCCACTGGCGTTCATTCCACTGGCCGAAGAGACCGGCCTGATCCTCAAGCTGGGCGAGGTCGTCATCGAAAAAGCCTGTGCCCAGATCGCGCTCTGGCAGGCGGAAGGCATGCGGCCGCTGCCGGTGTCGATCAATGTCTCACTGCGCCAATTCAATCAGGCCGACCTCAAGCAGCAACTCGTCGCCAGCATGGAGCGCCACGGCATCGCCGCGCACCTGATCGAAATCGAGCTCACCGAGTCCTGCATGATGGCCGAGCAGATGGACGTGGCGCATGACCTCGCCGCCTTGCAGGCGCTGGGCATCAAGTTGCTGGTCGACGATTTCGGCACCGGCTATTCCTCGCTCTCGCAACTGCAGCAGCTCGACCTCGACATCCTCAAGGTCGATCGGGCATTTACTGCGGAACTGGGCAAGACCAGCGAGGGCGTGGTGTTTTTCAGCGCCATCATCTCGATGGCGCACGCGCTCGACATGAGCGTGGTGGCGGAAGGCGTCGAAACCGCGCACCAACTGCAACTCCTGCAGGATCTGGGCTGTGACGAGGTGCAGGGCTACTATGTTTCCCGGCCGGTGCCGGCAGCAGAAATTCCCGCGCTGCGTAAGCGCAGTCTGCTCTTTCCCACGATGCCCGTCGCCAGCCCGTCGATCGATACGACGGCGCTCCGGTCAAGCGCATCCAGCACCGCAGCGTAACCACGGAAACTGCGGAAGGCAGCTGCAGAAATCATCTGCGGCTCACCCTTTTTCGTCGAAGCGCAACGCACCAAATGTTTTCGCCGACAGCACCACCGTCGCGCCAATACGCAGCTGCGCTGCCTCGTCGTCGGCGGCGATCACATCCACGATTTCCTGTCCGATCAGCAGCGACACGATCGTCACGACTTCCTCGCGCTGCACCGCCAGCACCTGCGCCCGCAAGGCCAGGTTGCCGGCCACGCGCTGCTGCAGGAACACGGCAACCGGCGATCCGGTCTGCACCATCCGGCCATCCTGCAGCCGCCAGACCTGGTCGGCCAGCCGGAACACTTCGCCGATATCATGCGTGACCATGATCGTGGTCATCTGCAGACGTTGATGCAACGCTGCGAGACCATCCTGCAATTGCTGACGCAATGCCGTGTCGAGCGCGGCGAGCGGCTCGTCGAGCAGAAGCAGCGCGGGCTTCCGGGCGACCGCTCGCGCGAGCGCGACGCGCTGCTTTTCACCACCCGAGAGGCGGCCTGGCAATTGCCGCTGCAATGCCGTCAAGTGCATCATGCCGAGCAGTTCGTCGACCCACGCCGCCTGATCCTTGGCGGTCGCGTAGGCCACGTTGTCGCGCACCGACAGGTTGGGAAACAGCGCGTAGTCCTGGAACACCATGCCGACGGAACGTGCCTGGGGCGGCAAATTGACTCTCTCGGCCGCATCGAACCAGACCGATCCGCCGACGACGATGCGGCCGCTCTCCGGTCGCGCCAGTCCCGCCAGCATGCGCAGAATCGACGTCTTGCCGGCGCCGGAGGGACCGAACAGGGCGATGAACGCGCCCGCATCCGCCTGCTGCGCGAACTGCAACTCGCGTGCGCCGGCGCTGCGATCGAGCCGCTGCACGAGGTCGATCTCTAGCATGCGGCCGCCGTCACGAAATCGTCCTCTGCCAGCGCCGGTTCAGCACGTACACGATCAGCAAGGTAGCGAACGAAAGTGTCATCAATACTGCCGAATACACATGTGCGGTCCCGTACTGCAGGCTCTCGACCTGGTCGTAGATCGCGATCGACGCGACCCGGGTCACGCCGGGGATATTCCCGCCAATCATGAGCACGACCCCGAATTCGCCGACGGTGTGCGCGAAACTGAGCACGATGGCGGTCAGCAGCGCGCCCTTCATGTTGGGCAGCAGGACCTTGAACAGCGTGACCCGGTCCGGCTTGCCGAGGGTGCGCGAGGCTTCCAGCAACGAGCTCGGCAGATGCTGGAAACCGGCCTGCAGCGGCTGCACCATGAACGGCAGGCTGAACAGAACCGAGGCGACCAGCAGACCGGCAAAGCTGAAGGCCAGCTGCACATGCAGCCAGCGCGCCAGAAACGCACCGAATGCGTTTTGCGGACTGAAGGCCAGCAGCAGATAAAAGCCGAGCACCGACGGCGGCAGCACCAGCGGCATGCTGACCAGCGCTTCCAACAGTGGCTTGAAACGACTGCGGCTGCAGGCGATCCGGTATGCCAGCGGAATGCCGATCGCCAGCAGCAGCAGCGTGGTCGAGAGCGCCAGTTGCAGGGTCAGCCAGAGCGGTTGCCAGTCGATCATCACCCGCGCTCTCCAGGTACAAGGCTGGCGGCCGGCATCACGCCCATCTCGTTGGCCTTGACCAGGGCCTCGACAGGTTCACCCTCCTGCAGCGCCAGCGTGTGGGACGAGCGCGTCGTGATCACCGACACCACGCGCTGCCCGGCGATGTCCAGGGTGACTTTCGTCAGCACAGTGCCGCGTTCGAGGGCGACGATCCGCCCCGGCAGCCGGTTGCGCATGCTGATCAGGCCTGACAGGTTTTTTGCCAGCGCCACTTCGGTCTCGGCGAACAGGAGCGTGACGGCCATGCCGGGCCGCCAGCAATCGGTCAGCGCTCCCGCGCCGACCAGGGTCGCGGTGAGCTTCAACCCGACGGCATCGACATCGACCAGCGCAATGCTGCCGCAGGTTTCGATCGCCGCGATCCGGCCGGGCAGGCAATTCATGCTTGCACGGCGGCGCGGCGCGACAGGAATCCGCCGAACAGATTGAGCGCCAGTCCGCACAGCACCAGCACGCCGGCGGTGATTTTCCACCACTGGAGCGGTTCATTGACGATCCAGGCCGCGCTCAGAATGCCGATCACCGGTACCAGTAGCGAAAAGGGCGCGATCGTCGCGGTCGGATACTTTCGCATCAGATGCGACCAGATGCCGTAGCCGATGATCGTGTTCGGAAAGGCCTGGTACAGGACCGCGCCGACCGAACGCAATTGCAGGTGTTGCGCCGCCAGTGTCCAGGCCGGCCAGCCTTCGAAGAGCAGCGAGGTCAGCAGCAGTGGCGGCGTCGCCAGCACCGAGCCCCACACCACGAGCGCCAGCGGATTGACCTTGCCGATCTTCTTGGTGAAGATGTTGGCGATGCCCCATGACAGGCTGGCGCAGATCACCAGCACGAAACCGATCAGTGTCGCCTTCGCCTCCAGGTGCGCCGCCACCAGCCCCATGCCGCAGAACGCCACCAACGCACCCAGCAATTGCGTCACGCGCGGCCGCTCGCCCAGGAGCAACACCGCAAAGCCGATCGTGAAAAATACCTGCAACTGCATCACCAGCGACGCCAGCCCCGGCGGAAAACCGAAGTGCAGCCCGTAAAAAAGCAGCGTGAATTGACTGGCGAACTGGAACAGCGCATAGCCCGCCAGCAGCCGCAGCGGCACCGCCGGCGGCTTGATGAAGAATGCCAGGGGCAGGGCCGCAACGAGGAAGCGCAGGGCGGTAAACAGGATCGGCGGCAGGTCCTGCAGGCCGATGTTGATGACGATGAAATTCAGACCCCAGATCACCACCACGATCAGCGCCAGTGGAATGTCGCTTGGCTTCATGCGAGGGCTCCACGCAGGGTGCAAGGGACTGCCCCGGTTGGTATTCTTACAGTGTCCACAGTTCCTGCGGTGCCACCACGCGGTTGCGGCGTGCCATTTGTCATGTTGTCCTTGCCGGAGGTGTGCCTGGAACGCAAGGCGTCAGAACTTCCCTTGGGCGCCGCTGATGCCGTCGCGCCATGCGTCGCCCTGCGTTCGCAAAGGCAACATTATACTTGCCCGCTTCGCGCCTCCAAGGCAACAGCGCAGGCGCTGGAACAAGAAGGCGGTGGCCGGCACCATGGGGTTCAGCATCGCTGGTCAGGGATTCGGCATCAGGCCAGATCGACCACCGCACCTTGGTCACGCAGCAGGCGGTTTTTCAGGATCTGGTAGACATCCCGATCGAAGACCGGTGCACCTTGCGCGGCCAGGCGCCGTGCGCCATCGACGTCATCACCGCCGACTGTTCCGAGAAAACCCCAGTGATCGAGAACATGCAATCCCGTCCCCTCGCGCAGTGCGATCGGACCCGGATAGGGCCAGGGCGGCAGGCGCCAGGACGACAGCGCGGCGCGTACCCGTTCTGTGTGGGCGGCAGCAGCTTCGGACCCGATGCAGGCGCCGCTGCAGCGCCGTACCTGGCTGCCGAAACAAGGCTTGCCGGGCCGGACCTTCTCCAAACCGAGCAGGGCCGGGCAGAGCTGGTGGGCGTCGGCCAGCGAGCGCAGCGCATCGGTTGCCTTGCGGTGACTGGCGAACGGGCCGTACAGGTTGTCTTCGCAGCCGAAGAACAGGTCGTCGGGATGCGCCAGCGCCAGCCGTATGTGTTCGCCTTTCTGGACCAGCCGCCAGGCACAGGTTTCTTCGCTGCGGCGCAACTGGTGGTTGTGGGCCGGTTGCAGCCGCTTGACCAGCAGGGCTTCCTGCAGCAGCGCGCCGATTTCGCCGCAGGTGTCGATCCATTCGATCCGCCGTACCTGCTGCGACAACAGCATCTCTTTCGACGAACGATGGTCGCCGCTGAAATGCGACAGCACCCGCCGCCGCAACTGATTGGCCTTGCCGATATAAAGCGGCAGCGCCGTGTCGTCGTAAAACAGGTAGACGCCGGGCGTGTCCGGCATCGCATCGATGCACGCCGGATCGAGATGCGAGGGCCAGCTCGGGCGCGCCGTCAAGGCTTGCACTGCCGTGGCGATTTGCTCGGGCGGCAGCTTCTGGTAGAGGTCCTGCCAGAAATGCCAGATCAGCCGGGCGTCACCCAGCGCGCGATGGCGCTCGGTGACCGGCAGCCGGTGACGTTCGATCAGGGCATCGAGATTGTGCCGCCCGAATCCTGGATACAGCTTGCGTGAGAGTTTTACGGTACACAGTACGGCCGGCTTGAAATCGATGCCGGAGCGGCGGAACGCATTTTTCAGGAACCCGTAATCGAAGCGCGCATTGTGGGCGATGAAGAGGCAGCCATCGAGCCGTGCATGCAGTTCCTCGGCGAGCTGCTCGAACACCGGTGCATCGGCCACCATCGCATTGGAGATGCCGGTCAGCGATTCAATGAAAGGCGGAATCCGGTTCTCCGGGCGCACCAGGCTGCTCCACTCGCGTACGCCCTCCGCATCGACTTCAACGATGCCGATTTCGGTAATGCAGTCGGAGGTGATCGTGGCCCCGGTGGTTTCGAGGTCGACGAAGGCAAGGCGCGTCGCGCCGGTTTCAAAGCGCATCGGGATCGGTGGGAGTAGATGCAAGACCCACCCATAGTACTGTATGTAAAAACAGGCGTCTGCAGGTATTTTTCGATTTCGCGATTGGTACTGCCACGCTTGCGCGGCATCCGTGCGCCGCAGGCTGTGCGGCCTATAATCAAGAGCCATCTTTGGAGGCAGCATGCGTTTTTGGACCGGTACGATCATCCTGATGGCAAGCCTGTTGCAGCTCGCCTGCGACCGTGAAGGACGACCCATGCAACAGCGTGGCCTCGAAAAACTGGCGATCAGTGTGTCGACCGAAGGCGATGTGCGCACCGCGATGGGCGCGCCCGAGACCACGTGGGAAGAAGAGAACGGCGCCCGCATCCTTGAATATCCCAAGGGTCCGGAAGGCGCGCGCACCTGGATCTTCGACATCGATCCGAACGGCAAGCTGACCGGATACCACCAGGCCCTGGCGCCGGAACACTTTGGCCGTATCCAGCCTGGCATGTCCAAGGACGACGTGCGCCGCCTGCTGGGAAAGCCGCGCACCGTCGTCAATTTCAATCGCCTCAAAGAGGAGGTCTGGGACTACCGGTATCTGGAGAATCAGCAGCAGCGGCTCTTCAATGTCCACATCGACCAGACCTCCGGCAAGGTGACCCACACCTCGAGCAGCAATCCGCTCGACTGAGGGTAGCGGCCGGCACACGCTCACGGAAGCAGGCTGTCGGTCGCCTGCAGACCTGCCAAGCGCGTATCATCCCGCCCATGTCTACCAACCGCCCTCTTTTTCCATCGCTTGTCACGCGCCGCACCAGCCGCACCTGCCGCACCTACAGCGCCGGCAGCGACCGAGGCACATCATGAGCGACGTCCCCCGCATCTACTGGATCGAAGCAGATCAACCGCAGAGCGCGCGCTGGCGATCCGGCGCGGGCCTCGCACCGCCATCGCGGGTCATCGTCGCCGACGACAGCATGACTGCCGATAGCGCCTTCAGGCTGGCATCGGAAGGCACCGCCATCCTCTGGCGCGGTGACTTCCAGAATGCCCGGCAACTGTTGCAGGCGATCGCACGGCGAATCGACAAGCCGCCGAGACGGGTGCGCAAGAAATCCGATGCACCCGCCACGCCGCTCGCACTGTTCAATGCATACAGACAGGCACAATCGCAACGGGCGCGCACGCTCGGCATGCTGCTGATGCCGATCGGGGCCGGCTACGCGATGCCGCTGCGGCGTGCGCCCGACCTGCATGAGGCCTGCACCCAGGCCTACGGTCCGGCCGACGCCAACGCCGACGCTGCCGGTACGGATTCGGTTGCCTCGCTGCGCGAGATACAGGGGCTGATCGGCGCGTACGAATGGCGACGCAAAGGTGTCGACGTCGCCGCACTCGGCGCGCGCATCCACCCGCATTACGGGGTCTTCGCGCCGATCCGCAATGAATACGTTGCGCTGGTTGCCGAGACAGCGTTGCCATCGACTACGCTGGCTTTCGACATCGGCACCGGCACCGGTGTCCTGGCAGCAGTCCTGGCGCGGCGCGGCGTGGCGCGTATCGTCGCCACCGACCTCGACGAACGTGCGATTGCCTGTGCCCGTGAAAACATCGAACGGCTCGGCCTGCATGATCGCGTGACGGTCGAACGCGCGGACCTGTTTCCCGCTGGCCGCGCGCCCCTGGTAGTCTGCAACCCGCCCTGGCTGCCGGCCCGTCCCAGTTCGCCGCTGGAGCATGCGGTCTACGATCCCGACAGCCGGATGCTGCACGGTTTTCTGGCCGGTCTCGCCGCGCATCTGGCGCCCGGCGGGGAAGGCTGGCTGATCCTGTCCGACCTGGCCGAGCACCTCGGCCTGCGCACCCGGGCCGCGCTGCTCGAGATGATCGATCGCGCCGGCCTGCGCGTCCTCGGCCGACACGATGTGCGTCCGCAGCATCCGCGCGCCAGCGACACGACCGATCCATTGCATGCAGCCCGTGCGGCGGAAGTGACGTCGCTCTGGCGCCTCGCAGCAAAGCCAAGCGCGACGGCGTGACGGTGGATAAGACGTTGCCGACGACGAAGATCAAATTGCTTCAGGAACTAAAGTAGCCGACAAAAACTGTCGATAATCATGTGCGACGGAAACAACCCGTCACGGGCCTTCGACTGACACTGAGTGCGACGCAAGGCTGAACCGCAGCAAACCGCCAGATGTTGACGGTGCAGTAAAAAGAGCCCGCGCCTCCTGGTTGCGGGCTTTTGACTTTCTGGGGGTGTTATTAAGCTGATGGCCAAAACTCTTTAAAATCAAGGGCTTGCTGCGCAACTTGTGCAGCGCATCAAAACAATTAGCGACTAATTCCTGCAGGTAAGTTGGGCTTTACAAAATTGCAACAAAGTAAGAGGGGGGAATTTCCCCCTACCTGATTCGGTAAAAAATTCGCGGACTTTAGAACTTGCGTCAGCAAATTGTTGCGCTTTTCTATAGTGAGTTGTTGCCGAAATTTTCAATCAAACCCAGCACTGCTGCAAGCTTGACGGGTTTGACAAGGTGAAGGTCGAAACCGGCCTGCAGGGCCCGCTCTTTGTCCTCTGGCTGTCCGTAGCCAGTTACAGCGACGAGGATGGAAGATGCAGTTTCCCTCATTGCACGAAGGCGTCCGGCCAGCTCGTATCCGTCCATGTCAGGCAAGCCGATGTCCAGAAATAAGATGGCAGGTGACACCTTTTGCGCAGTCACTAATGCGTCGCGGGCATTATGCGAGACTGTTACTTGATGGCCAACGGTCTCCAGCAGTAAGGAGAGCATCTCTGCCGCGTCTTTGTTGTCATCCACAACCATCAGCGTCAGCCCTGCCCCGTTGCGCTTGAGCGTCTCTTGACTGGGTTGCACTGATAACAGCTTGCCACCCTCAGACACTTGCGGCAGTTGCACAGTGAACGTGCTGCCTGCTCCAAGGCCTTCGCTAATTGCTGAGACTGAGCCAGCGTGTAGTTCGACCAGGCTCTTGACAAGGGCGAGGCCCAAGCCAAGCCCGCCTTGGCCCCGGTCTGATGAGCGCTCGCCTTGCGTGAAAAGCTCGAAAATGTGTGGGGTCAGTGAAGGTGCTAAGCCGATACCGTTATCCGCTACGGAAACAGCAATTTTTTCGTCATGCGTTGTCACCTTGACAGTGATACTGCCGTTCGAAGGTGTGTACCTAGCCGCGTTGTTCATGAGATTTGCAAACACTTGAATCAGTCGTGTTCGGTCTCCTTTCACAAAGCAGGGCTCACCTGTGGTTAATACGGTAAGCCTGTGCTGTTTTTCCTGAACTTGGGTATGCACCTGCTCAATTGCTTCGCTTACCAACTCGTTGATATCCAAGATATCTGCCCGCGTGGTCACCAGGCCACGCGTTACCCGTGATACATCGAGCAGGTCATCCACCAGCTTTGTCAAGTGGGTGACTTGCCGGGAGATGATGCTGGCAGTTTGCTTAACTCGCGCTTCGTCGAGGCGGGTTATCTTCAAAAGTTCAGCGGCAGTGCTGATAGGTGCCAAAGGATTACGCAGTTCGTGAGCCAGCATTGCAAGAAAATCGTCCTTGCGTGCGCTTGCTGCCTTCAGCTCATCCTGTGCCGCCTTGATTTCAGTAACATCTGTATTGGTTCCGAACCACTGGAGGATTGTGCCCGCCTCGTCACGCAGGGGCGCTGCGCGGCTGTAAAAAGTGCGAAATTCACCTTCCGACGAGCGCAAGGGGAACGTCAGCTCCCAGAGCTCCCCTTCGGCAAGCGCACTTTTCCAATGTTCTACAACCATTGGCAGCATCTCTGGGTCATGAACAGTTTCCCATCCCCACCCAAGCATTTGTTCTTCCGTAGTGCCTGTGTACTCGTACCACCGGTCGTTATACCAATGGATGTACCCATCCGGATTTGCCATCCAGGCAAGGTGTGGGATTGTATTGGCAAGCTGCCTAAGCTGAGCCTCACTGTCCTTGATGGCGCTGGTTGCATGCACCGTGGCAGTCACATCATTTCCCTGAATGAAAATTCCTGTGACTTCGCCTCTGCCATTACGTATTGGCTGGTAGATAAAATCAACAAACTGCTCGGCTAATTCAACCCCGTCTACGCTCTGGAACGTGATGGGTACTGCATTTCCGACATAGGGCTCTCCCGTCTGATAGACCCTATCAAGAAGCTCGAAAAAACCTTGTCCCTCGAGTTCTGGATATGCCTCTTTGACAGTTTTGCCAATCACATCACTTTTGCCGACGAGGCGGAAGAAGGCTTCGTTAGCTAGTTCGATTTTGTGGTTGGGCTCGCATAAAATGGCCATAAAGCCAGGAGCTTGTTGGAAAAGAGTCGTAAGCCGGTCGTTCTCAGCCAGACGGTGTTGCTCTGAGAGAACCTGGCGCGTTGTTTCGGTACAGGCGCAATAGATTCCCGCAACATTCCTTTTCTCGTCACGGATAGGCGAATATGAAAAAGTGAACCAGGTTTGCTCGTCATACCCTTTCCGGTTCATCAAGAGGGGTAGATTTTCGAAGTACGTCGCACGACCTTCGAGCGCATCCGCCACGACCGGAGCCAGGTCTGACCAAATCTCGTACCAGATTTCTTTGAATGGCCTACCCAACGCACTGGGATGCTTGTCCCCTAGAACGTCGATGTACGCGTCGTTGTATAGAAATCCGAGCTCTGGTCCCCATGCGAGAAACATAGGAAATTTAGAATCGAGGATTAATTCGACAACAGTGGATAGCGATTGCGGCCAAGAACTGGGGGCGCCCAGAGGAGACTTGGACCAATCGAGCCCTCGCATAAGAGTCCCAACATTGCCGGTGTTGTCAAAGAACTGCGGGTTCATATCGTTCATTTTTTTCCTCGCACTCTCGACCACTAGTTTGGCAAACACCACTCTTTGGCGTTAAACGCGACCTTTCCCTTGTCAGATAATAAATGAATTCAACGGCTGTCCGAGTTTCTTGCTTGGAGGACAGCTTTCCAAGGTGCCGATTGGTACAGGCGGCGCATAAGATTTTACACATCTGTAATAAATTGTTACATTGAGTACTGTAGTTATCGGCACCTTGTCATGGACTGCTAGGCAAAACGCGTGGGGGGTCAAAATGAGCAATGAGATTTTTCTCAACGCAATACTGCACGGGGATACCGACTACGCAATGTACGCGGTAGACCCCGAGGGTCGTTTTCTCCATTGGAACGCGAGCGCTGAGCAAATTCTGGGGCTTGACCCAACAATGCGTGGCGTTAGCTGTACAACGCTGTTCATTGACACCGATAAAGCGGCGGGAATTCCTGGAAAAGAACTCGCTGATGCACTTGCCAACGGAAGAGCTGCCGCATGCTGGAACCTAGCAAGCAGTAGCGGTACAGCGTTTTGGGTTGAAGGGGTTGTTACACCGATATACGATGAAGCTGGGAATCACTATGGATTTTTGAAAATCCTGCGTGATGTCACCGACCGCCATTTGCTCGAAGAGGAAGTACTTAGAGCAGCCAATACTGATGCGCTCACCGGCCTAGCGAATCGCGCGTGCTTTCGTGAACACCTGTATGAGTGGACTGTGGCAGGAGCCCGTGCGGAGCAGCCAGTAATCCTCCACCTTGTCGACCTGGACCACTTCAAGGAAGTCAACGACACATTTGGTCATCACGCAGGCGACCTACTGCTATACCAGGTTGGAGCTGCGCTTAAGGCACTCACAAGAGAAACGGACTTTGTCGCGCGACTGGGTGGAGATGAATTTGCAATTTTGCAGGCCGGCGCGACGTCCGCAATAGCCGCTAGCGAACTTGCTGAAAAAATCGTTTCAGTAATTGGGCAAGGGTTCAATTTAAATGGCATTGAGGCGCATGTAACCTCAAGCGTTGGTATCGCAGTGGCCCCACAAGACGGCTGGGTTCCAGACGAACTAATCAAACGGGCTGACGCTGCCCTCTACCGAATTAAACGAAGTGGCCGCAACGGATATGGTTATTTCACCGAAGAACTCGACGCGGAAGCTCAAATCCGCACCCAAGATTTAAGCGCGTTACGTCAATCGGTTCGTGAAAAAAGCTTTCACCTTGTGTACCAGCCAAAGGTGTCGACAAAAGGCCAAGGGGTCGTGGCCCTAGAGGCATTGTTACGATGCGACCACCCGAGATTACGAGAAAAGCCAGTCGGCGAGGTTATCACTTTGGCTACGCAATGCGGGCTCATGCCTCGAATCAGCGAATGGGTGCTCGACACAGCTTGCCGAGACGCCAAAGCATGGTTCGATAGTGGATTGCCACACTTCCGCGTTTGCATGAACCTTTGTGCTCGCGAAGCGGGAGACTTAGGCACCCCTGAGCTGCTTGCAAACATAACCAGCAGACACGGGGTAAGCCCGAAAGATTTCATCATCGAGGTTACAGAGCGAGAGCTGTTTGGAAGCGGTCCTGGGGGTATCGCAGTGTTACAAGAGATACGTGAACTGGGATTTTTGGTAGCAATCGACGACTTTGGGGCTGGTTACTCGTCGTTTAATTATTTGACTACATTGCCAATCGACATCATAAAGTTGGACATGGCGTTTGCTCAGGGGATTCCTATGAATCTCAAAAGCTGTATCGCAGTGAAGGGAATTATCAATCTAGCGAATTCGCTAGGGCTTCATGTTGTTGCAGAGGGAATCGAACGCGCTGACCAAGTCGACTTCTTTTCCGATAGTGGTTGTGAATCGATGCAGGGGTACCATTTCTCCCGACCGCTGGGAGTAGAACGAATGACGGCGTGGATGCACGCCCACTGAGTCGGAGAAAATGGTCGACGCCCATAAGAACGGGAGGACCGCAGTCCAATTACCTGGTAAATTGTTGTCATATTAGAAATTACTTAATCGCGTAATACTTTTTAATACCGCGACGGGGGACCCCTTCTCGAAAATCCATTTCACGGAGCATCATGCTGGTACGAACGAAGGGGCTTGCTCTCTACTACGATGTCGCTTCGGCACCGGAATCTCCCCGACCTGGTCGGATAGCACCGCATACCAGTCATCCACAGTCATTGAAGTGCTGTCCTCGACCCAAAGGCGCACGAGGGGTATCCCTGCGAATCTAAGTACCATGTCCTTCATTGCATCGCGAGCAACCGTTATCGGGTCGTCGTGATACGCGCTGTCGAGTTCGAACGCAATAATCGGGTCGCCTTCGCCAGGCGTGACAAGTAAGACGTCTAGGGAACTTCGCATGGCAAATGCGAAAAC
The DNA here is from genome assembly GCA_014377155.1 of Herminiimonas sp. The sequence continues at coordinate 30,922 of JACMQD010000176.1, forward strand.
CCTGCGCTCTTGCGTTCGCTTCAGCCACGCCACATTCAATGCACCGGACAACGGATAGTTTGGCAGCGCGAACATTCCGGGATATCGCAGCTGACATTGTGATTTTCTGTTTGACTAATATTATGTCATGCGAAAGCACTAGTATTTTGCTTTGATAGTTGCCGGAACGTCAGCCTACTAAACGTGTAGGGGTTTCTTGCCGCAAAAAGTCAGATGAAATACTGATTAGTTGACAACTGTACAAACATACAGTACGGTACCTGAACCGAATAAACGTTCGACAGGTGAAACGTGGACGACGAAGGCTACCTAACGGCACTCCGGACCTACTGGAAACGGCATCAGACCTTTCCCTCTATGGCGAAGCTTTGTGACGTCGTTGGATTAGCCTCTACATCGTCAGTCTTTGCTTTGGTCGGACGCTTAGTCGACGCCGGCTACTTGGAGCGAACCGAGGGGCGCATCGCTCCTACGCGACGCTTCTTTGCCCGCCCACTTGTCTCGACTGTGCGTGCGGGCGTGCCACAGCCGGTTGGCCAAGACGCAGTTGAGCTGCTGACCATCGACGACTATTTGATTGACGACCCGAACCGTACGGTACTGTGCCGGGTCCGCGGCGATTCGATGAAAGATGCCGGCCTGCTGGACGGTGACATCGTTACCGTCGAAAAGAACTCCGCTACCAAGGCCGGCGACATCGTTGTCGCAATCGTTGATGACGAATACACAATCAAGACTCTTCGGCTGAATGCGCAAGGCCGGTATTACCTGCAGCCGGCGAACACGGCCTTTGCAGACATTCACCCAGTCGGAAGCCTTGAGATTTTCGGCGTTGTGACGGGCTCGTTCAGGAGAATGCGGCGATGAGCACAGAGGTCGGTCGTTTAAAAGAGGTCCGCCCAAGTGGTCCGCCCCGATGCAGTGCCTACTTCGAGGCATTGCTGCAGCTAAATTAAGCGAGGTGCTCGATATGACAATGCCCGATGAACGCACCCGAGCGGTACTCTGGACAAGGGAGCTGCTCCTTGAAATGCAGCGCGACGAGACCTTACCTGCATCGTTTCGCCAGCGTGCCAGGATTATGCTTCGACACTTTCCGTCAGCTGGCGATATCGAAATGACAGCAGCGATGATGCCCGATTGGTGGGCACGGCCCTCTCAGATTGACATTTAATACATTTCGGACGATATGGCGATGAGCGAGTACGACGTTCCTAAAGATTTCCCTCGGCCCGTGTACGCAGGCGCCGTCGCAGGAGCGCAGCCCAAGCTATTGCTGGTTCAATACGAAGACGGGACGTACGGTGAGCCAGGGCGTAGCCGAAGAGAGATTCACCACAGTTGGAAGTATTGTGAAGAAGTCATCGAACACTTACGGGTCAAGTCCCTCGAGTCTGCCGCTGGCAAAAGAGCGCATATGACGCACGAGGCGATTCTCGACCAATACCTGACCCGCTTGCTCACTACGGGTTGGATGTCGGACGCAGAGGCCCGCTGGACGCTACGAAAGGTCGCAGAAAGACTTGGCTGGCCGACGCCGTGGGGAGCGCTTGAAAACGACCAGGCCGACGAGGGTAAGTCCTAGCGCGGGTCTTTGAGCCTGACGACGTCGATGTCCAAGACTCGCATGCACTGTAGGAAAAAGTCGAAGCCGAAGGTCCCCCGGCCGATTTTGTTAGAAAGCACCTTCGCACTTTCCTCGACGCCAATCGACTCGAGTGCCCGCGACAAGGCCTTGTAGCTAACGCCACGGCGCGCGAGTTCAGCACGAAGCACATTGCGGGCTTCACGCTGCCAACCGGTTGGAGCAGCCATAACTTAGGGAAATAACGCCCGTATTTCCTCAATATTGAGGACTTTGCTTAGAAAGTGAGGTTTTGATGAAATTAGCCTGACTGGGGTTACTACACGGGTCAGGTCATGTTCAATCAACGCAACATTTTGAGGGAATTTCGTTATGTTTGCACATTTTTCTTGCTGGCAGTTTGGTCTCGTGCAAACCCATTCCGGAGGTGCGCGATGAAGGCGAAGGTACGACTTCTGCGAAAAGATGGGCGGCTTCTGACCAGCTCCGACACGCCCGTCGGTGCCCCGGCGGCTCCGCGTTTTGCCGGTGTCTTTTCCCTTGATGAATTTCGGGACGTCCCGTCCAAGCGCACGTTGGTCCGTGCGCGCCTGGTGGGCATCACGGCCGGCACTGAGAGCAACGTGCTGCCGGATTTGTACGACGCCCGAGTCCTACACGCCCAGGACATGAAAATGCGCATTCATGGCTTCGAGCGCGCTGGTAACGTTGAATATGCCCAGACTTGGGTTGTCGAGGTACAGCCATGCTGAGAGTTTCTATCCATGCCGGTGACATCGAAGAGCGTTGTACGGCCAACCAGCTTGCGGTGCTCGATATTGCGTACGACGACGTTGCCGCACTTGCGACCTACGTGGTGGCGCTGAAGATGCGTGGCACTGGAAGCATTGCACAAGCAAAGCTGGAAAAGTATCCACGATGGGCCGGCAGCATTTGGCTGCTCGTGGCGCGCTCCATCTGCCAAGTTCTTTATCGGAAGAATCAGCTCCCGCCGAGCAGCAAGGTGGACAAGCGATGTGCGTATGCCACTCGTATATGCGCGGTTGTTGAGCGCGCGACGGCCTCAGACCACGCAGTCGAACTTGGTCGTGTCGAAATATCCCAGCGGCGTAACAAGCGCGGCTGCTACACGGCGACATTCGATGAAGACATCCTGGGTGCTCGCACGGCCGATTTCGATTACGGATGCAAAGCCCTAAACCATTCCGAACTGCTGATGCGAGCAATCTGCTGGGCCTACTACGGCGCCGACACGTTCGGGCCTGACCCCGCCCTCATCATCCCGCCAACCATGATGGTTGGCGGCGTGCTGCGCTTTCACGTAGCGGCATTGGCTGAGCCGGCAATGACCGGGTTCCGGCGCTATCTCGACAGCGGCACAGTTGACTGTGACGATAACGACCTGCCGAATGCAGAGCTGTATGCAATTTTCCTGGCTAACGGCTAAAACATGACTTCTGCTACCGCTCAAAACACGGGTTTGTTCCCTTTACGGCAACGCACTGGTACGGCCGCTTTCCACATGTCGACAAAGGCTGTCGGCATGGGTTTAAGCGACCTTGAAAAGCTGACAGCCAAAGAAGGCGTGATGTTGGTTGCCAAAATGTTGTGGGGCTCGGCCAAGGTGATGCCGTGCCCTCATTGCGGAACCATTGACTCACACTATTGGCGACTGAAAGAGCTACGCTGGAAATGTGCCGGCTGTGACAAGGGCTTCTCTGTCACATCGGGAACAGTGCTGGCCGACCGCAAACTTCCTTTGCTGACGATTCTCAAAATTGCATATTTATGGTCAACCGGTGCGTCTGGAAAACCCTCACTGCAGCTGCGTCGCGACTACAACGTTTCATACCCTACGATGTTTTGCCTGGCCCACAAACTGCGTGAAGGACTGCTACGGGGGCATAACGAGGGCATCATGTGCGGCGTTGTCGAAATGGACGGCATGGACGTCCTCGGCCGCGGATACAAGGAAAAGCGCAACCGAGTCGCTAGAAAAAGCGTACGGGGCAAGCCAGCAATTCCCGAACACCTTCTGAAGCCGGAGGACGACGATGAACTTTTTGGCCCTCCTTTGCCACCTAAATTCGGCAAGGCTGAAAAACAGCATCCGGACCGACGCGTGATGATTTCGATGCGGCAGCGGAGTGTAAGCAAGGGGCT
>JACMQD010000177.1 GCA_014377155.1 Herminiimonas sp.
AAAAAGCCGTGGCGATCTGGGGGGATTCCGAGGACGACTGATCGGCACCCCAGATCGCCAGTTGGCGATGGAATTGATTGAAGACGCCGTTGGCAGCGGTTGCCGACGTGCGCAGGCTTGCACAATGCTTGACATCAGTCTGCGCACCTATCAGCGCTGGACGCGGGAGGACGGCAAGGGCAAGGTGGACGGACGCAAAGGCAGCTGTCGAAGCTCGAATAATCGACTAATTTGCGCGAATATTCGCTAATCGATGAATGTTCGCTCTCGTTTTTTCTCGATTTGCTCGTAACGTAATCAACCTTTTTTTGCGATGCAGCATTGGCACTTGCCCGATGTTTTCGAGTTCCGGCCAACATACTGTTACGTAATTCGTCGGCCAGTTAGCGGCTCGTTCTGTCAGCAACGCAAGACTCGATGAAGGCATAAGCGTCCATAGCCAGTGCGTGCGCAACGAGTTCGCGTCATTGCGCTCCTGTTGTGCGTCCGGTGAATCGATTCGCGCGCTTGCGGACATCAGATTATCGACCACTGCCATGGCAAAGATACGTGCTTCCAGTCGCTTGACGTGACGAATGCAGTTCGAGCGAGTCACTCTCGGTGTGATTGACAGGGATGCGGACGCGATCGGTACGCCCAGCAGCGACGAGAACGCTGTCAGACCGGAGCCGCCCCAGTCCGAGGAATCGGTAGCGAGCATTGCATCTAGGAGGTCCTGTGCAACGAGGCGTGCTTCTCCGGAACTCGTGGCGCCATAACGGACCTGAGCGACGCGATCAGATGCCCGGCCAGAGAAGATAGCTTGAAGATTTAAAGCCGACATATTGACAGGGCCGGTCAGGTCTGGGAGATGTTGGTTCGACGCTCTTGCTACGGTACGTTTCGCAAGTTCAAGAATGATGCGATCAACACCCAGCCAATTAGCGGATTGAATGAAGACAGTACCTGCGACGCCGGTCAACCATGTGGAATGTTTCGGGCACCCGACTGTCGTTGCGTTAAGCCAGTCGCTGCGCCAATAGATCGGATGGCCGGCGATAGATGTCTCCAGCATACAATGGGCACACATGCCGAATTCTGCCGTGCCGATAAGGTTCCAAGGAGACGTCGCCATCGCTTTGAGTGTGTCGGTGGCCCGCCGTAATGCTCTTGCAAGGTTCATCATTTCGGCTGCATTCAAACCGCCGAGAGTAAGCCAATTTCGGTAACTGGTGCCTCTCGACTGAATGCCGAAATGCGCCAGCAATGATGGCGTTGAAACGGCATAGACCGCTGCCACGCGTCCAATCCAGCTACCCAGACATTCATCCTTCGCTGGCAGTACCACGACTGGCAGTGGTGTGCAGCGAGCATCGCGTGCGTTCACGCTGCAGTCCAGTTATAAGGAATGGTTTCGGCACGTATCAGTTCCGCGGTGATGCACTCGGTTCCCAACCGAATTGCCGCCCGTGCCGCGCCGGTAAGAACTTCGGCAACGCTGCCTGTGACGCCGTGCGTGGCGTCTAATAATGCGAGCACCATGGCCCTGTCGCCAAGATTTGATTTTTGACGTAACGGCATTGTCTTCTCGAACGCCTGCACAAATCCCCGAAACTCGTCGCTCTCGCGCCACCGCGCCAATTCAAACGGTCGGAAGCGACTCACCATCTGATCGTCACTCTGCAATGCCATGCGGGCATCGGAGGTGCCAGACACAACAATGCAGCATCTGAGTGTGTTGGAAAGGAATTTCAGCAGGTTCAATGCAGCGCGCTGTTCACGCGGCGCGCCGGAAAGAAGATTGTGAATTTCATCAACGAACAGCATGCGCGGTCGCATGGCAGTCAGCAGTCTGATCGTGGTGAATTCCAGCGTTTCGAGTCGATCGTTTGGGCGGTAAGGTGCATTGATTGCCTGTAGGAGTTGCGCGTAAAAGCGGCGTTGCGACGGTCCTGCCGGCATTTCCATGGCGACCACCGAATGATGTTCGATTCCCGTACTCCTGTCGTAGACTGGCGGGTGCGCTTTGCGAAATTTGGCGATGACCATACTCTTTCCCATTCCGGAGTCGCCGTGAATGAGCAGGCACGGCATACGATTGCGCTGCGGTGTCTCGTACATTTCATTCAGAAGGTGCAACACGCGTGCTGCACGCGGATAGTCAATCCAGCGATCAAGACGCAGGTGAGTAATGCGCTCGGCGTCATCGCGCGCGGCGACAGCGCGCGTACTCTCCAGCAGATGTTTCAGATCGCTCATGCACGTCCCCCTCAATCATCCGACTACGATTTAGCGCGGCCACATCTCGACCGGGTATTCCGGTGCGTCGACGCTATAGTCAACACCGGTCTCGTCCTGTGGCTGATTTTCTTTCGGCGCGGTAGGTGCGCGCGAACGCGCTTCCGAAGTTTTCCGGGCGGTAGATTTTCGCGTCGCGCGCGTTTTACTTTTACCGTCGTCGATGATTTTTCGCTGTGCATCAATGGCAGCGAAGAGGTGCGCTTCGTTGATCGTCGCTCGACTGGCAGTGCGCAAATGTTTCAGTGTCGCGAGACATTCCCATAGGGCGATGGCTGGATGCCGGAGATCGGCATAACCGACCTTAACGTAACTGCCGTCGGGCAGTTTGACATGGAGGATCGAAATGTCGGCGGGATCGTAGTGGACAAGCAGTTCGACAGGTTGAACGAGCCAGGGAGTCAAAACCGGATTCCAATAACGGATATGGTTGAACACAATGCCACCTCTATGCAACGTACGGCGTACTGCGGGAAGGAAGGCTGCGTACAGGTCGTCAGGCTGATTTACGACGCGTCGCAGAGGTTGCGCTACCTGCCAGGCTGCATAAGGCGTCCCACCCTTCAATCCGCGATGCTCAGTGTGGTGGTAACGCTCGCCGATTTCGATGGCGAGCCATCGTTCAAATTCCTGTAACGTGAGCGCGGCCGTTTTCTCGGGATCATAATTCTTGCGGTTCTTTACCGAGTGTCCGGTAGCGCCGGGCAGCGTTTTAAGCTTGGTCATCAGGGTGCCGATGACACGTTCGATGTGACCACCAAACTGAGGGCGTCTCGGCGGACGGTAGGTCAATTCGATACCGAACTGTGTGCAGCCGCGTCCCAACGCCTTGCTGTGAAATTCACTACCGTTGTCGAGATGCAGACTACGGGGTAACCCGGCCATCGGCCAGTCGATGACGAGGTCGAGGCTTTTTAGCCAAGCCGTTTTGGTATTGACAATCCGTGTAATCAACAACGCTACGGTCGCGGCGCTTGGTGGTTCAAAGGTGACGAGGATCGCTAGGATGGAACGTGTTGCGATATCCATTGCCACCGACAGCCATGGGCGACCAATAACCGTGCGATATAAGTCGTCGACCACGAGAAGATCGCACTTCGTATGATCAATTTGGACGACTTCAAATGGCTTGCGCACGATGAACGTACCTGAAGCCGTCGATGTCTGGCGGTCGTCTTCACCACTGCGTCGTACCACCAAGGCCGGCACCAATCGTCGTAAGCGTCTGTCGATAGAACTTCGCGAGGGCGTGGGTAAGTTGTTGATCCTGCAGCGCTGTGCGACTTCTTCAAACACCGCAATTACGCGTAACTTTGTACCGCCTCTGGCGAGTCGGCCAATTACTTTATCGATAATGGCTTCTTGCTCATTGGAGAGTCTGGAAGCGCCAGACGGAAAGCCTCGGCTTCGCCCTACGAGTGCCGTCGCAATACCTTCGCCTAGCAATCGTCGGCGATAGAGATACACGGTAACCCAATGGACGTTGATCTGCAGTGCAATCTGCTCTGCCTGGGTCTGGTTGAAGGGGTGTTCAAGAGTGGGGCGGATGAGCGCGTTGAGCACTTCCAGACGACTCCATGTTGAATGGTCGATGCGTTCGAGCGCACCGGGTGCTTTGGACATCACATTCGAGTCACCGGCATTGCGCTGCACCATGACAAAATCCAGTCGAAATCGTTAGCGGATTATTCGATCAAAATAAATTCATTAGCGGAGTTTGCGCGCAAAACGTTTAGAAGAGTAGCTTTTTTGCAATTTTCCCCGGGTCGTTTGAATTTTGCTGAACCCCTTACTGGGAAAGGCGCGGCGAGAGTTTTTTTATTAGTGAATATTCGCGCAAATTAGTCGATTATTCGAGCTTCGACAGCATACCAAACGACTGCCTCAATTTGATGAATGAACCCGAGCCTTCATAAGTTCCTGAACAAGTCATCTGCGACCGGAAACATTCACTTATATTTCAGTCACTTACTCGGTATGGGATCGACCCAAGATGCATGCCGACGAATTCACTTTTCACGACGCTACCGTCTGCAGTACGCGCCATGCTTTCGGCGGGCTACGGAGTTGCCAGGCATGAAGCCGCCTGTCAAGCCTTACCGGGCCGGCTCCTACCGCCGAACTTCGCCATAAAACCGACGAAGCCCGCTCATGGCGCTTTGACGCGTCTGCGCTATTGAACCGTTTTGGTTTAGCAATGGGTGGAGGGGCATGGCGCCGTGGACAAAATTTACTGTGCCGGAAAACGGGCGAAAAGATCAAAAAATGCAGTTGT
>JACMQD010000178.1 GCA_014377155.1 Herminiimonas sp.
AAAGATCTGGTTTGATAAAATCCCGTTAATTACATTTTTAGCCATCGAGTACAGCACATGAATATCGAACAAGCCCGTTACAAAATGATCGAGCAGCAAATTCGCCCTTGGGATGTCCTGGATCAGGACGTGCTCGAACTGCTGATGGTCGTCAAGCGCGAAGCTTTCGTGCCGGCGGCCTACAATGCACTGGCGTTCGCCGATGCCGAAATCCCGCTGCCCGGCGGCGAAAACATGCTGATGCCGAAATTCGAAGCGCGCATCCTGCAAGAACTCAAGATCAAGAAACATGAGCACGTGCTGGAAATCGGCGCCGGTTCCGGCTACATGGCGGCGCTGCTGGCCTACAAGGCGCGCCAGGTTACTACGGTCGAAATCCATCCCGAACTCAAGGCGCTGGCAGAGAAAAATCTGGCGGACTACGGCATCTTCAATGTCGACGTGGTACTCGGCGATGGCGCGCAGGGTTGGAACGATTCCGGCAAGGATACCGGCCCGTACGACGTGATCGTGGTGTCAGGTTCGCTACCATTAATGCAGCCGGCTTTTTTGAAGCAATTGAAAGTCGGTGGCCGCCTGTTCGTGGTGATCGGCGAAGCGCCGGCCATGACGGCGCAGATCATTACCCGCATGTCGGACGTCGGTTACGACACCACCAAACTGTTCGAGACCGTCATCAAGCCGCTGCACGCGGTCCTCGAGCCGTCACGCTTCACCTTTTAAGGATTTGCGATGCACACCATGACCGCGCCGGAACTGGCCGCCCTGATTGCCGATCCTTCCCGCCCGACGCCGCTGCTACTGGACGTCCGTGAACCCGCCGAACATGCCATCTGCCATATCGATGGCGCGTTGCTGATGCCGATGAGCGCCATACCGGCGCGACTGGCCGAGTTCGACCCTGACGCCCCGGTGGTCTGCATCTGTCATCACGGCGGGCGCAGCATGCAGGTCGCCCATTTCCTGGAGGGGAACGGCTTTCGCCATGTCACCAATCTGACCGGCGGCATGCATGCCTGGGCCACGCAGGTCGATCCGGCGATGGCGACTTACTAAGCCGACATCGAGTCCGAGCAGGCACCCGTGCCAGCGCATGCCTCATCAATAACAATGATTTCCGGGAGAACCGAATGCGCACCACCCTTTTTGCCACGCTGATGAGCGTCGCACTGCTGTCGCTGCCTGCGCAGGGCGCCGATTTGCTACAGGTGTACAAGGAAGCGCTGGACAACGATGCCGTCATCGCCAGCGCCCGCGCGACGCTGACCGCCGGTCAGGAAAAATCGGTTCAAGGGCGCGCCGGCCTGCTGCCCACGGTCGGACTAGGCGGTAACTACACCCGCAACCGGCTGGGTGTCGCCGCGGGTGATTTCAGCAGCACGGCCAATGGCTACAGCCTGTCGCTGTCGCAGCCGCTGTTTCGGCTGGCCAACTGGGAATCCTATCAGCAGGGAAAATTATCGGTCGCCATCAGCGAAGCGCAATTCGCCCAGGCACAGCAGGATTTGATCGTGCGCGTCAGCCAGGCATATTTCGATGTCCTGGCGGCGCAAGATGCGCTGGCTTTCCTGAAGGCGCAGGAGAACGCGATTTCCGAACAGCTGGCGTCGGCCAAGCGCAACTTTGAAGTCGGCACCTCGACCATTACCGATTCGAACGAAGCACAGGCGCGCTACGACCTGGCGATCGCGCAGCAGATCGTGGCGGGCAACGACCTCGAAGTGCGCAAGACCGCGCTGCAGCAGATTATCGGCGCGCCGCCGGCGATGCTGGCGCCGCTGCTGCCGGGGGTCAAACTTTCTGCGCCACAGCCGGCCCAGATCGAGCCCTGGGTGACCAGTGCCGAACAACAGAATTTCGGCGTCATCGGCCAGCAGTTCGCCGTTGAAATCGCCCAACGCGAAATTTCCCGCAACCGCGCCGGCCATTTACCGACCGTTGATCTGGTCGCCAGTCGCAGCCACAGCAACCAGGGCGTGGCTCCGCTCAGTAGCGCCGGCGCGACCACGTCCAGCCAGATCGGGGTGCAGTGGGCGATTCCGATTTTCAGTGGCTTTGCGGTCACCAGCCGGGTGCGCGAGGCGATCGCGCTGGAGAGCAGGTCGCGCTCGGATCTGGAAAACGCCCGTCGCACGGCGGCACAAGCTGCGCGCCAGTCATTCTTGGGCGTCAACAACGGTCTGGCACAAGTGCGGGCGCTGGAAGCCGCCGAAGTCTCGAGCCAGTCGTCACTGGAATCGAACCGGCTCGGATATCAGGTCGGTGTCAGGATCAATATCGATGTACTCAACGCCCAGCAACAGTTGTTCTCGACCCGGCGCGATCTGGCCAAGGCGCGTTATGACACGCTGATGAACGGCTTGCGCCTGAAATCAGCGGCCGGGACCTTGCGCGAAGAGGACTTGGGACCGGTGAACGCGTTGCTGGTGCATTAAGGCAGTTTGCTGTCGGGACGACCGCGCATTCACGGGAAAAGTGCCTGTCCCGGTCAGATCCGCCCCGGCACCGCAATGTCGCCGTCAAGCTGCGGCCGCTGCGCATAACGTTGCGCCAGTACCGCGCACACCATCAGCTGGATCTGATGAAACAGCATCAGCGGCAAGACGACAGCGCCAAGGGCGGGCCCGGCGAAAAGAATCTTTGCCATCGGAATCCCGCTGGCCAGGCTCTTTTTGGACCCGCAGAAGACGATCGTGATTTCATCCTCCTTGTTGAATCCCAATAGCCTGCTGCCAAACGTCGCGATCACCATGATCAGGCCGAGCAAAAGCGCATCGATGACAACCAGCCCGGCCAGCGAATGACCCGGCAATTGCTGCCACAAACCCTGGTTGACCGCTTCGCTGAACGCGGTGTACACCACCAGCAGGATCGACCCTTGATCGACCGCCTTCACCAGCGTTTTAGCCGACGCGATCCAGGCCCCGATCCAGCGCCGCGCAATTTGCCCGGCGATGAACGGCAGCAGCAATTGCAGCGCGATGTTTCGGATCGCATCGAACGATGAACTGTTGCCGGCGTGTGCCACCACGAGCAGACCGACCAGCACCGGCGTCAGAAAGATACCCAGCAGATTCGATGCCGAGGCTGCGCACACCGCTGCCGGCAGGTTGCCGCGTGCAACCGACGTGAACGCGATCGACGATTGCACCGTCGACGGCAATACGCAGACGAACAGCACGCCGAGATACAGATCCGGCGTCACCAGGCCCGATACCAGCGGCTTGAGCATCAGGCCCAGCAAAGGCAATATCACGAAGGTGCAGGCCAGCACCGTCAGATGCAGTCGCCAGTGCGTGATGCCGGCGACGACCGCCTCGCGCGGCAGCTTTGCGCCATGCAAAAAAAACAGCAGGCAAATGGCGATATTGGTGACGACGTTGAACGCTTGCGCGGTCACACCGGAGCAGGGAAAAAAACTGGCGCTGATGACGGTTGCGATCATCAGCAGCATGAAGTTATCCGGAAGAAAACGTGGTCGTGTCATGGCCATCCCAATCGATCAATTAATAACCCGCCACGCCGCCATCCGAGCGCGGATCGCTTGCGCCTTCCAGCGTGCCGTCGGGATGACGCACCAGTGCACCGGCATGGCCCATGGTTTCATCGAACGGCAACAGTACGTCGACTTCATGGCCGCGCCGGATCAGTTCATCGACGACCGCCTGCGGAAAGCGCTGCTCCAGTTTCAAGGTGTCCGTACTTTGACCCCATGTGCGTCCGAGCAACCAGCGTGGCGCGGTGACCGACGTCTGCAACGGTTGGCCGAATACGACGTGCCGCGTGAATACCGCTGCCTGCGTTTGCGGCTGGCCGTCGCCACCCATCGTGCCATAGACCATGGTGCGCCCGTCTTTCAGTCGCGCCGCCGCCGGGTTCAATGTATGAAACGGTTTCTTGCCAGGTTTTAGCGCCAGCAATTTGTCGGCATCGAGGCTGAAGGACGCGCCGCGATTTTGCCAGTTGATCCCGGTGGTCGGCAGCACGACACCGCTGCCGAACTCGTGATAGATGCTTTGAATGAATGACACTGCCAGGCCGTCCTGATCGATCGTGCCCATCCAGATCGTGTCGCCCGGTCCGCGTCCGGCTCCCCACGGCGCGGCCTTCGCGGGATCGATCTTTGCGGCCAGCGCATCGAGGTTTTCCGCTGACAGTAACGACTGCGGATCGACCGTCATATGGGCCGGATCGGTGATGTGCTGATCGCGCAACTGGAATGCGCGCTTGGTGGCTTCGACCACGAGATGGACGTGATCGGCACTATCGGCCTGTACCGCGGACAAGCCGACGCGATCGAGCAGGCCGAGAATCGCCAGCGACACCGCACCTTGCGTCGGCGGCGTCATGTTGTACACGTCGCCGGCGGAATGCGCGAGATGCAGTGGTGTCTTGCGCTGTGCCCGATACCCGGCGAGGTCTGCTGCGGTGAGCAATGTGCCTGATGCTTGCAGATCGGTGGCGATCTCGGCTGCCAGCGGACCCCGATAATAGCTGTCGAGTCCATCGCGTACCAGCATCGACAGGGTGCGTGCCATACGCGGCTGTTTGAACCGCTGACCCGCACGCGGTAACTGGCCAGCGATCAGGAAGGTGTCGTTGAAACCGGGTTGTGCGGCCAGCTCCGGCAGCTTGGTGCGCGTGGCATTCTGCTGGCTATCGGTGACCGCGACGCCATCGCTGGCGTAGCGAATGGCATCGGCCAATAACCGCGACACAGGGAGCGTGCCGCCAAGCTCGGCGGCGATTTCCATTGCCACGTTCCAGCCACCAACGGTGCCGGCGACGGTGTTCGCGGCGAGTGGTCCGCGGATCGGTATGGCCGACAAGCCACGGGTTCGATACGCATCGATCGTCGCGGCCAATGCCGCCGGTCCGCAGGCGTCGATCGCAATCGGCGCACCGCCCGGCGGAACGATGATCCAGAATGAATCGCCGCCGATCCCGTTCATGTGCGGATAGACGACCGCGATGGTTGCGGCAGCGGCGACCATTGCTTCGATGGCATTGCCGCCATCGCGCATGACAGCCAGCGCGGACTGGGCGGCGAGATGATGCGGTGCCACGGCGATGGCATTGGTGGCGCGTGCTGTGTTCAACATAACTATCCTTGCTCGAATCGGGGAAACCGCAACGCAACGATTATCGCATCGACGTGCACTGAAGTCGTGGCGGCGTTCATGCAGACGGTGCGACCCACGATGTCGCCATCATCGCCGCAGCAGTGCGCGCCGAGTGCAGATGCGTACGCATCTGGCGGTACACCGTGACGGCATCGTGCGCGAGCAATGCTTCGACGATCACCGCATGCTCTTCAAACGACGCGCTCATGCGCTCGACATTCCTGAATTGCGAACGACGGTAAGGCGAAACCCGATGCCGCAAACTGAAGGTCATGTCGATCAGCACCGGATTGCATGAGCCCTGAATGATGATCGTGTGCAGCTCCTGATTGAGGCGGTCGTACAGATCGAAATCGCCGGCACGCATGGCCTGCCTTGACTGCGCATGCACATTGCCGAGCCGTTCGCGATCGGCGGCCGACATGCGGACCGACGCATGGCGCGCACATGCGGCTTCGAGTTCGCCGATCGCTTCGAACATGCGGTCGAGCTGTTCGGGCGTCATCTCGGCGACGACCGCGCCACGGTTCGGTCGGCACACCACCAGTCCCTGGATGGCAAGCTGTTTCAAGGCCTCGCGCACCGGTGTGCGGGACACCTGGAACAGGCTCGCCAGCATGACCTCGTCGAGACGTGCGCCCGGCGGAAACCGACCGAGTACGATATCGTCGGCGATTTTTTTGGAAATGGCATCGGCTCGTCCGCCTCGCGGCGTGTCCGGTGCGGCGACTGTATCGGTCATCTTGTTGTTCATGCCAGCTCCGTCATCACGGCCACCGGATGCCAGCAGGCATAGCGGCTGGCATGGCGCGCGCCAACGATGTCGGTCACCGGCGGACGCTGGACCAGACACTGGTCGCCGGCATTCGCACAGCGCGGCGCAAAGCTGCAACCTGGCGGCAGTGCCGCAAGATCGGGCGGCGAGCCCGGTATCGCTTGCAGCGGCCGGCCACGATTTTCATGGCTGACGGTCGACGCCAGCAAACCGGCACTGTAGGGATGGCGCGGCGCATGCACCATGTCGGCGACCGCGCTTTCTTCGACGATGCGACCCGCATACATCACGGCAATGCGATCGGCAACTTCGACTGCGGCGCCGATATCATGCGTGACGAAAATGACGGCCATGCCGGTTTCGCGTTGCAGCTCGCGCAACAGTAGCAATATCTGGATCTGCACGGTGGCATCGAGTGCGGTGGTCGGCTCATCGGCGAGCAGCAGTTTCGGTTTGCAGGCCAGCGCAAGCGCGATCATCGCACGCTGGCGCATGCCACCCGACAGCTCATGCGAATACGCGTCGTAGCGGCGTTTCGCCTGCGGAATCTGCACCCGCTCGAGCATGCGCAACGCGGCGGCGCGCGCGCCGGATTCGCTGACCGGCTCATGCGCACGAATCGCTTCCGTGATCTGCTGGCCGATGGTGTAGACCGGATCGAAGGCAAGCCCCGGCTCTTGAAATACCATCGAGGCGACGCCGCCCCGGTAGGCATCGAGATCGCGACCTTTCAGCGCCAGCACGTCGCGGCCATCGACACGGACCTCGCCGCTGACACGTGTCGTGCGTTCCGGGTGCAAACGCAGCAAGGTGCGCAAGGTGACGCTCTTGCCCGACCCGGATTCGCCCAGCAGGCCCAATACTTCACCGGCCTGCAAATCGAAGCTGACCTGGTTCAGCGCACTGGCTTTGCGGTTGCCGTGGAATTCAACCGTCAGATCGCGAACCGAGACCAATGGCATGAGATCGCTGAGGGTATTCATGCTGCGTTCTCCATGACAGCGGCGCTATGGCCCGAGTGCGGATCGTTCATATGGCAAGCGACGAAATGGCCATGCAGTTCGGCCGCCGGAAAAAGCTGTGGCGCCACCGCTGAACAGATTTTTTCCGCGTGCGGGCAGCGCTCACGAAAGCGGCAACCGGCCGGTGGGTTGATCGGATTCGGCGGATCACCGATCAACGGTGGTCGCTCGGTCCGATGGGCCGGGTCCATCGAGGGCACGGCCGCCAGCAACGCGCGCGTGTAAGGATGTGCAGGATTGCCGTAAATCTGTTCCACCGGTCCGATCTCGACCACCTGTCCGAGATACATCACCATCACCTCGTCGCAGATGTAATGCACCACATGCAGATCATGCGAAATAAACAGGTAGGTCAGCTGGTGCTCGGTTTTTAATTCCTGCAGCAGGTTGAGCACTTGGGCCTGAACCGACTTGTCGAGCGCCGCGACGGCTTCGTCCAGAATCACCAGGCGCGGTTCAAAAGCCAGCGCACGTGCGATGTTGACGCGCTGGCGCTGTCCGCCCGACAGCTCATGCGGGTAACGGGAAGCAAACTGCGCAGGCTCCAGACCGACCCGACTGAGCAGCTGGCAGGCGCGCGCATTGGCTTTCTCGCGTGACATGCCGTGTGCCCTGGGGCCGTAGGCAATGGTTTCAATGATGGTCAGACGCGGGTTAAGTGAGGCGAACGAATCCTGAAAAACCATTTGCAGACTGCGCCTGAAGGTCTTGAGCGCCAGCCCGCGAAACTCATCAACCCCTTCGCCGTCGAAAATCATGCTGCCGCTGTCGGGTGCCATCAACTTGGCAATCAAACGTGCGGTGGTTGATTTGCCACAGCCCGACTCGCCCACGATGCCTAAAGTCTTGCCTTTGGCGATCGAAAAGTTGATGCCGTCTACTGCGTGTACGAATTTTTTCTCGCGCTCAAACAGGCTGCCACGCACGGGAAAGTATTTTTTCAGGTTGCGCACCACCAGCAGCGGTTGCGCGGGCCCGCCGCGATCCGCTGCGGCGGCGTTGAACGGCAGCGCAAAGTTTGGCTCGGTACTCATCGTCGAATGTCCATGGCCGAGCGCACGCCATCTGCAAGCAGGTTAAATGCGATCGAGGTTAAGAAAATAAAGGCACCCGGCAGCGCAGCCACCAGTGGATTAAGAAAGATGGCGGAGCGAAGTGTGTTGAGCATCAGGCCCCATTCCGGCTCGGGCGGCTTGACGCCCAGGCCAAGAAATGACAGGCCTGACCCGAGGATCATGCTCACGCTCAGCAAGCCCGTGGCGTACACAAACACCGGCCCCAGCACATTGCCCAGAACATGCACGCGGATGATCGAGAACACACTTGAGCCGCTCATGCGCGCGGCTTCGATGTATTCAAGCCGCCGCACCTGCGTCGTCACGCTTTCAGCAATGCGTACCACTTGCGGCACAAACACAAGCGTCAGCGCAATCAGGCTGTTGCTCATGCCGGGACCGAGCGCGCCGGCGATCGCGACTGCCAGCAGCACCGACGGAAAGGCATAGAACACATCCAGCATGCGCATGATCACCATGTTGACGCGGCCGCCGAGATAGCCGGCCAGCAGTCCGATCGACGTGCCGATGCCGAACGCGGCCAGC
>JACMQD010000179.1 GCA_014377155.1 Herminiimonas sp.
GCTAGCTCTTTCTAATGATGCTGGTCGGAGTACAAGGATTCGAACCTTGGACCCCCTGGTCCCAAACCAGGTGCGCTACCGGGCTGCGCTACACTCCGAATGAGCAGAACTATACCGGAACATCGTGCATCGGTCAAACCATAACGCCGATCTGAGGACAAAATTTCCTGCTGCTCAATTTTGCCTTAAGGACTCGCAAATCCGGCCCACTCCCCCGCCGCCGATGACTAGCAACTTCACTTTTACTATCGTGTCGTTTTTTAAAATTCGCAAGGCCAACGCCCGACCACTTTTCCGTCTTCACGGACACCACGACCGACGTGATCAGGCATTGACCTGATCGGCAATGCGGCGCGCCATCTGCTCTGCCATGACCGCGCACTTCGCTTCGACCATCACGCGAATCAGCGGCTCGGTACCCGACGCGCGAATCAGTACCCTTCCGGTTGCACCCATCTCGGCTTCGGCTACCTCTTTGGCGGATTGCATGGCCAGGTTCTTTTTCCAGTCGAACCCGGCGGGCACCTTGACGTTGATCAGTGTTTGCGGATACATCGTGATGTCCGCAGTGCATTCGGCAAGCGTCTTGCCGCAACGCTTGAGCGCCGACAAAACCTGCAATGCCGAAACGATGCCGTCGCCGGTGGTATGTTTGTCGAGAAACAGCAAATGTCCCGAACCTTCGCCACCGATGAGCCAACCGTGCTCCTGCAACTGTTCCAGCACGTAACGGTCGCCGACGTTGGCGCGTACGAAACCGACGCCCAGATCTTTGAACGCGACTTCAAGGGCCATGTTGGTCATCAGCGTGCCCACCGCGCCATTGACTTTTCCAGTGGCCATGCGGTCTTTGACCATCAAGTACAACAGTTCGTCACCGCTGTAGATGCGACCGGCGGCGTCGACCATTAGCAAGCGGTCGGCGTCACCATCGAGCGCGATGCCGAGGTCGGCGCCGTGCTCCCGTACTGCTACGGCTAGCGCTTGCGGCGCGGTTGCACCGAAGCCGTCGTTGATGTTCAGACCATTAGGCTGGGTGCCGATCGACACCACATCCGCACCCAGTTCGTGGAACACATCGGGCGCAATGTGGTAGGCGGCGCCATGCGCACAATCGACGACGATCTTCAAGCCGCGCAAATCGAGTTCGGTTGGAAAGGTGCTCTTGCAAAATTCAATATAGCGACCACGCGCGTCATCGAGCCGCTTGGCCTTGCCAAGTTTTTCGGAGGCCACGCAGCCAATCGGCAAATCAAGTTGTGCCTCGATAGCAGCTTCGACCGCATCCGGCAGTTTGTTACCCTGGGCTGAAAAAAACTTGATGCCATTATCATGATACGGATTATGCGAGGCAGAGATAACGACACCGGCCGACAGGCGTAACGCCCGGGTGAGATAGGCTACCGCAGGCGTCGGCATCGGCCCGGCCAGCATGACATCGACGCCTGCTGCAGCGAAACCGGCTTCCAGTGCTGCTTCCAACATATAACCGGAGATGCGCGTGTCCTTGCCGATCAGTACCGTTGGACGCCCACCCCCGGATGAACCGGCCTGTGCCAGTACCAGGCCGGCGGCATAGCCGAGCCGCATGACGAATTCGGGAGTAATCGGCGCCACGCCGACCAACCCGCGAATGCCATCCGTTCCAAAATATTTACGTGACATGCTGATCCTTGTTGTGGTGTGGTGTAAGTGCCGCCTGCCATACGCGCAATGCGTCGATGGTTTCGGCCACGTCGTGTACTCGCAGAATGCGCGCCCCTTGTGCGGCTGCCGCAAGGGCTGCGCCCAGGCTTCCCGCAAGTCGTTTTTCAATCGGTTGGTCGGTCAGGCCGCCAATCATCGATTTTCTCGACATGCCGGCTAACAGCGGTAACTCGAGCGATGACTGAATCGTTGCCAGATTTTGCAGAAGCGCGACATTATGCGCCTGCGTCTTGCCGAATCCGAAACCGGGATCAATGCATATGCGATCACGTCCGATACCGGCGCGATCCGTGTCGGCTAGTCGCTCTCTGAGGAAGGCAATCACGTCGCTCACGACATCATCATAGTCGGGGTTGTGTTGCATCGTTACCGGATTGTGTTGCATGTGCATGATACAGAGCGCGCAATCGCTTTCTTTGACCGAACTCAATGCGTGCTCTTCCCGAAAACCTTTGATGTCATTGATCATATCTGCACCGGCGGTGATTGCCTCTCGCATGACCTCGGGTTTGTAGGTATCTACCGATATTGGCTTTCCACAATCGCGCAAGGCATAAAGGACGGGCATTATCCGCCGCAACTCTTCGTCGACTGGCAATGGCGGTGCGCCCGGACGACTGGATTCGCCGCCGATGTCGATGATGTCAACGCCGGCAGCAATCATTTCTTCGGCGCGCGAGAGTGCCCATTCGAGTGACTGATAGCGTCCGCCGTCGGAAAAAGAATCCGGCGTGACGTTGAGAATGCCCATGACGAGCGGCCGCGATATGCCGTCGACTGGAAGGCGGTAGCGCCCGCATTGAAGGTATGTTTGCATGGCTAAAGCGTGGCTGCTGCGACGGTTTGTTTTGAGTTTTTCACATCTGATTATATAACCGATGTTGCTCTGGCTCTTTTAAAGAATAGCCTGTTCACAAAAGTAACATACGCGGCGCATAGATCGGGCTGATGGCCAAGTCCCTACTCTCCCTGGGTTGCGATCATCTGTCCACAATGTCCGTACTGCCTTGTCAGTCCGACTTTTTACTCGCACGCCACGCCACCGTAGTCGCGTATGCAAGGAAACTTATTTGCACCCAATATGCGTCGTCATAAAAAAAGGGTGAGGAATAATCCTCACCCTTTTTAAAAAAATCTCACTGGCGGTTAAGCCAGCATCGAACCGTAGTCAGACTCACGCCGGTGCTGTGGCCGTTGGCGACACGCCACCCGATGGCGTGTTGTCCGATGTTGCGCGCTTGGCCGGAATTCCTGCCTTCGGCAAGCGCGGATCACGTCCTTCCATGATGTCGTTAATCTGGTCGGAATCAATTGTTTCCCATTCGAGCAAGGTCTTGGCCATGATTTCGACCTTGTCGCGATTGTCTTCCAGCAGCTTGCGCGACAGCGCGTACTGGTCATCCAGAATACGACGGATTTCCGAATCGACCTTCTGCTGCGTCGCTTCCGATACGGTCTTGGCAGACATACGGCCGAAATACGCATCTTGCTCGGTATCTTCGTACACCATCGTACCGAGTGCATCGGACATACCGTAGCGGGTCACCATCGCCCGTGCTAATTTGGTTGCGCGCTCGAAGTCGTTCGATGCGCCGGTGGACATCGTATGCATGAAGATTTCTTCCGAAATGCGGCCGCCGAAAAGAATCGAAATTTCTTCGAGCATCTTGTCCTTGTACATGTTCACACGATCATGCTCGGGCAATTGCCATGTCAGGCCGAGTGCGAAGCCACGCGGCATGATAGTCACTTTGTGCACTGGATCGGCTTTTGGCAACAGCTTCGCTACCACTGCATGGCCGGATTCGTGAAAGGCGGTATTACGACGCTCTTCTTCGCGCATGACAGCCGACTTTCGCTCCGGCCCCATGACGATCTTGTCTTTGGCATCCTCGAAATCCTGCATCTCCACCAGACGCTTGTTGCGGCGCGCTGCAAACAATGCCGCTTCATTAACCAGATTGGCAAGGTCGGCACCGGAAAACCCGGGCGTACCGCGTGCCAGGATGTCTGCTTTGACGTCCGGTGCGATCGGTACCTTACGCATATGGACATAAATGATTTGCTCGCGTCCACGAATATCCGGCAGCCCAACCATAACCTGACGATCGAAACGACCGGGACGCAGCAATGCCTTGTCCAACACGTCGGCACGGTTGGTCGCAGCGATCACGATCACCCCGGAAGTTGCTTCGAAGCCGTCCATCTCGACCAATAACTGGTTCAATGTCTGTTCGCGCTCATCGTTACCTCCGCCCATGCCGGCGCCACGGTGACGACCGACTGCGTCGATTTCATCGATGAAAATGATGCAGGGCGAATGTTTCTTGGCGTTTTCGAACATGTCACGTACCCGCGACGCACCTACACCGACGAACATTTCTACAAAATCGGATCCTGAAATGGTGAAGAAAGGCACCTTGGCTTCGCCGGCAATAGCACGGGCCAACAGTGTCTTACCGGTACCCGGAGGACCGACCATCAACACGCCACGTGGAATACGGCCACCCAATTTCTGGAATTTAGTCGGGTCCCGCAAGAAATCCACGATTTCGTTGACCTCTTCTTTAGCTTCGTCACAACCCGCAACATCGGCAAAGGTAACTGTGTTACTCGCCTCATCTAGCATGCGCGCCTTGGAGCGACCGAACGAGAATGCCCCACCCTTGCCGCCGCCCTGCATCTGCCGCATGAAAAATACCCAGACACCGATCAACAACAACATCGGAAACCAGGAAATGAAGACTTGCGACAGGAAAGACTGCTCTTCCGGTTGTTTGACATCGAATTTGACGCCATTATTGACCAAGTCTCCGATCAGGCCTCGATCGAGGTAAGTGATCGCTGTCTTGATCTTTTTGCCGTCCTGTGTCGTCGCCACGATGCTACGGTCTTCGATGGTCGCATCCTTGATCCGCTTCGATTTGACTTCATCGAGGAAATCCGAATAAGGAACCGAAGTAGCACCCGACGACAGTCCACGTCCGTCAAATTGCTTGAAGACGGTGAAAAGCACCAATGCGATGACCACCCAGATGGCGGCTTTGGAAAACATATTGTTCACTAGGACTCCTTAGACGCGGTCGCGTCCTTTTTACATGACATGTACGTAGATTCTACTCGCAAAAATCGCGACTTGCTTGATCGAATATCGGTTCGATCTGTCCCGAAATCAAGTGGGAAGATCGAATTAAATGGGATTTTTCAAGACTTTTCCTAATAAGAAGATTTCCGAGGACTTATCGCGACTTGCTTTCGGCTTTTTAGACGCGACAGTTTTGAATTCATCCCTGAATTTATGCAGTATTTCGTTATAACCCGTGCCATTAAAGCATTTGACGAGCAAGGAGCCGGAAGGCTTCATGTGAGCACGTGAAAAATCGATGGCCAGATCGATGATGTGCTCCATGCGCGCAGCGTCGGAGATGGCGATTCCTGACAGATTGGGCGCCATATCGGAAAGCACAAGATCGACCTTGCGCCCGGCTAGTAGCACTTCGAGCTGACGCAGCATTTCGGCTTCGCGGAAGTCACCTAGTATGAAATGTACATCTGCAATTGGTTCCATCGGAAGCATGTCGAGACCGATAATTGTTCCCTGAATCCCGCCGCCGTCCTGCCCCGCCAGTTTATTGCGCACGTACTGTGACCAGCTGCCAGGCGTACTGCCGAGGTCGACAATGACCTGACCGGGCTTGATGAGCTTGTCGGATTCGTCGATTTCCTTCAGTTTGTAGACAGCCCGAGAGCGGTAACCTTCTTTTTGTGCCTGCTTTACAAATGGGTCGTTTATGTGGTCATGCAACCAGTTTTTGTTTAATTTGTTCTTTGCCATTCGCGTAGAATACTAGTTTTCAATATCCGGGAACAGAATTGTCGTATTGGCTGTCGCATTTGTCTTGCGTTAAGCCGCTTTCAATCTTGTTTCCAATACCTTTATTATTATGTCGAAACTCACTCCAGCGGAACGCAGTACGCTCCGCGCTGATGCCCATGCACTTAGCCCGATCGTAATGATCGGCGAAGACGGCCTTAAACCCTCCGTGCTTAAGGAAATCGATGCCAGCCTGAACTCGCATGGACTCATCAAAATCAGGGTTTTCGGGGACGACCGCGAAGCGCGCATCGGCATGTATGAGACTATTTGTGAAAAACTGGATGCGGCGCCGGTACAGCACATCGGCAAACTGCTGGTGATCTACCGCCCGAAAAAAGAAGAAACAGAAGAAGTAAAAGGCCGTGCGACGCGTACCGGACGTGGCATGCGCGAAGTCACTATCGTCAAGCCAAGCCCGAGCGGCACCAAGCGCCCCTCCGTCACCAAGGTCATGGTAAAAGGTAACGAGCGCGTTACCCAGGGCGGTTCGATCAAACGTGCCAAGCCGCGTCAAAGCAGCTCCAAGAAATCCTCGCTCGGCAACGGCTGATTGACTTTGCATGAAGGGCTAGAATTCGCTTCTTGCACCAGCATTAAAGTCTTTCAAGATTTCCTCGAACAGAGCCTCCGTTCATACCGTTTGTGGTGAAGATTGACCACCGATTTTCACTAGAAGCGCGATTCCCAGCAAGCTCTGCAATAAATACAGAATACTGGATATACCGTGCAACATTCCGAATTGTGATCTGGCATCCCCTGTCAGCGCACCTTCGGCACTTGCTCGCAATTGCGCCATGAAGGGTTGCAAGCCGAAATGACTGATCGCGCTGCAAGCCATCATTGCCGCTATTAATATTGCGACCGTCTTGCGACGCGAGATACCTGTCTTCGACGCCAACACGAGCGTCAACAACAGCATCGCGCCACAGGCCAGCGAAATCCACGCCTCGATGCGGAACAGATTACCCGCAATAGTGCCTGCCAAAGCACGATCCGCGATAGTAGCAAACAGCGTCGGCGCAACCACATAACCGACTGTCCAGATACTGCCGACCCATAGCGAGGCGATCACCAGCCGCATAGATGAAATCAGCATCGCACTCTATCGCTTGTCAGACGTAACGGACGTCGAGAACTTCATACTCGCGCAAGCCGGCAGGCGCTTCGACACCGACCACGTCACCGGCAAACTTGCCGATCAGCGCGCGGGCGATGGGCGACGTCACCGATACTTTGGAATACTTGATGTCGGCTTCGTCCATGCCGACAATTTGATAAGTGACCTTGTCACCGGTCTCGAGGTCTTCCAGGTCGACCGTGGAGGCGAAGACAATACGACCGTCTGCTTCCAGCATCGCCGGATCGATGATCTGGGCCGCACCCAATTTGCCTTCGAGGTCCGCTATGCGGCCTTCGATAAAACTCTGACGTTCCTTGGCGGCATCGTACTCGGCGTTCTCCGACAGATCGCCCTGCGCACGTGCTTCGGCGATGGCATTGATGATGGATGGACGTTCTTTGGTTTTCAGGCGGATCAGTTCTTCCTTGAGAAGTTCGGCGCCGTATTTCGTGATGGGTACTGTGCTCATGATTTTTCTATTAATAAAGTGAAAACCACAGAGGCCGCCACCGCGCCGGAAGTACCGGCACCGTGTGCGACCTCTGTGGTTGCTGTTGTGTTAATGCGGCAGTGCATGCCGCATGCCTGATGGGCTAGTTTAAGGTTTTATGCAGGCCTTGTAAATCGTAGACATGCAACTCGTCCAAGTGCGCCATACCCTCGACTGCTGCTTCTGCACCGGCAATAGTCGTATAGGTCGTCACCCGCGCGGCCAGAGCCGAGGTACGGATCGCGCGCGAGTCCGTAATAGCGCTGCGCTTTTCCTCCACGGTGTTGATGACCATCGCGATTTCCTGATTCTTGATCATGTCAACTACGTGCGGACGTCCTTCGGCCACCTTGTTAATGGTTGTCACCGCAATGCCGGCATCACGGATGGCCGCAGCGGTACCTTTGGTCGCCACTACCGAGAAACCGATCCTGACCAAGTCCTTGGCGACCTGCACGGCACGGGGCTTGTCGCTGACCTTGACGCTTAGGAACACCTTGCCGGACGTTGGCAATTTAACGCTGGCACCCAGTTGCGATTTTACGAATGCTTCGCCGAAGGTCTTGCCCACACCCATGACTTCGCCGGTGGATTTCATTTCCGGTCCCAGAATCGTGTCAACTCCCGGGAATTTGACGAACGGGAACACTGCTTCCTTGACACTGAAATACGGCGGCACCACTTCATGCGTGATGCCCTGGCTATCGAGCGACTGACCGGCCATGCAGCGCGCGGCAATTTTCGCCAGTTGCAGGCCGGTTGCCTTGGACACGAACGGCACCGTACGCGAGGCGCGCGGATTGACTTCCAGCACGAACACGACATCCTGCATCGCGCCATCGATTTCCTGCTGCTGAATGGCGAACTGGACGTTCATCAAACCGACCACATTCAAGCCCTTGGCCATCAGCGAAGTCTGACGCTTGAGTTCGTCGATGGTCGCTTGCGACAGTGAATAGGGCGGCAACGAACACGCCGAGTCGCCCGAGTGGACACCAGCCTGTTCGATATGCTCCATCACGCCGCCGATGAAAGTGCGTTCGCCGTCGGACAGGCAATCGACATCGACTTCGATGGCATCGTTGAGGAAGCGGTCCAGCAGTACCGGCGAATCATGCGAGACCTTGACTGCTTCGCGCATGTAGCGCTCGAGGTCACGCTGCTCGTGAACGATTTCCATGGCCCGTCCGCCCAGTACGTACGACGGCCGCACTACCAGCGGATAGCCGATTTCTTGCGCCAGGCGCAGCGCGTCTTCTTCGGTGCGGGCGGTACGGTTCGGCGGCTGGCGCAAGCCGAGTTCGTGCAGCAGCTTCTGGAAGCGTTCGCGGTCTTCGGCTGCATCGATCATGTCAGGCGAGGTGCCGATGATCGGCACGCCATTGGCTTCGAGGTCCAGCGCGAGTTTCAGTGGCGTTTGCCCACCGTACTGCACGATGACGCCAACCGGTTTTTCTTTGTCGACAATTTCCAGCACGTCTTCCAGAGTCAGCGGCTCGAAGTACAAGCGGTCGGAGGTATCGTAATCGGTCGAGACGGTTTCCGGATTGCAGTTGACCATGATGGTTTCATAGCCGTCTTCACGCAGCGCGAGCGACGCATGTACGCAGCAATAATCGAATTCGATACCCTGGCCGATACGGTTCGGTCCGCCACCCAACACCATGATTTTTTTGTTGTTGGTAGGATTGGATTCGCATTCCTCTTCATACGTCGAATACATGTATGCCGTATCGGTGGAAAATTCGCCGGCGCAGGTATCGACCCGTTTGTAAACCGGGCGGATGTTCAGGGCGCGGCGCTTTTCGCGCACTTCGGTATCGGTAACTTTGAGCAACTTGGCCAGACGGCGATCGGCGAAACCCTTTTGCTTGAGTTTGAATAGCGTCGGCTTGTCGATCGCATCGAGCGTCTGCGTTTCAAGCCACAGCTCGATGTCGACGATTTCCTTGATCTGGATCAGGAACCATGGATCGATATGCGTCAGCTGATGCACTTCTTCCAACGTAAAGCCATGCGCGAAAGCGTCGCCGACGTACCATATACGTTCTGGCCCCGGCTCGCCGAGTTCTTCTTCGATGGTCTCGCGGTCCTTGGTTTTTTCATTCATGCCATCGACGCCGACTTCCAGACCACGCAAGGCTTTCTGGAACGATTCCTGGAACGTGCGGCCGATCGCCATGACTTCGCCAACCGACTTCATCTGGGTGGTCAGGTGACTGTCGGCAGTTGGGAATTTCTCGAAGGCAAAGCGCGGGATTTTCGTGACGACGTAGTCGATGCTCGGCTCGAATGACGCGGGTGTGGCGCCGCCGGTGATTTCGTTGCGCAATTCATCGAGCGTAAAGTCGACCGCTAGCTTGGCGGCAATCTTGGCGATCGGGAAGCCCGTCGCTTTCGAGGCCAGCGCCGACGAACGCGATACGCGCGGATTCATTTCGATGACGATCATGCGGCCGTCATCGGGATTGATGGCGAACTGAACGTTCGAGCCGCCGGTGTCGACACCGATCTCGCGCAGCACTGCCAGCGAGGCATTGCGCATGATCTGATATTCCTTGTCGGTCAGCGTCTGTGCTGGCGCGACCGTGATCGAGTCGCCGGTATGGACGCCCATCGGATCAAGGTTTTCAATCGAGCAGACGATAATGCAGTTGTCCTTTTTGTCGCGGACCACTTCCATCTCGTACTCTTTCCAGCCGATCAGCGATTCTTCGATCAGCAATTCGGTGGTCGGCGAGGCTTCCAGGCCGCGCTTGCAGATGGTCTCGAATTCTTCGGCATTGTAGGCAATACCGCCGCCGGTGCCGCCCATCGTGAATGACGGCCGGATGATGACCGGAAAGCCGCCCAGTTCTTTCTGGACGGTCCATGATTCGTCCAGCGTGTGCGACACGCCCGAGCGCGCGGAGCCGAGACCGATCTTGGTCATCGCATCCTTGAACTTGGAGCGGTCCTCGGCCATGTCGATGGCTTCCGGCGATGCACCGATCAGCTCGCAGCCGTATTTGGTCAGTACGCCGTTGTTATGCAGGTCGAGCGCGCAGTTCAGCGCGGTCTGGCCACCCATGGTCGGCAGGATCGCGTCCGGTTTTTCCTTGGCAATGATGCGTTCGACGACTTGCCAGGTGATTGGCTCGATGTAGGTAACGTCGGCCATTTCGGGATCGGTCATGATCGTGGCCGGATTGCTGTTGACCAGCACTACACGGTATCCCTCTTCACGCAGTGCCTTGCAAGCCTGTGCGCCGGAATAATCGAATTCGCAGGCCTGGCCGATGATGATCGGGCCGGCACCAATGATCAGGATGCTTTTTATGTCGGTACGCTTAGGCATTTTTATGGTTCTCCATCATCGCCACGAAGCGATCGAACAGTGGGGCGATGTCATGCGGGCCGGGCGAGGCTTCGGGATGTCCCTGGAAGCAGAACGCCGGCTTGTCGGTGCGGGCGAAGCCCTGCAGCGAACCATCGAACAATGACACATGGGTGACGCGGCAATTGGCGGGCAGCGTCGCGCTGTCCACTTCGAAGCCGTGGTTTTGCGAGGTGATCAAGACTTGTTTCGAATCGAGATCCTGGACCGGATGATTGGCGCCATGATGGCCGAATTTCATCTTCACGGTCCGGGCGCCAGATGCCAGCGCCATAATTTGGTGGCCAAGGCAGATGCCGAAAGTCGGAATGCCGCGCTCGATCAATTCCTTTGTCGCCGCAATCGCGTAGTCACAAGGCTCCGGGTCGCCAGGGCCGTTTGACAAGAAAATGCCATCGGGATTCAAGGCGATGGCGTCGGCTGCCGTCGCTTGCGCCGGCAGCACCGTGATCTTGCAGCCGCGCTGCGCCAGCATGCGCAAGATGTTGTACTTGATGCCGTAGTCAAACGCGACTACATGAAATTTAGGCGCTGTCAGCTTGCCGTAGCCGGCACCTAGTTGCCATTCGGTCTCAGTCCAGTCGTACGCCGCCTCGGTGGAGACGACTTTCGCCAGGTCCATGCCTGCCAAGCCCGGGAAAGTTGCGATCAGCTCGCGCGCACGCTCGACGGTGGCATCTTCGCCGGTCAGGATGGTGCCGCTTTGAGCGCCCTTCTGGCGCAAAATGCGGGTCAGCCTGCGCGTATCGATGCCGGAAATGGCAACGATGTTCTCGGCCTGCAAGTAGTCCGAGAGGCTCTGGGTAGAGCGGAAGTTGGATGCGAGAATCGGCAGATCGCGAATGATCAGTCCGGCGGCGTGGATCTTGTACGATTCGACATCTTCAGCGTTGATGCCGGTGTTGCCGATATGCGGATAGGTCAGTGTGACGATTTGACGGCAATAGCTTGGATCCGTCAGAATTTCCTGATAACCGGTCATCGATGTGTTGAAAACCACTTCGCCTGTCGTGTGACCGGTGGCGCCGATGGAAATACCGTGAAAAACAGACCCGTCTGCAAGCGCTAGGATGGCCGGTGTGGTGTGGCCAGAAAAGAATGGCAGCAAGGGTAACTCCTGATGTTGTTACCGCTGCGCGCTGCGCCGAAGCGACCGTGGTGACACCGCAGGGCTTACGCCTCAGGGGTTAATATCGGGTCTCTTCGGGACGATAGGAAGGTGGTATGCGCTACAGCGGAGTAAATTTAGCTAAACCGCGCAATTATAGCGTAGAACAGACCCTTCGGGCAAACCACGATTACCAGCGAGTCTGGTGTTGGAACGCGCGACAAAGCGGTCGTTCATGGGAACATTCGCAATAAAATGTCTATCGAACCCATTTCGAAAATCGGATGAAATGCGCTGTCGCACTTTCGATATGAGCATGCGACAGCATATCGATTTACAGGCCGAGCGCGGCGATACCTGCATTGACAATCTGAATGTCTTCACTGGACTTGACGCCAGAAACGCCGACAGCGCCGACGCATTGACCATTGACCATGATCGGCGCGCCGCCTTCGAGCATACCTTGCAGGGTGGGCGCGGTAATAAACGAAAAGCGTCCGTTGTTGATCATGTCTTCGTAGACCTTGGTCTCGCGGCGGCCGAGTGCGGCGGTACGGGCCTTCGCCGGGGCGATATCTGCCGAGATTGGCGCTGCACCGTCGAGGCGCTGCAACCACAGCAGGTGACCACCGTCGTCGACGATCGCGATAGTCACTGCCCAGTTGTTGGCAATGGCTTCCGCTTCGGATGCAGCGGCGATTTTCTTGACATCGTCAAGTGTCAGAATTGATTTGGATTGCATTTTGGCTCCTGATTGAACAAGACCAGATTGTACGACAACGCAATCGAGTTCATGTTGAAAACGTATCAGACGCCTGCATAAGCGACGCGGTAATCATGGCTTCGTATGTTGCATCATCACGTCGACCATCTGGCGTAATTCAGCCGGCAGGCTAGCCATTTGCGCCATCACGAGATCGTGCTTTCCTTCCCGTATCCATTGCAGGAATGTGCCCAGGTCGGGCAAAACGGCCGGCAGCGCGGGGTTTAATTCTGCTGCTGGCGCTGCAGGCGAGCCGCTGGCGCTAAATTGCTCGACTATCGCCAGATTTCCCGACGCTGCGGCCTCTTCTTCCGGACCTATGACGCCAGTCCTGCATTCGCGCAGTCCTTTGGCGGCACGTCTATGCGCGACCTGCTGCAAAGACGCGACATCGGGTACCGGGGACCCTTGAGCCGAACCGTACTCTGCCAGGGAAACCAGTCCGCAACTTGCGATGAACGACATGCGGTGATCGTCGATCAGGTTAGCATTGGAAATCGCGTTGCAGATACGCTGCGCAAAATTGCGCGCAGAATCGAAATGAATGCTGCCTGTTGCCAGCGTAAACTCATCCTTGCCGGTGACGGATACGCGATCGGTTTGACGGATCGTACGCTGCAACAACTGGCCAATGGCATTGACCACACTGGCAGGAGGCGACGCGGCAACGCCGTCTAGGCCGTTGTGCTTGACGCCCACGCAGGCATTGAGCATGACGAAATTCTTGTTGTTCTTGACGGCATGTGCCAGCATCGCCCGAGCCTGCACCAGGAGTTCATCGGGGTTCGCCAAAACCAGCGCTACCGCTGTGTCGCTTTCGAGCACCAGCGCTTCCAGACTGCGCTCGAATTCATGCTGGGTATTAACCAGTTTCGACAAAATATCCAGCCGTGACAGCAGCTGGGCGGTACCGATACCTTTCGTAATCAGATCCGAAGCGCCGGCCGCCTTGGCGCGGTCGCGCTCCTGCTGCTCATCGCTACCGGATACCACGACGACCGGAATATTGCGAATACGTGAAATTTTAGAAGATCGGATTCTTTCCAGCAGACCATAGCCATCGAGATTGGGCATCGTCAAATCCGTAATGACGACGCGAATATTCGGGTCGATCAGCAGTGTTTGCCAAGCCTGCTCGCCGTCGAGCGCTTCACGAAAGTCGAATAACCCTTCGATGTGTTTTATCAAAGTGGCACGAACAATCCGCGAATCATCGGCAATCAGGACTCGCGGCTTGAGGGAGATGGCTGTCATTGTATTTGTAACCATGCGCGCAAACCTTGGCTTCCAAGTGAATTCCAAGTGCCAGCATACCTGATGCAATTAATTTTGACACCAACGGCGTATTAACATACATTCCGTATGTCACTATTTTGAAATTTCCTGATGACAAATAAAAAGTCTTCTGTATTCGGTGGAGCCTGTCGTGCCGTAGTGGCATACGCGGCGGTCGTCGGCATGACATTCATGGCGCCGGCCTGGGGTGCCGAATCAGTCGATGCCCCCGTTACGCCCATGACGAGATTACAAAATTTCACGCAACGTGCCTCCGAGCTGGCACTGCGCTCGATGGGCATGCTGGGAATTCATTATCGACTAGGCGGCAATACGCCTGAAAGCGGCCTTGACTGCAGCGGACTGGTACGACACGTATTTAAAGAGGCATGGGGTGCGATCCTGCCACGCACTTCGGAAGAAATCAGCCAGGTCGGTTTGAAAATCGAAAAGCATGATCTGCAACCCGGTGACCTGGTTTTTTACAATACTTTGAAGCGCAGCTTTTCGCATGTCGGCATTTATCTCGGCGACAGCAAATTCATTCATTCGCCATCGAGTGGCGGCCAGGTGCGCATCGAAAGCATGGATGTGGCTTACTGGAAGGCACGCTTCAGCGGCGCACGCCGGATCAACGATCCCGACCAGCGGTAAGCGCGACAAAAAATCATTAAGCGCTACTGTGCACGCCGCGCTTTCAGTTTGTCCTTGATCTCCGCCATCGCATTACCCGCAGCTTGTTCGCCAGCAAGGATTGCCAGGTTACGGCCGTTGAAATCGTTGCCTTTCATGGTTCCAAGCGCGGGTTGGATCACGATGTCGGCATCCTTGAGCTCCTGCAGATTGATGCTCTGCCCCATGATGGCGAAGCTCTGCAACACCACGTCGAGTGAACTGTTCGCGGCTTGCTTGTCGGGACGCTGCGAGATATTGACAGCGATGATGAAATCGGCCCCCATCTGGCGTGCAAAGCGCACTGGCACCGGTGAGACCAGGCCGCCGTCGACGTAGTAGTGTTCACCGATACGCACTGGCTGAAATACGCTCGGCACTGCCGAGGAAGCCCGCACCGCCAGTCCGGTATTGCCACGTTCGAACAGAATTGGCAAGCCGCTGTTGAGGTCGGTTGCTACTGCACCAAAGCGAATCTTCAGTTTTTCCATTGGCACGTTGTTGACTAATTTGTTGACATAATTTTGCAGCGCTTCCCCCTTGAGGACGCCGGTCGCTTTAGAAAAAAGCGGCACCGACCAGTCCGAAATCGCGGCCTCCTCCATGTTCAACGCCAGTTTGTTCAAGGCAAATCCATTGTTGCCAGCCGCGTACAGCGCGCCGACCAAACTGCCGGCACTGGTGCCGACCACGATATCAGGCACGATGCCTTGTGCTTCGAGTGCCTTGATCACGCCGATGTGGGCAAAGCCTCGGGCAGCACCGCCACCGAGCACGAGTGCAATGCTGACCGGACGGCTGATTTTTTGGGGCGCGGCGACCACCGACGGCGTTGACGTTTTAACAGGCGACGATGTGATACTCGCGCAAGCACCGACTAGCAACAAGGAACTCAAGGCGAGCGACAGGAGGGAAAATAAGCGTGACATCGGCGGTGCTGAGGCGGCATGCGATGATGTCGCCCGGAATGAAAAGAAATTGATGGTAGCAGAAGATGCGCGCGCTGATTATTGCTGGGCTCGACGCTTACAATGTTTTGCGCCGGATGCCATACCCTCGACCGATACCGACGGTGGGAAATAGAGTTCTCGATCCGCTACCCGCGCATCACTTCGTTTTGCGCGGGCATGGCGGACACCGCGCTTTTCGGTAATTTGACAATGAAGGTGCTGCCGTGATCGGGCTTGGAATCGATCGCCAGTGATGCGCCGTGCCGTAATAAAACATGCTTGACAATCGCCAAGCCAAGTCCGGTACCCTGCGTTTCGCGGGAGCGACTCTTGTCAACGCGGTAGAAGCGTTCGGTCAACCGGACGATGTGTTCGGCACGAATGCCGATGCCGTCGTCTTGCACGGCAAACTGCGGGCCAGCGTCCGTGTTGCTCCATATCAGCTTGATGTGGCCCTGTTCCGGCGTGTAGCGTACCGCGTTGGAAACCAAGTTACTGAACGCGCTGCGCAACTCATCGGTACTGCCCTTGATATCCGGCCCGTCGACCGCGAGCGTAATCGTGTGCTTGCCTGCCGAAAGCGCTCTCGCTTCTTGCAGGATCTGGTCCAGCAGGATGTGGATGTTGACGTGCTCGGGTCGAACCGGGTAGTCGATCGATTCCAGGCGGGTCAGAGTGAGCATGTCCTCGACCAGGTTTTGCATACGCCTCCCTTGCTCGGTCATCAACTTCAGATGCGACTGCCGGGTTTGCGTATCGAGATTGGGCTGCGATGAGGCGATTTCCAGGAAACCGTTGATGACCGTCAGCGGTGTGCGTAATTCGTGCGAGGCATTGGCGATGAAGTCGCGCCGCATCATCTCGATACGCACCGATTCGGTCGCATCATGCGTTACCAGAATCTGACGCCGGTTTTCAAACGGAATGATATGAACGATAAGCTTGCGTTCGCGCAGGGACAGCGTCAGCGGCTGCTCGTAGCGGCCCAGAATAATGTAATCCATGAAATCCGGGTTGCGGATCAGGTTGGTAACGCGCATGCCCTTGTCGCTCACATTCGCCAGACCCAGATGGCGCTCGGCAGCAGGATTGCACCATTCGAGAAACAGCACGTCGTCCATGATGACGACACCATCCGGCAAAAGTTTCATGGCCTGGCGAAAACGGGCCAGCCATTCGGTCAATTCCTTACGATTTTTTTCGTCGTCGCGACGCAGTCGATAGAGTCGCGAAAAGACATCGGTCCATGCGCCCCAGCCGTCGGGCAGACGCGCGCTGTCGGGATTATCCAGCCATCCGGACAGTTGATTAAGGTAATGCAACTGGATCACCACGAGCGATCCCATGCCGATGACGCCGGTGGCCAGTCCCGCCAGGTGCCCGGCAAATACCCAGACCAGTGCGGTAAGAATGATGACCAGCGACATCCGCAGTGCAGCGGGTATCCAGAACAACAACTGCGGGTTCATAGACGATTTATTTTTCAGAAAGCATGTAGCCTACACTACGCACTGTCTTGATAAGGTATTCCGCTTCTTTGAGCGCTTTGCGCAAACGCAGCACATGGACGTCGACGGTACGTTCTTCGATCACGACGTGATCGCCCCAGACCTTGTCAAGCAACTGGCTGCGCGAAAACACGCGATCGGGATGCGCCAGAAAAAATTTTAGCAGCTTGAATTCAGCATGGCCGATATCGATTTTCTGGTCTGCCATGCTGACACTGCAACTGATCGGGTCGAGGCTGACTGCGCCTGCCGACATCAAGCTGTGCGCGTGTTCGGGCGCCTTGCGCCGCAACAGCGCATTGATTCTGGCCGTTAGCTCACGCGGCGAAAATGGCTTGGTGATGTAGTCATCGGCGCCGTTATCCAGGCCGGCGATTTTGTCCTCTTCCATGCTTTTGGCCGTCAACATGATGATCGGTATGTCGTTGAACTGGCGGTCGCCGCGTATGCGCGCCAGCAACCGCAAGCCGGTCTGATCGGGTAGCATCCAGTCCAGCAGGATCAAGTGCGGCGTGCGGCGCTGGATGTAATCCCACGCATCGGCGGCAGTGTGCACGGCGGAGGTATTCCAGCCGCCCTCTTTCAGCGTATATGTAACGAGCTCGACGATGGCGGGCTCGTCCTCGACGATCAGGATAGTGGTTTTATCAGCTGCCATGTTGGGGTATCAGTTAGACCGGTCTTGATTGAGCGCCGCGTAATCTGTATGGCGAATGTCTTTTCCCTCGACAACGTAGATCACGTATTCTGCAATGTTCTTCGCATGGTCGCCGATGCGTTCGATCGCCTTGGCCACCCATAAGGTATCGAGCGCTGCTGAGATAGTGCGCGGATCTTCCATCATAAATGTGATCAGGTTGCGCATGATCGAGCGGAACTCGTGATCGGTCACTTCGTCCTGGGTAATGATCTTCAGTGCTTGCTTGCCGTCGAGACGCGCAAAGGCATCGAGCGCGTCGTGCAGCAGGTCGCTGGCGCTGTTGGCAATCACGCGCACCGTATCATATTGATTAAGGGTGGCGACACTGCGCTCGGGAATGTTTTTTGCAGCACGGGCGATCTTCGTGGCTTCGTCGCCGATGCGCTCGAGGTCGGTGATGACCTTAATCGTGGCCATGACCGTGCGCAAATCGTTGGCGGCCGGCTGGCGCTTGACGATCAGGTGACTGCAAGTGTCGTCGAGGGCAACTTCAAGACGGTTGACATTTTCGTCGGCGCGGATAATTTGCTCGGCCTGCTCGACATCGCCTGTGCGAAAACAAGTGATGGCGTCGTGAAATTGGCTCTCGACCAGGCCACCCATCAGCAAAACCTTCGAACGAATGGTTTCCAGGTCCAGATCGTACTGCTTTGAAGAATGTTCGCCTGGCATCAGGTTCTCTCCTTGATAATTCGAATGAGGGTTCGGTACAGTGACTGCAACAAACAATTAGCCGAAACGGCCCGTAATGTAATCCTGGGTCTCGCGCTTGCCGGGATTCATGAAAATCTGGTCGGTCTCGCCGAACTCGACCAGTTCGCCTAGATACATGTAGGCGGTGTAATCAGAACAGCGCGCCGCCTGCTGCATGTTGTGGGTCACGATCGTGATCGTGTAGTCTTCCTTGAGTTCGCTGATCAGTTCCTCGATCTTGGCAGTGGAGATCGGGTCCAGTGCCGAAGTCGGCTCATCGAGTAGCAGGACATCGGGCTTGACAGCGACGCCGCGGGCGATGCACAGGCGCTGTTGCTGGCCGCCCGACAGACTCAAACCACTTTTATTGAGCTTGTCCTTGACCTCACCCCACAATGCTGCCTTGTTGAGCGCCCATTCGACGCGCTCGTCCATCTCGCCCTTGGGCAGGTTCTCGTATAGCCGCACGCCGAAGGCAATATTGTCATAGACCGACATCGGAAACGGCGTCGGCTTTTGAAACACCATACCGACTTTGGCACGCAACATGTTGACGTCCTGGCCGGGTTCGAGAATATTACGGCCGGCATACATAATGCGGCCCTCCGCACGCTGACCAGGATACAGATCGTACATGCGGTTGAGCGTACGCAGCAGGGTGGACTTGCCACAACCGGACGGCCCGATGAATGCCGTGACTTTTCTTTCGTGAATGTTCAGGTTAATGTTCTTCAGCCCCTGAAACGCGCCGTAGAAAAAGTTCAGGTCGGTGATTTCGATTGTCGTTTTGTTCTTGGCAAGCATGGACGGTTGGGCATTCATAGTGATCCTGAAAAATTCTAGTGTTGGACTTTTTGATTGAACAAGGTGCGCGACAAAATATTCAGCGCCAGTACGCTGAAGGTTACGATCAACGCCCCGCCCCATGCGAGTTCGCGCCAGTTGTCATACGGGCTCATCGCAAACTGGTAAATCACGACCGGCAGGTTTGCCATTGGCTGGTTCATGTTGGAACTGAAAAACTGGTTGTTCAAGGCAGTAAACAGCAGCGGCGCGGTTTCACCGGAAATGCGCGCCAACGCTAACAGGACGCCGGTGACAACGCCGGCCTTGACTGCTCGAAGACGAATCAGCGTCGCGACTTTCCAGCGCGGCGCGCCAAGCGCGAAGGCGGCTTCGCGCAAACTGGTCGGCACCAGGTTAAGCATATTGTCGGTGGTGCGCACGACTACCGGAATGGCGATGAGCGCAATGGCGAAACTGCCGGCCCATCCGGAAAAGTGCTTGACCTGCGCAACGTAAATTGCATAAACAAACAAACCGATGACGATCGATGGTGCCGACAGCATGATGTCGGTGACGAAGCGCGTGACTTGGGCGAACCAGCTTTCTTCGCCGTATTCTGCGAGGTAGATACCGGCCAGGATGCCGATGGGCGTGCTGATCACGGTCGCGGTCAGCACCATCATCAGGCTGCCCAGGATAGCGTTCATCAAGCCGCCGCCTTCGCTGCCGGGTGCCGGCGTGGTTTCGGTAAAGATGGCCACGTTGAGAGCGCCGACACCCTTGAATACCAGTGTTATCAGTATCCACATCAGGAAAAATATCCCGATGGCCATGGCAAGGAACGACAGCGTGATGCCGATACGGTGGACCCACAACCGCTTGCGGTAGACCGGGTTTTGCGGTGAATTGAGCGCAACAGTGCGTGATGCGTCCATTATTTGGTTCCTTCTCTTCTTTTCAATCCAAGCAACATCAGCTTGGCTGCCGACAATACGATGAAGGTGATCACGAACAGGATCAGGCCGAGTGCGAACAACGACGATACGTGCAGCGGCGAATCTGCTTCGGCGAATTCATTGGCCAGCGTCGAGGCGATGCTGTTACCGGCAGCGAACAGCGACCAGGACAGAACATGCGCATTGCCGATGACGAACGTAATTGCCATGGTCTCGCCGAGCGCGCGGCCCAAACCCAGCATGACGCCGCCGACGACACCAATCTTGGTATAGGGCAGCACGATCTTGCGTACTACTTCCCACTTGGTACATCCCAGCGCGTACGCCGATTCCTTCAAAACGGCAGGCACCACTTCGAAAACGTCGCGCATCACCGAAGCGATGAACGGGATGATCATGATTGCCAGGATAAGACCGGCGGTCAGAATGCCGATGCCCATCATCGGGCCCTTGAACAGTTCGCCGATGACTGGCACCTGTCCAAGTGTTTTGGCCAGCAGAGGCTGTACGTAATCGGCGAAGAACGGCGCAAAGACGAACAGGCCCCACATGCCGTAGATGATGCTAGGCACGCCGGCCAGCAATTCGACCGCTGTGCCGAGCGGGCGGCGCAGCCATGCAGGACAAATTTCGGTAAGAAAAAGTGCGATGCCGAAGCTGATCGGAAATGCGATCATCAAGGCGATCAGCGATGTGCTCAAGGTACCGACGATGGCGATGAGCGCGCCATACTTGTTGTTGACCGGATCCCATTCGATGGTGGTGATAAACGCGGGACCAAATTCCTGGAAGGCCGGCCACGCGCCGATGATGAGCGAAACGATGATACCGACCAGAACCAGCAAGACACTCAGCGCGAAACTCAAGGTCAGCTTGTGGAAAACAAAATCCTGCATTCGCTGCACACGCATCGTGCTGACTAGCGCCTGTCTCGCCGCTGCGGCGGTAACGGTTGCTTCATCAATCATTGTTGAATCTGTAGAAGGCATCGAAATCAAGTGTGGATTTGCGCTCATGGTTTGCCAATGTAATTAAAGACGAGCGCCGGCTCTGATTCAATAGAACCAGAGCCGGCGATTGCCTGTACTGCGCCTAACGAATCTTGCTGCTTACCACAGTGCCTTGGCCGACGCGTCTTTCACTTGCGCTTTCCAGCCATCTTGTATCATTTTGACAACCGGTGCCGGCATTGCGACATAGTCCAGATCGGCGGCCATGGCGCCACCATTCTTATAAGCCCAGTCAAAGAATTTCAGCACTTCCTTGCCTTTGTCGCCATCAGCCTGCGTTTTGTGCATCAGGATGAACGATGCACCTGTGATCGGCCAGCTTGCTTTGCCCGCCTGATCGGTCAGTACGACGCCGAAACCCGGTGTCTTGGCCCAGTCGGCGCCGGCAGCAGCAGCCTTGAAGTTTTCGTCATCAGGCGAAACGAACACGCCATCACGATTTTTCAACTGGGTGTACTGCATGTTGTTTTTCTTGGCATACGCGTACTCGACGTAACCGATCGAACCCTTGATCCGCTGGACGTTGGCAGCGACGCCTTCGTTACCCTTGCCGCCGACGCCCACAGGCCACTTTACTGCAGTGCCTGCGCCGACCGTCGTCTTGAAGTCCGGGCTGATTTTCGACAGATAGTCGGTGAACAGGAAGGATGTACCGGAGCCGTCAGCACGATGGACCACGGTGATGTCGGTTGCTGGCAACTTCACGCCGGGATTGAGCGCAGCGATCTCGGGCGCATTCCATTTGGTGATCTTGCCCAGATAAATACCGGCGACGACTTCGCCGGTCATCTTGATCTGGCCGGGCTTGACGCCTTCCAGGTTAATCACCGGGACCACGCCGCCCATGATTGCCGGGAACTGGATCAGGCCATCCGCATCCAGGTCTTCTTGCTTCAAAGGCATGTCGGAGGCGCCGAAATCAACTGTTTTGGCCTTGATCTGCTTGATGCCGCCGCCGGAACCGATGGACTGGTAATTCAAACCATTGCCGGTTGCGGTTTTATAGGCTTCTGCCCATTTGGCATAAATCGGATAGGGAAAAGTGGCGCCGGCGCCTGTCATGTCGGCAGCGTGAACGGACGTAAATGCAAACGTAGCAACTGCTGTCACTGCTACGGACTTGAAAAGTTGGTTCAGTCGCATGGTAGCTCCTAGAAGAGGGATAAATAGAACAAGGCGAACTGTAACGGAGAATTATGACAGCCATATGACGTATCAATTCTTCATGTCATAAACCGATTTTGGGCGTAATTATGTCATTGAGTTGTCATAATCGCCTACTACACTCGCGACACTGACCAAGGCTCAACTAAAGGCCTTGGCGAAAATGCCATTCCTAAATAACAATTGCGCCATGTCCGCGTTCATCCCGGTCCTTCCCCGCAAACGGATGAAGAAGCCACAATGAGTCGCTGCGCACCTTTGACGATTTATGATATGAACAAACGAAGCAAGCCGACCCCTTCTATTTCGATCGACTCCGTTAAGGACAGCATCTACCTGAACCGGGAATTGTCCCAACTTGCGTTCAACCGACGCGTGATGGCCCAGGCAGAAAATGTATCAGTCCCTTTGCTGGAGCGATTGCGCTATCTCTGTATAGTCAGCAGCAATCTGGATGAATTTTTTGAAGTGCGCATTGCCAGCCTGCTCGCCCAGAATCAGGACGAAGGGGAGCCAGTCATCACCCCCGCACTCAATGCGGCCCTGGAACGCACCAGCCTCGAATGCCACGACATCGTCGAAAGGCAATATGCGATCCTTAATAACGATATTTTGCCGAAACTGTCGTCCAAGGGCATCCATCTGTTGACGCACCAGGACCGTAACGATGCCCAGCGCGCCTGGGTGAAAGCCTATTTTGATCGCGAGGTCAGGCCGTTACTGACACCGATCGGCCTCGATCCGGCCCATCCTTTTCCGCAAGTATTGAATAAAAGTCTTAATTTTATTGTCGAGCTGTCCGGAAAAGACGCATTCGGCCGCGGCACCGCGATCGCCATTGTCAAAGCGCCGCGCGTGTTACCGCGCGTAATCCAGCTGCCGCCGGACCTGTCGCCGAACGGGGTGTCGTTCTGCCTTCTCTCGTCCGTCATTCATGCCCACATCACCGACATGTTTACCGGGCGCGAGGTGATCGCGTATTCGCAGTTCCGGGTTACGCGCAACAGCGACTTGTGGGTCGACGAGGAAGAAGTCAAAAATCTCCGCCAGGCATTGCAAAGCGAATTG
Source organism: Herminiimonas sp. (assembly GCA_014377155.1). The sequence goes on from JACMQD010000179.1 coordinate 23,224, forward strand.
CATAGCCGCCAATTCGGCGTCGCGGTGCGACTGGAAGTCGCGAAAAATTGTCCCGAAAGTCTGTCGGAATTCCTCCTTGAGCAATTTTCGATCGACCGCAATCGCCTGTATGCGGTCGATGGCCTGGTTAACATGGTCAGGCTGTCGGAACTGGTCGAGCTGGCAAGCCAGCCGGCACTGCGCTTTCCGCCGTTTTTGCCAAAATTCCCAGCGATATTGGCAAATAACGATATTTTTGCCTTGCTCAAGAAACAGGACGTGTTGCTGCATCATCCGTTTCAGTCGTTCCTGCCGGTCGTCGAATTCGTCCGTAGCGCGGCGGAAGACCCGAGCGTGCTGGCGATCAAGCAAACGATCTACCGCACCGGCATGAACTCGGACTTGATGGATGCGTTGATCAAGGCTGCGCAACGCGGCAAGGAAGTCACGGTGATCGTGGAACTGATGGCGCGATTCGATGAAGAAGCCAACATCAACTGGGCGGAACGGCTGGAGCGGGTCGGCGCGCAGGTCGTCTATGGTGTGGTCGGTCTGAAAACTCACGCCAAGCTGGCACTGGTGCTGCGGCGCGAAGAAGGCGAATTGCGCTATTACGCCCATCTCGGGACCGGTAACTATCATCCTACGACGACCAAGTTCTATACTGATTTCGGCTTGCTCACGTCGAACCCGGCCCTGACGGCGGAAGTCAATGAAGTGTTCATTCATCTGACCAGTCTGACCAAGCCCAAAAAGCTCGACTACTTATGGTTAGCACCTTTCACAATGCAGAAGGAAACGATTAAGGCAATTCAGAATGAAGCGAAGATCGCCCGACTCGGGCGGCCCGGACGCATTATCGCCAAGATGAATGCATTGCTCGACGAATCGGTAATCCGCGCGCTGTACGCCGCGTCTGCCGATGGCGTCAAGATCGACCTGATCGTACGCGGTGCCTGCGCACTGCGTCCAGGTGTACCTGGTCTGTCCGAAAATATCCGGGTGCGCTCGATCGTCGGCCGGTTCCTGGAACACAGCCGCATTTATTATTTCCGCAACGATCTGGCGCACGATGTCTATCTGGCCAGCGCGGACTGGATGAACCGCAACCTGTTCCGTCGAATCGAAGTCGGTTTTCCGGTGCTCGATCCGGCCGCCAAACGACGCGTCATCAACGAAGGCTTGAATCCGTACCTTAAAGACAATGTCAATGCCTGGGAACTCGATTCGAACGGCGTGTATAACAAGCGCAAGCTACGCGGCAAACAGGTTGCTTTTTCGGCCCAACAATACTTGATGGAGTTGCTCGGGGCACCGGGCGAACGAAAGGACTGACAATGGAAATCCTGTTATGGCGGCATGCGGAAGCGGAGCTGGGCGAGCCCGATCACAAACGTGCATTGACGGCGAAAGGACACAAGCAGGCATGGAAAATGGCAGAGTGGCTGGATCAAAATCTGCCCAACAGCTGCAAGATCCTGGTAAGTCCCACGACGCGCACAATCCAGACCGCCGAGGCACTCGGCCGCAAATTCAAGATCGTCCAGGAACTGGGTCCGGAGGCGACGCCAGAACAGATCTTGATTGCCGCCCATTGGCCAGACAGTAAAGAACCGGTGCTGGTGGTGGGTCACCAGCCAACGCTGGGGCAAGTCGCGGCGTTGCTGCTGACAGGCAGCCCGCAAGAGTGGACAGTGCGTAAAGCCAACGTGTGGTGGATCGGCCAGCGCGACCGCGATGAAGGTCCGAACAATTTCCTGCGGGCGGTGATGACGCCGGATCTGATTTCCAAATAGGCACGGGCGAACCGCGCGAGTAGTCAGGCGCGGCCAGCGTCGAGCGTTGATCGTCAGGCTATCAACGCTGTGCCGATCAAAAAATCAACCGCCGCCGATGCCTTCGATGATTATGCCGGTACCGCCGCAGATCGCACACTCCTTGCCGCCGTCCATCTTGCCACTACCTTTGCAATGAGGGCACACGTCTTCACCGCTTCCGGTACTACCGGGGGCCGCTTCGTCGCCGGGATTAAGGGGACTGGCTGATGTCAATGTGGGATCGGGCATGTCGCGCTCCTAAATGCGATTGGATGGTTTTCCAACCGCCGCGTTCCCGTTCTTATGCACTAAATTCATCACGGACAGAACAGACTCCTGCCCCCCCTCAAATCGACGTGGTCTCTTTCAAATAATGCCGCGCATATCGGCTATCGAGCTTGGTCAGTGGCAGCAACAGGAACAGGTCGGCACAATGAAAGTCGGGGTCCCAGGCCGGTTCGCCACACACCCATGCGCCGCCGCGAAGATAACCCTTGATCAGCGGCGGTACGCTCGGCGTGTGACCCGCTTCGCGCTCGTCGATCGGGAACGGCAGGTGCGGTATCACGCGGTATTCGGACGGCGACAGACTGGTTTCGCTGAGCGCGTGGTACAGGGCCGCCGCGTTGTGACCGCCATCGGCCAGGCTAATGCTGGCGCAGCCGATCAGGTAGTCGCAGTTTTCTTTTTTCATGAATGCCGCTAATCCCGCCCACAGCATCATGATGACGCCGCCGCTGCGGTAGTCGGGATGGATGCACGCCCGTCCCGCTTCGGCGATGCGACCGCGCAGGTGATCGAGGCGACTCAGGTCGAATTCCTGCTCGGAATAAAATTTTCCTATCTTGCGTGCACCATGGGGGCTGAGAACGCGATACGTCCCGACAACTTTCAGCGTTTTCGAGTCACGCACGATCAGGTGGTCGCAATAGTCATCGTATTCATCCCGGTCCAGTCCTGCGGCATTTTCCAGTGCCGATAAACCCATCGCTTCAATGAACACCTTGTAGCGCAAGCGCTGCACTTCTCTGACTTCTTCGGGCGTTGAGGCCATGCTTAGTGTCAATTTTGAAAAGCGCGGATTGGCATCCGCGGAAACGGTCAGTAATCGCATTTGTCGTCCTTTAATAATGACGGGCAAATCGTAACCGGCGATTATTTCAGGAAAATGACAGGTGGATGTCCTTTGGATGACACTGCAACAATAATCACCGCTCATGGCGACCAACGCGCAGGCGACGGAGAATGTCCAACGTGACTTGGATCATCGTACTGGACTGTGATTACCAGGCGCCACGCAGACCGACGCCTTTGTATTCATGACGGCCGCGATCGACTACTTTTCGTTTTTAGGCCGGCCGGCCTTTAGCGGCGACAGCGCGGCGAGCATCGACCTGAGTTTCTCGATATCGGTTTTTTGGATCAGTGCCACGCCAATCCGCAGTAACTCGCTTTTCTTAATTTCGAAACCCGCTTTGAGTGCGGCTTTTTTCATATCGGCCAATACCTGATACTCGACATCCGGCATGGTGAAACTGTCGCGGACCAATTTTGCTTTCTTCACCTTTAACTCGGCGTCGATTTTGACTTTCGGCGATGCCTTCGCGGTTTTGGCTGACGCCGGCGGCGTCACACCGTTCGCAGTGGCGGCCGCTCTAACGTCCGCACCGACAGCCGATTTTATCGCTAATTTTACAGCTGATTTTGCAGCCGGCTCGGCAGTGGATTTGCTCGCGACTTTTGTCGCGCTCCGCGCTGCCGGCTTCGATACCGGTTTCGATTGGGATGCAGCGCCGGGCGTCGTTTCAGGCGAGGCGACCGGCTTGGCAGCGACAGGCTTCGCATCAGGCATAACGGCAGCGGATTTCTGGGCAACGGTTTTCTTGGTACTGGCTGGCTTGGTCATCTGAATCCTTTTTATTAATAGTATAAACAATATATACCATTATTTTTTAAAAGCAATAGCTACTTTTTACGAATCCTGCACATGCACGCTCACAGCAAAAGCCGAACCCCGGCGCAACTGCAACGCCGAAGCGAAATGGATAGCCAATTCATCATAACGTCATATTTTCACGCCACACTGCGGCTAACTTTTGCATTTCCCATGAGAACTTAAATATGAACACCGCGCCTTTCCTTCTTCGCCGTTTTTTCTTTCGCCTTTCAACGGTGGTCTACCTTGCCGCGTCAGGCGCTGCGATTGCAGGCGGCAATGCCGTCGTGATCGGCCAGTCTATCGATCTATCGGGACCCAACGCGGCCATCGGACGCGACTATGTCGCCGGCATCAAAACGTATTTCGATGCCCTCAACGCCAGCGGCGGCCTCAACGGCAAACGGGTGCAATTGGTGATGCGTGATGATTTCGGCCGCGCCGACGGCGCCGTCAAGGCAGTCACGGAACTGATCGAGCGCGACCAGATCGATTACCTGTTCGGCGGCGTCGGCGATGTCGCCACTCAGGCGATACTGAATGCGCCGGTATTCAAGCAAAGTGGCCACATCCTTTTTGCACCGCTGGCCAGCGCGACGCAAGGCAAGCAACAACCGGTACTTTTCTGGCGTCCTAGCCAAAAGCAGGAAATTCAGCACATCTTCGCGCATTTCAGCAAACTCGGCATCCAAAATGTCGGCGTGGTGCTGCAGAACGCCGAAGCCAATCAGGACGCCCAGCGCACGCTGACAAACGAAATTCGCGAGCGCGGCATGAAGCTGACAGCGACGGCAAACATCGGCAGCAGTGGTGGCGGAGGCGACGTCATTGCCGCGGAAGCAGCCAGGCTGGCGCAGACCAAACCGGGTTTCGTGGTGGTCATCGCCGATACCATCGGCACTAGTTTGTTCCTGAAAGAATTTCGCAAACATGATGCCCAGACCTTCGTTGCGGGCACCTCGTTGATTAACCTGTCGACCTTGCGCGAGCTGGCAGGCGCCCGGGCAGTCGAGTGGACGGTGTTCTCGCAGGTAGTGCCGAATCCGAATGCAGGCACCTCGCCGATCCAGATGGAACACCTGTCGATGATGAAAAAATATCGCGACGAAACGGTATCGTCGCTAACCCTTGAAGGATTCGCCGCAGCCAAGTCGCTCGCCAAAACCATTCTCCTGTCAAAGAAAGGCGGGCGCGGCGCCGTGCATGACTTGATGGCACAAAATGGCGACATCGACCTTGGCGGCTTATCGATCGTATCGACCGCCAAGAGCAATCACTTGTCGAGCTATGTCGATATTGCCTTGTTCAAAAAAGGCAGTGGGCTGATGTTCTAGAACGGCGGTGAACAACGGGCACGAGCGCGCCGCAGGCAGTTTTTCATGCGGCGCGAATCAGGAATTCGACGTTGACCTCGTTCCACCACTCGCGCTCCTTTTCTAGCCAGTACGATACCGTCGGATGATCCACGCCCCAGTCGCGACGGATATCGAGCTCGATGCGGTTCTTCATCTTGATACCGAAATCATCGCCCGTAGCCTCGATGCGGGAATGCATGAGCATCACCGACAACCGCAGTGCCAGGACGGCCTTGGCGAAGTCCAGGTCGCCAAGCAGATCACCGAGCTTGCGCAGGTTGCCCTTCTGCCCGAGGATCAGCATGCTCATGGCACGTTGCTCACGGGTGGTGAAACCCGGCAGATCGGCGTTTTCCATCAGATAGGCACCGTGCTTGTGGTAGCCGCTGTGCGACACCGCCAGACCGACTTCGTGCAGCATGCCACTCCAGCACAATAACTTGCTGAGCGCGTCCGTGGTCGGCTTGAGCTGACCATACACCGCGGCAGCGACGTCGGCGACCCGGCTGCCGCGGAGTTCGTCGGCATGGAAACGCTGCGCAAAGCTGCGCACCGACTGTTCGCGGCGGTCGCGTTTCGTGGCGCGCCATTGCAGATCCCACAGCACGCCCATGCGCAGTCCGGCTTCGACCGGATTGACGACCTTGATACCAAGTTCCTGCATCAGGGCCATCAGAATCGCAAGACCGCCCACGATCACGACGGCACGGTCCGGCTTCATGCCGATCAGGTCGATGCGACTGGTGTGGCCGAACTGTATCAGGCGCGTCTTGAGCGCCACCAAGCTTTTGTACGACAAGCTGCCGTCGCCCAGACCGTTCTTGTCGATCGCGTCGGCAATTGCGCGGATGGTGCCGGACGAACCGTAGGCGTTGGTCCAGTGTTGCGGGTGGTAAGGCGGGGCGGCGTCTTCGAAATGCGAGCGTGCCGACAGGATGGCCGCTTCGAAAGAGCCGGCATCGATCCGTCCGCCGGGAAAAAACGACAGGCTTTGCTTGACGGTGCCGATGCTGAACGATTCGACACGCTCGATTTCCTGGCCCTTGCCTAAAATTAGCTCGGTCGATCCGCCACCGATGTCGATTACCAGCCGGCGTTCGGCAGGCAGGGCCAGCGTGCTGGCAACGCCCATGTAGATCAGCCGCCCTTCTTCTTCGCCAGAGATGATCTCGATGGGCGCGCCAATTGCCTTTTCTGCGGCAGGCAAAAAAGCTCCTGCGTTGCGCGCGATGCGCAAGGTATTGGTCGCTACGACCCGCACGGAATCGAGTTCGTAGGTTTGCAGCAGCGTGCGAAAACCCGCGAGAGCGCCTATGGCGGACTGCATGGCTGCTTCGGTAAGGTTGCCCTTGGCGTCGAGCCCGGCTGCTAGTCTGATCGGCTCACGCGCACTCTTGATAACACGGATGGTTTCGCCATCATGATGGCCGATATGCAAGCGAAAACTGTTAGACCCTAAATCAACCGCGGCAAACATTCGATCCTCTCGTTTATATTCTGTGACGCATCGCACAAGAGGCAAAGTATCCGCTTTTTTCGCCACATTGAGGCGGTATCAGGCGCTTATTTTACCAACGGCATTGCTGAATTTCTGGCAAACATTCTTTTGTGACCGCATCGCCCCGGTTAGCCCAACATTTTTTCGAATACTTGTGCCGAGACTGGTTTGCTGAAGAAAAAACCCTGCATTTCGTCGCATTTTGCCCGGATGAGAAAGTCGCGCTGGCTTTCGCGTTCCACGCCTTCGGCAGTCACGGTCATGTCGAGTGCGCGCGCCATGGCGATAATGGTTTCGGTGAGTGCCACCGAGTCGCGATTTTCCGGAATACCGTCGATAAAGGACCGGTCTATTTTCAAATTACTGATCGGAAAACGCTGAAGGTATGACAGCGACGAGTAGCCGGTACCGAAGTCATCGATCGAAAAACGCAGCCCCAGTGCGGTCAGCGCATCGAACACCGGCATCAACTTGTCGGTGTCGCCCATGAGCAGGCTTTCGGTAATTTCAAGCTCGAGTGCGGTCGCCGGCAGGCCGGTGCGCTGCAAGATGTCGGTGACGGTCGCTACCAGATCGTCATCCTGGAACTGCCGGGGCGACAGGTTGACCGCAATCGTCAGCCCGGGCGCCAGCTTCTCACGCCAGTGTGCGACCTGTTTGCAGGCTTGCTCGATTACCCACTGACCGATGGCAACGATCATGCCGGTTTCTTCGGCGATGGGGATGAACACATTCGGCGCAATTTGGCCGGCGTCTGGGCAATTCCAGCGCAACAGTGCTTCGGCGCCGGTGATCTTGCCGGTTCGAAGATCGACCTTGGGCTGGTAATGCAGGCAGAACTGATGCGACGAGAGCGCATGACGCAGATTTTTTTCAAGCGTGAAACGGCGCTGACTGCGTTCGCTGAGCTCTGCCGTGAAGAA
>JACMQD010000180.1 GCA_014377155.1 Herminiimonas sp.
CAAACCATCGATATGATCGACTTCCGGCACTGCCATCTGATGAAACAAGCGCCGCGCGTAGGGCGAAACCGATTCCAGATAACGGCGCTGCGCTTCGGCGTACAAGGTGCCGAATGCGAGCGATGATTTGCCCGAGCCGGACACGCCGGTAAAAACAACCAACGCGTCGCGAGGGATGTCGACGTCGATATTCTTGAGATTGTGTTCGCGGGCACCGCGTACGCGGACGTGGCCGCTGGAAGGGAATGCTACCGGTTGGGCAGGCTTGGGTGCTTTCGTGACGGTGCGGGACATAAAGGGGTGCCGAAAGGGTTAAAAAACACCTTCAAAGCATAAGACCCACCAAAGTACGTTGTCTGCGTGCTAACGCACTTTGGTGCCTGGGTGTTCCTTTACAGGCTATCGGCGTAGCGTTCGAGATGCGTATCGGTACTGCCGAACTGTAATTCGATCGCCATTAAACGCTTGAAATAATGGCTGACGTCGAGCTCGTCGGTTACGCCCATTCCGCCATGCAGCTGCACCGCTTGCTGGCCGACAAACCGGCACGCCTGTCCGATAATCACTTTGGCAGCGGACATCGCACGCATCCGTATCGCCGGATCTTTTTCTCCACAGCGCACTGTCGCCAGGTAGGCCATCGAACGTGCCTGCTCGATATGCAAAACCATATCGGCCATACGATGCTGCAACGCCTGGAATTTGCCGATCTGCACGCCGAACTGCTTGCGCGTACGGGCGTATTCCACGGTCGCCGCCAGCAGGCGGTCGAGCGCACCGACCGCTTCGGCGCACACTGCTGCCAGACCGGCGTCGAGAATTTCGCCCAGCCGTGCTTCGGTGTCGGCGGCACCGTCCATCAGTGTCGATGCCGACACGTAGACCTGATCTAGCCACACCTCGGCGCCCGGCACGCCATCGATCGTCACGTATGGCACGATGCGTAGGCCGCCGGCGTCACGTGGCACCGCGAAAATGCCGATTGCCTCATTCGGCAGGCGGCACGTGACCAGCAGTACGTCGGCCGATGCGCCGTGCACGATTACGCACTTGTGGCCGGTCAGCACAAAGCCGTCGCCAACCGACCAGGCACGGGTTTGTACTGCATTCCAGTCATAGCGCGTGGCCGTTTCGTCATGCGCGAGCACCACGATCGCTTCGCCTGCAGCCAGTCGCGGCAGCAACGCGGTCTTTTGCGCGTCGGTGCCGAGAGCGACGATCGCCTTGGTACCCATCACCGCGCTGGCCAGGAACGGCTCCAGCACCAGTCCTTCACCCATGGCCCCCATGACCAGCATCGTATCGATCGCCGTGCCGCCCATACCGTCGTATTCTTCCGGCACGTTCAGGGCAAGCAGGCCAAGGTCGGCAAAACCCTGCCACACCTCGCGACTGAAACCGCCTTGCGATTTTTCCTTGATCTGGCGGCGCGTATCGAAGCTGTAATCCTTGGCGACGAAGCGCTTGGTCGTGTCCAGCAACATCTGCTGTTCTTCGGTGTAAGTGAAATCCATATAGTGCTCCTACAATCCCAGGATCATCTGGGCGATGATGTTCTTTTGAATTTCGTTAGAGCCGCCATAGATCGACAGCTTGCGCATGTTCAGGTAACTCGCTGCCAGTGGCGTGCTGTAGAACGGTCCGACGGCGTCGCCCTGGTAACCGGCTGCCATCGCTTCGCGGCGGAACGGCAGCGCGTAGGGGCCGACGGCCTGGGTCAGCAATTCGGTAATCGCCTGCTGGATTTCCGTACCCTTGATTTTCAGAATCGAGGCTTCCGGTCCCGGCGCGCGGCGCTCGGCTTCTGCCGACAGCACACGCATATTGGTAATCTCCAGTGCCGTCAGGTCGATCTCGATTTGTGCGATTCGCGCAGCGAACATCGGATCTTTTAACAGGGGCTTGCCGCGTTTGATTTCGAGCGAGGAAATGCGCTTGAGACGAGCGATTTCGCGTTTGGCGATGCCGATGCCGGCAATGTTAGTGCGCTCGTGGCCAAGCAGGAATTTGGCGTAGGTCCAGCCCTGGTTTTCTTCACCGACCAGGTTCTCCACCGGTACGCGGACGTTCTCGAACCAGACTTCGTTGACTTCATGGGCGCCGTCCATGGTGATGATCGGACGCACTGTGATGCCGGGTGACTTCATGTCGATCAGCAGGAACGAAATGCCGCGCTGCGGCTTGACCTCGGTATCGGTACGCACCAGGCAAAAGATCCAGTCCGCATACTGACCTTGGGTGGTCCATGTCTTCTGACCATTGACGATGTAGGCATCGCCATCGCGCACGGCGGTCGATTTGACAGATGCCAGGTCCGAGCCGGAACCGGGTTCGGAATACCCCTGGCACCACCATTCTTCGCTGGCCAGGATTTTTGGCAGGAAGCGCTGCTGCTGCGCCGCCGAGCCGAACGTCATGATCACCGGTGCCACCATTTTCAGGCCGAACGGAATCGTGCGCGGCGCCCCTGCGGCGGTACATTCTTCCTCAAAAATATACTGCTGCACCGCATTCCAGCCAGTGCCGCCGAAGTCTTTTTTCCAGGACGTGCCGCCCCACCCCTGCGCATGCAAGAGCTGCTGCCACTCGACGTAATCGTCACGTTCGAGTATCAGGCCGTTTAATACCTTGTGCTGGATGCGCACCGGCAGCGCGCGCGCGATGAACGAACGCACCTCGTGGCGGAATGCGGTTTCGTCAGCCGTAAAATTCAAGTCCATAAATCCTCGCAGTACAGATCAAAACCGCCGCAGCGGTTCATGCTGGGCGGCTACCGGGAGCGGCAGCCGCGCTTGCATGTCGTTGGCCCGGGCATTTCACCCCGGCCGTTTTTGAAGGCACAGCAAATTATTGAAACGCCTGGATGCCGGTTTGTGCTCGTCCGAGGATCAGCGCGTGAATGTCGTGCGTGCCTTCGTAGGTATTGACCACTTCCAGGTTGACCATGTGACGGATCACGCCGAATTCGTCCGAGATGCCGTTGCCGCCGAGCATGTCACGTGCCACGCGGGCGATATCGAGCGACTTGCCACAGGAATTGCGCTTCATCATCGACGTGATTTCGACCGCTGCCGTGCCTTCGTCCTTCATGCGACCCAAGCGCAACACGCCTTGCAAGGCCATCGTGATCTCGGTCTGCATGTCGGCGAGTTTTTTCTGG
>JACMQD010000181.1 GCA_014377155.1 Herminiimonas sp.
GACGTACCGAAAATGGCTTCACGGTTTTTTCTCTTTAATCTGATCGGTAACATCCTGCCACTGTTGATCGCTTTGATCGCGGTGCCGGTCATTGCCCACTACGGCGGTCTTGACCGGCTAGGCGCACTGGGCATGGTATGGGCGCTGGTCGGCTATTTCGGCTTTCTCGATTTTGGCTTGAGCCGCGTCGTCACGCGCCGCGTCGCGCATGCAGCCGAAGAACATCGCTTGCCGGCCGAATTGACCGAATTGCGCGGCTTTCTGTGGTGGTGGGCGTTGCCGGCGCTGTTGCTGATCACGATCGCGTTGGTGGCGGCGTTGCCGTTGCTATTACCTTACCTGCCCGCCGGTGAGCTGGGCCGCGAGGTCGAACGTGGCTGGGCCTGGATGATGTGGAGCATTCCCGTCACGCTGGCGACCAACTGGCTGCGCGGCGCGCTGGAAGGCGTGCAGCGCTTCGTGCGCGTCAATATCCTGCGTACTGTGTTCGGCGCGTGGACCTATGCGGCGCCGGCTGCGGCGCTGTTTATCGCCCCGACCCTTGACGCCATGATCATTGCCATTGCGATCGGACGTCTGCTGGCGCTGGCGGCCCATGTCTGGGCTTGCCTGCAAGTCGAGCGCGCCATTATCTTCGGGCCGACGCCGTGCCGCGCGCGCAGCGTACCGATGTTTTTCCAGGAAGGCGGATGGATCACGATATCGAGTCTGGTCAGCCCGCTAATGGTGTATTTCGACCGCTTTCTGCTCGCGGCGATGTTGCCCGTGCGCGCGGTTGCCTGGTACGTCACCGCGCATGAAGTCATGTTGCGCTCGGTAATGATTCCGGCCTCTCTGGCGGCCGTGCTGTTCCCGAAATTTGCCGGTGCCACCACCGGTGCGACTGACAACAAGCCGGTTGTGATGCTATATCAGCGTGGTATCCGCAGTGTGTCGGCACTGATGTTGCCATTGTGCGTACTGGCGGCGGTGGCGGGATATGACGCGATGCGTCTGTGGATGGGGGAAGATTTCGCCCGAAACAGTCATCGCGTGATCGAGATCGTCGCCATCGGCGTATTTTTCAATTCGATCGCCCAATTGCCGTTTGCATGGTTGCAGGGCGTCGGACGCTCGGATCTTACGGCTAAGTTGCATGTAGCCGAACTGCCGCTGTATGCCGCCGGCCTGTTCTTTTGCGTGTCGCAGTGGGGTATTCTCGGCGCGGCCTGGATGTGGACCCTACGCGTCACGGTCGACTGCATCGTGCTGCTGCGACTGGCGTCCCCGGCGACCGCTTCTGCTACCACTGCCGTCGGACTGGCGGGCGCGGCACTGATCTTCGTGGTGGGCCTGCTCAGCGGGCCGGCGTGGTCGTGGCAGTGGCGTCTGGCAAATGCTGTCGTGGCATTACTGGTGGCAGGCGCCTGCGCATGGTCGGCACTACTGGCGCCAGAAGACCGCCAGCAGGTACTGAGGTTTCGCAATGCGCATTAGCTGCTCGATCGTCTGTTATCACAATGCGCCGGCGCAGATCGCCAACGTATTGCAAAGCGTCGCGGGCAGTGGCCCGCTGAACGGTGTCGAACTGCTGCTGTTCGTGGTGGACAATTCGCGCGACAGTTCGCTTGCCGCGTTAGCCCAGCGCTTCGGTGCGACCTACCTCCATCTGCCACATAATCCGGGTTTCGGCGCCGGCCATAATGCGGCCATTCAGCAGGCACTGGAGCAGGATTCCGATTATCACCTGGTGCTGAATCCAGACATCCGCTTCGGTGCCGATGTGCTCGGTATTCTGATCGATTATATGCAGCGGCAGCGCGAAATCGGCTTGCTGATGCCGAAAGTGCTCTATCCCGACGGCAAGCGACAGAACCTGTGCAAACTGCTGCCCAGTCCGCTCGATCTCTTCGTCCGACGTTTTTCGCCAACGCTGTTTCGCGCCAGCGGACGGCTGGCGACCTATGAATTGCATCACAGCGGTTACGACCGCGTCATGGACGTGCCGTCGCTGTCGGGATGCTTCATGTTGCTGCGCATGAGCGTAGTGCGCCAGACTGGTGGCTTCGACGAACGCTATTTCATGTATCTCGAAGATGTCGATCTGACACGCCGCATCGGCCGTATTGCCCGTACCGTCTATTTCCCGCACGTCTCGATCGTCCACGAATATGGCAAGGGTTCTTACAAGAGCGCGAAACTGCTTTTCTATCACATCCGTTCTGCCACTCGCTATTTCAATAAATGGGGCTGGTTCCGTGATCCCGAAAAAAAATCCATCAATCGCCTGGCCTTGTTCAAAATTCATTCGACCAGAGCAAGTGATAAGTCGATTATCATAGGGCGCGATGGCGACTGACGCGGATTCGTTCCACTGCGCAGCGAATTTTTAAATGGCATGGAATTAAATTGGATATCATCATTGCGCATGTTTGCACCGGCATTACCGTTACTAAACAAGTTGCGATGGAAAAAATAATAAATGTCTTCTTTCCTGATCAGTTTTTTTATTTCTGCGTTTTTAACATTGCTGGTGATACGTCATTCTAAATTGCATGGTTGGTTTCTCGATTCCGATTTATCAGGCGTTCAAAAGGTGCATGTCAAAGCTGTACCGCGCATTGGCGGCCTGAGTATTTTTGCCGCAGTGCTTCTATGTGGAATCTTTACGATGGTGCGCGCGCCATCGATTGGTAAATGGATCGCCTTGCTGCTATTGTGCTCGACGGTCGC
>JACMQD010000182.1 GCA_014377155.1 Herminiimonas sp.
AACACATCCGGATGGCGGCGCATGGCTGCCGACAGTTCGCGGCCGGCATCGAGCGATTCACGCAAGTCCTTGATGACGCGGGCGAACGACTTGTTGATTGCGGACTCTTGCAGTCCTGCCAGGCCGCGCATGATCGGCACGCCCGCCTTGAGCAAGGTGTACATCTGCCGGCTAAAGAGCTGAACGTCGATCGACCGGATCTTTTCCTCGGTGAGTTTTGCCCACAAACCGGTTTGGTCGCCGTCACCGATCTTCTTTTTGGTTTCAAGGATCTCGATGGGCGTGAGGCCAGTGCTGAACAGCTGGTTCGCCAGTGCACTGGTGTCGGCGCTTTCGAGCACGCCTTGCATCAGTTCGCCGCGTGCGTTACGGGCTTTATAGGCAAAAAATGGCACGTTAGCTGTTCCCTTTTACGAAAGCCGACGACGACATTGGACGGCCATGAACGCCCACATCATGCCTAGTGACATTCACGCCGGACGTCATGATTCCTCGAGCTGGTTACTGATGCGCATTGCTTCTGACACGGTGGTACGGCCGGCAACTGCCAGTGCGACTGCATGGCGGCGCAGGGTGCGACCGCCCATCTGCGCTTGCGCCACTTTCATGAAATTGGATGGATCGGGATTGTTAGCGGCGTCAACCACCGCCTCGGTCATTTCAAGCATCTCGTAGACACCGATCCGTCCAAGATAGCCCATACCGTTGCAGCGTGAACAACCGCGGCCATGCTTGAACTGACGTTGGTCGACCGTATCGCGCAGTTCAGCTTTTAACCATTCATGTTCATTGGGCTTCAGGATGTAATCTTCGTTACAGCTTTCACAAATGACACGCACCAATCGCTGTGCCAGCACCACTTGCAATGCGGAGGCGACCATAAAGCGCGGCACACCCATGTCGAGCAGGCGAATCGGCGTGCTGATCGCATCGTTGGTGTGCAGTGTCGACAGCACGAGGTGACCAGTCATGGCCGCGCTGAGCGCAATCTTGGCGGTTTCCTGATCGCGGATCTCGCCTACCAGCACGACGTCAGGATCCTGGCGTAATGCGGCGCGCAGTACGCGGGCAAAAGACAACTCAATCTTTTCATTGACTTGCACCTGGTTGATACCGGGCAGCCTATATTCGACCGGGTCTTCTACGGTGATCAGCTTTCTTTCCATCGTGTTCAACTCGGCCAGCGCGCCGTAGAGCGTAGTGGTCTTGCCGCTCCCGGTCGGGCCCGTGACCAGGACCAGGCCATTGGGGCGGGCAATAATGGCGCGGAATTTTTCAACCATCCCGGCTGGCATGCCGATCGAGTCCAGCTTCAGCGTGCCGCCGCTCTGATTCAACAGCCGCATCACGACCGATTCGCCAAACTGGGTCGGCATGGTTGAAATCCGCACGTCGATCTGATTTTGCTTGACCTTGATTGCAAAGCGGCCATCTTGTGGCAAGCGCTTTTCCGAAATATCGAGGCCCGACATCAGCTTCAGTCGCAATGCCAGCGATGGTGCAATCTTGATATCGGCTTCGGTTTGCAAGTGCAGCAAGCCGTCGATGCGAAAACGTATCTGCAGGCGCCCTTCCTGCGGTTCGATATGAATATCCGACGCACGAACCTGGGTTGCGTCGTCGAATACCGATTGCAGCAACTTCACCACCGGTGCTTCTTCCAGCCCCGCGTTCATCCCGAGAGAGCCGAAATCGACAGCCGTGTCACCGAGGTCCTGTTCCAGCTCGCGTGCGAAATCGGTAATCTCGTCAGTGCGGCGATAGACCCGGTCGACGGTTTGCAGCAGTTCGCTTTCGTTGACGACGGCGAGTTCGATGTTCTGTTTGACTACACGGGAGATTTCGTCGTAGGCAAACAGGTCCGTCGGATCAGCCATACCGATCAGCAACACCGAGCCGCGCTCTTCCAGGGCGAGCGCGCGGAATCGGCGGGCCTGGGTTTCCGGCAGGCGGCGTACAGTGGCCGGATTAATGTTGTAAAACTTTAGATTGATGTAAGGGATATTCAACTGCCTGGCGATGGCACCGGAAATCTGCTCTTCCGATACGAAGCCGTTTTCCACAAAAACCCGGCCGAGTTTGCGCCCGGTGCGTTTTTGTTCGCCCAATGAAAATTGTAGCTGCTCCTCTGACAACAACTTCTGCTGTACCAGAATTTCACCAAGGCGGACCTTTTCCGGTCGTGCCATAACTGCTCCTCGCATCTCGATCGTGCAATCATTTTATTCGACAAAAACCATTGCAGGCTGGAATTGTTCTCTAGTGCCAACAATTATGCCGAAGGATTGGTACAAGAATGGAGAGCGCAACCGGTGCCTGCTCGGATTCGATGGCAGTTTGGTGACAGGCCTGGGTAGGCACCGTGCGTGCCCAGGTATTCGCACTGCGGCTTCAGGTATTCGATGTGATTCTTGAGATTGTCTGTCACGCAGGATGAAACGCGGGTATTACGTTTTATATCCGCTGAATGGAGGTTTTTATTGATAAAAACAAAATGACGGTAAAAACGTCCCTTACAAATATTTGATCTGGTCGATTATCGGTGCCAGCAGCGCTTCTACCCGGTCGCGACGCCAACCACGCCGTCGAACCAGATCATCGATGACACTGGCCCGCGTCACATCCTGTTTGAGCGCAATGACCTTTTCGGGATCGTTGGGTACGTCGTCACACGCGCCGCTGTAGTCATCGTCGAATGACGACGTCACGCGCAAGGCGATCTGCTGTATCAAGTCCTGCATCACCTGATCGGAGGGCTCGTGGCTCACCAGCGTGGTGTCGATAGCGCCGGCATCCATCAGCAAGCGCTGCACGCAATCCGTATTGCAGACCGGATTGACGCCGATATCGGCCAGTTGCAAGATCATCATGTCCAGCAGCTTGTCGCGGGTGTCGCCATGCGGCTGATGCTGGATGTATCGCCACAATGTGTGCAGGACCGAATGCGTATCGGTATCGAAGCCGCCCTCCCGGATCGGGTCGCTCATTGCCCCGGCATGGCGCAGTCCCCAGCACGCCAGTGCCGCGAGCGAACACTCGGGATTGTCACGAAGATGCGCCCGGATCGGCGCGTCCAGTGCCTCGGTCGACGAGCGCGGGGTCTGGCACTCGATCTCACTGACGATTTGCGCATCGAAGTCGGCTTCTATTTTGAGGCTGTCGAGCAGTCGGGCTACCTCTGCCAGGCATTGGCGGCTGTCAAGTACGGTCGCATCGGTGCGGTGACTGAGCGACTGGACCAAGGCCCGGTCCAGCATCTGAATCTCGTTAATTAGTTCAGGCAGTCAGCCATTTGTTGAACGCCGTATGCGTGGGCGTGGACGCACGGTAGTTGGCCCACTTCTCCATGATACGAATTCGCCTTTCGTTGTCGGTCGTCGAGTCATCGAGCTCTGGCATGATCGGCCGATACGAATAA
>JACMQD010000183.1 GCA_014377155.1 Herminiimonas sp.
GCTGATACCGGTCAGCGCGGCTCGGAACTCATTTCGATGCGGAAATCGGTTGCCTGCGGACCGTAGGCAGTGCCTTTCAAATACTGGTTTTGCTTGCCCATGAATACCAGCGGCTTCCATACTTCGCCATCACCGACTTGCATGCCGTTGGCGTCGAGCCAGCGAAAACGATAATAAAGGCGCAAATCCTGCGACTGCGTATTGAGGACTTCGGCTTGCACCACCAGCACGTCGTTGCGGCGCTGTGAACGCAGGTCGACTGCTTGCAAGCCCTGCAAGTCGCCGCGCACCATCAATTTGGAAGCGATGCCGTCCGACACTGCCGGCGGGACGGGGTTCTGGCCATGCGCTGCCATGGCAGCGCATGCAAGGCTTACGGCTAAGGCAAAGTTTCTAATCAAGATATTCATACTGTTCCTGTCAAAATTTGAACTGGTCTGGTAGCGCGGATGCGTCAGCGGACGGATCCGAAGTCGTATCCGAAGTCGGATCATTTTGCGACGACGTTCGGGGTCGGCTTGGTAACTTTTTTCTTGATCGAGGACGGCTTTTCCGGCGTCGCGGGCACGTCGGCCGTGGCTGCCGCGACCATACCCGCCTTGCCGAAATGGACCGGTTCACCGAAATAGGTCTTGTTGCGAAAAACGCGTACCGGTACCACCATGTAGCGACCGTCGATCTTCAGTTTATTCGCCCCATCGGCTTGACCGGGAATGCGGAACTCATAGTCGCCCGGCGCCATGAAAGAGCGCGCGATGAACACCCGGCCCGGCAGCGATCGCCACATGCGATCGTCCGCCTCGGGCTCGGTTGCGGTTGCCATCACGTTACCGACCAAGCCACCGAGGCTGCCCAGTCGTTTGTTGGCCTGATCCTGCAGCACGCCCTTGCCGATAGCGCGCACGGCCGCACGTAGCTGGATTCCCGGCAGTTCGTCTTTAAGCGCTTTGCGCGCCATGACGTTGAAATCGGTGATCAGCGCGGTGGGCAAGGCCATGCTGCCCAGATTGAGCTGGCTGATGTTGAACGCGTCTTTGTCGGGATAGATGACCGGGAAGGCAATCGATACGGCGATCAAGCCGCGGCCAGTCGGAACCGGGAACGAAACCTTTTGTGACTTGCGCGCCGGGGCATTACCGGATTCGATCACGAACAAGACGTCGGTGAGGCCCTTCTGCCGCCGAAAGCTGGTGCGCTTGTCGAGGCCGCGCAAACCTTCTTCGAGAACGGGCAAATCAGGACGCAATTCGATCGCTTTGCGGTAGCCAGGAGCGGCCAGGCCCGGCTCGTTCAGCGCTTCATAGACGAAGCCGGCCATGTAGTGGCTCAACGCATTCTGGTAACCGTTCTTCAGCTTCAGCACTTCGGGATCGTTCAACGTTTCGACCGGGTAGCCGTTCAGCTCCTTGGTGTCGGCCTTGATGCCCTTTTCCTTGGCTTCCTTTTCAGCGGCTTCGGTTTCCTTGGCGCGGAATTCGGCGATCACCGCTTCCCGTTCGTGCGTGCGCTTGATGTCCACGCGCGCGGTGTCGAGGTCGCCCAGGCTGATCCGATCCATCGCCATGCGCGTGGTCAGCATGACCTTTTCATAATCCTGGCCCTCGTAATCACGCGAACCATCGCCCAGCAGCACGGCGCCGAACTGGCCCATCAGCTTGGCTGGATTACTCTTGGCAGCCGCTTCCCATTCGTTGACCTTGATGTCGGCGACTTCAAAAGCGGCGAGACTTTCCTTGTAACGCGAGCCGATACGCATCAACTCGCCTTTTTCCATGTTCAATAACAAGTCCGCTTTTTTCGCGCCGCCAGTTTGCGCTTCGATCTGTTTAATCGCGTTGCCGATATCGCCTTGGCTGGTCGAGGTCAGCGTTGCCGCTACCGAACTGTCGTGGGTGGGTCCGGTTGCACAACCAGACAAAACAAGGACCGCAGCGGTGGCGGGAACAATGTAAAAACGCATGGATATCAACCGTTTCGAATTTGAACGAATGAGACTTGAATGCAAGCATTGCATTTAAGATAATTTTGTTGCCGTAGTATAAATAGAAAAGGTGGTGCGTAGAACTATTTTTTCAACATGTTGTCCAGAGCGAACCAAAAGTTCTCTAAAAGAAATTTGTTGCCTATTTGCAACGAATGTCCCGCTCCGTGGAAAATGTGCAAATTCAGGTTTGTCTTTCGGTGCTGAAGGAACTGATCGCGCAGGAACAACGCTGATTCCACCGGCACTGCCAGATCGGCATCGCCCATCGCCATCCAGACCGGGATCGACATGGCGAGTAAATTGTCGGTGTGTCGTAAATCGCGCAACTCGGCCCAGTAGCGCCAGGTACGCCCACCGATGTCATGTGCCGGCGCATCAGGTTCTGACGGACGACGATCGAGTGCGGCGAGCGTGTCGAGACCGGAAGCACGGCCGTGCTTGATGGCCTGGAGCCGATATGCATCGAGCGGATCCATGCCGCCGTTGGCGAGAATGACGGCGTGCGTCACGCCCGGTATCTGGCGCGTCAATAACGGCACCATGTCGCCGCCTTCGGAGATGCCGACAATGACAATGCGCTGCGCGACGATATGCTGGTCGCGCAGCATCGTTAGCTCATGGAGAATGAATTCGGTCTGGTCGGCCAGCCATCGGCTCAGATGGTCTGCCTCTACGAACGCGCGACTGCATGCGTTAGACGCGTTCCATGCGCGTTCGTCGATGAAGCGTTTTTGCAAGATGCTGATGCGTAGCGGTCCTGACTCGCCTTCCAGTCCTCGGAAGTATCGTGGAAGAAAATACTGCATGCTGTTGCAACCTGAGCCGCTGACGACGAACACCAGAGTCTGCGGCTGACCGGCAGGCGCCGGCTCCAGCGACAGGCTTTTATCGAATGAAAAGTAAATCGCCTGGCCGCCATCCTGAAAATGGAATGTTCGGGCCGGAATGCGCAAGGCAGGATCGACGTGTGGCGGGGCCTCGCGTATCGCGCAGGATTGGCACAGGAATAACGCCAGTGATAAAAGCGGACGACGCCAGCGCGTCCCCCGCGCCGTCACGAAATTTCCGCGACCCGATGGCAGGCAACCAGACGACCCTCGAAATTCTCAAGCGGCGGCACGTCCTCGCGACAGCGACTTATGGCATACGGGCAGCGCGTGTTGAACGCACAACCCGGCGGCGGCGCCATCGGAGAAGGTAGTTCGCCGGGCAGCATGATCTTTTCCTGGCGCTGAGCCGGATCGATGCGTGGTGTGCTTGCCAGCAGCGCCCGGGTGTACGGATGCAGCGGACGGCGAAAGACCTCGTCCTTTTTTCCATGCTCGACCGTTTTGCCCAGATACATTACCAGCACCTCGTCGGCGATATGCTCGACCACGGCCAAGTTATGCGAAATGAACAGGTAGGCCACGCTGCTGGCTTCCTGAATGTCCATCAACAGATTCAGCACTTGCGCCTGGATCGACACATCGAGTGCCGATACCGGCTCATCAGCGACGATGACTTTCGGCTCCAGCATCAAGGCCCTGGCGATCGCGATGCGCTGGCGCTGCCCACCGGAAAACATGTGCGGAAACCGCCCATAGTGCTCCGGTCGGAGGCCGACCATCGCCATCATCTGCCGTGCCTTTTCGGCCCGCTCGCGCTTGTCGAGCGTGGTGTTGATCGATAGCGGTTCTTCCAGCATGGCACCGACTTTCTTGCGCGGATTGAGGCTGGCATAGGGATTCTGGAACACCATCTGCACCAATGGTCGGACGCGCTTCTTCATGGCGCGGTCGGCATCGGCGATGTTGGTACCGTCCATCCACAACTGGCCGCCGGTCGGTGGTTCGATCATCGTGATCTGGCGTGCCAGTGTCGATTTGCCGCATCCTGATTCGCCGACCACCGCCAGCGTCTTGCCAGGCGTGAGCACGAACGATACGCCATCGAGCGCGCGCGCGATAGCCTTTGGTTTGAACAGGCCCTGCGACACCGGATAGTGCTTCGTCAGCTCTTTTGCTTCGAGCAGGATGGTGGCCTGCATCATGCCGTCGCTCCTTCGGCAATCCAGCCATTGGTCGGGTTGCCTGCTGCATCGAGTGGATAATGACAGCGTGCCTGCGCGTCCGGCACGCCGTCCAGGCCCGGACGCACATCGCGGCAATGCTGGCGTACGTAGCGACACCGCGGATTAAGCAGGCAGCCGGATGGCCGGTCGTACTGGCCCGGCACGACACCCGGAATGGTTTGCAAGCGCCGACGACCGATATTGTGCTCGGGCAGCGCTGCCAACAGCGCCTGCGTGTACGGATGGCGTGGCGCATTGAAGATGTCCGGCACGCGTCCGGTTTCGACCACCTGCCCGGCGTACATTACCACCACGCGCTGCGCGGTCTGCGCGATCACGCTCAGGTCATGCGTGATCAGCATCAGCGCCATGCCACGCTCGCGCTGCAGGTTCAACAACAGCTCCAGCATCTGCGCCTGTACGGTGACGTCGAGTGCGGTGGTCGGTTCGTCGGCGATCAGCAGGCGCGGGTTGCAGGCAATCGCCATCGCCACCATCACGCGCTGGCTCATGCCACCGGAGAGCTGATGCGGATAGGCTTCGAGGCGGCGTTCCGGATCGGGAATATCGACTTGCTTGAGCAATTCCAGCGCCCGCGCGCGCAGTTCTTTTTTCGATCCGCCCTGATGCACGCCGATCGTTTCCATCAACTGGTATGCGACGGTAAAGCACGGGTTCAGGCTGGTCATCGGGTCCTGGAAAATCATCGCGATATCCTTGCCGAGCAAACCGCGCCGCTCACGGTCGGACATGCGCAACAGGTCGCGGCCATCGAAGGCCATGCGCTCCGCTGTGACGC
The DNA here is from genome assembly GCA_014377155.1 of Herminiimonas sp. The sequence goes on from JACMQD010000183.1 coordinate 4,837, forward strand.
GCCCCGGATAATCGATCAGTCCCATCAGCGCCAGTGAGGTGACACTCTTGCCGGAGCCGGATTCGCCGACGATGCCGACCACTTCGCCCTGCTCGATGACGAGGTCGAGGCCGTCGACCGCCGTGAACGGCGACTTCTCTGCGCCGAATTCGACCCGCAGGTTTTTGATATCGAGTAATGCCATGCTGTGCCTGTCCTTATTGGTGCTTATTGGTGCTCATCGATGCCTATCGTTTCAGCTTCGGGTCGAGCGCATCGCGCAAGCCGTCGCCCATCAGATTAAACGCCAGCACCGAGATCAGGATCGCCAAGCCGGGAAAGGTGACCACCCACCAGGCACGCTGGATGAATTCGAGGGAATTGGCCAGCATCGATCCCCATTCCGGCGTCGGCGGCTGCGCCCCGAGCCCGAGAAAACCCAGTGCCGCCGCATCCAGGATCGCCGCCGAAAACCCCAGCGTGGCCTGCACGATCAAAGGCGCCGCACAGTTGGGCAACACGCAGTTGAACATAAGTCGCAAGGTGCCGGCGCCGGCGATGCGCGAGGCGTTGACATAGTCCTTGGACAGTTCGCCGATGACGGCCGCACGCGTCAGCCGCGCATAGTGCGGCAGCAGCACGATGGCGATCGCGTACATCGCATTGATCAGACCGGCGCCCAGGATCGCCACCACGGCGACCGCCAGCAGCAGGCTGGGCAAGGCCAGCATGATATCCATCAGCCGCATGATCGCCACCTCGACCACGCCGCGAAAAAATCCCGCTGCCAGCCCCAGCGCCACGCCCAGTCCGAGCGACAGCGACACCGACACCAGGCCAATGATCAGTGACAGTCGCGTACCGTGGATCAGGCGCGACAGCACATCGCGTCCGACCGGGTCGGTGCCGAGCAGGAACCGACTGCTGCCACCGTCCTGCCAGACCGGCGGTACCAGCGTGAAATCTCGGTACTGTTCGATGGCCGAATGCGGCGCGACGACATCGGCCAGCAGCGCCAGCAGGATCAGCAGGCAGACCACGACCAGACCGACCACGGCGCCGCGATTCTGGCTGAAATAATTCCACAGCTCGCGCAGCGGGTGCGGCGGCTCGGGTTGCGTTAACGCGATTTTGGCAGGAACAGGATGCGTCATCAGCTATGCCGGATACGGGGATTGATGACGCCGTACAGCACGTCGACTATCAGGTTGACGAAAATGATGATGGTGGCCGACATCAGGATGCCACCCTGCACCACGGGATAGTCGCGCCGATGGATCGCCTCGACCAGCCACTTGCCGATACCGGGCCACGAAAAGATCGTCTCGGTCAGGATGGTGCCCGCCAATAGCGTACCCACTTGCAAGCCAATCACGGTGACCACCGGAATCAGCGCATTACGAAAAGCGTGGATGCCGATGACGCGCCAGCGCGCCAGACCTTTGGCGCGCGCGGTTCGCACGTAATCCTCGCGCAATACTTCGAGCATCGCCGATCGGGTCATGCGGGCGATCACTGCAAGCGGGATCGTACCCAACGCGATGGCTGGCAAGATCAGATGCGACAACGCCGACTTGAACGCGCCGGGTTCACCCGACAAGAGACTGTCGACCAGCATGAAACCGGTCACCGGTGGCAGGTCGAACAGAATGTCGATGCGACCCGACACCGGCGTCCATCCGAGCGTTACTGAAAACAACAGGATCAGTAACAGTGCCCACCAAAAAATCGGCATCGAATAGCCAGTCAGTGAAATGCCCATCACCGAATAATCGAGAAAGGTATTACGCTTCAGGGCGGCCAGTATGCCGGCTGGCAGGCCGATCAGGAGCGCCAGCACGATCGCACAAAATCCCAGTTCCAGCGTAGCCGGAAACAGCGTCAGGAATTCTTTGAATACCGGCTCATGGGTCGTGATCGAAAAGCCGAGGTTACCCCGCAACACATTGCCGAGATAATCGAAATACTGCACGTACAGCGGGCGGTCGAGACCGAATTCATGCACCAGCCTTGTATAGCGTTCCGGTTCCATGCCGCGCTCGCCCGACAAGGCTTCCACCGCATTACCGGGAATCATGTGGATCAGTGAAAAAACCAGTAGCGTAATGCCGAGGAAGGTTGGGATGACCAACCCTACCCGGCGCAAGATGAGTCCAAACATCAGCGTGGCCTGTTCATTTGAAAACGGTTGGCAATAGACGCGGCATGGTTAACGTCACAAGCCTGGCATAACCCAGTCCTGACCTGATCCCCCCAATGCATCCCCCACCTCAGCGCGGCATGCATCAAGGTATTACGCCCAGATGCTTCAGGAATGCGGCCAAACTTGCTGGCCGCTGGACCACGTTCCTACGTCACTTCGGCGCGATATCGACCTTGGTGAAGTAATGATGCGCCGTTGCATCCATCTTGAAGTTGAGGACTTCCTTGCGAACCGGCGTGAAGCGCACCGAGTGTGCGATATCGAGCAGCGGCGCTTCTTCATGCGCGATTTCTTGCGCCTTCTCGTAGAACTTGGCGCGCTCGGCCTGCTTCGGCGTACCTTTGGCTTTCTGGATCTGCTCTTCGAAATCCTTGTTGCACCAGCGCGCCACGTTACCGCCGCCCTTGACGGCTTCGCAACCGAGCAGCGGCACGAAGAAATTGTCCGGGTCGCCATTATCACCGGACCAGCCGAACATCATCGCGTGCTGCTCGCCGGTCTTGCTGCGCTTGCGATATTCA
>JACMQD010000184.1 GCA_014377155.1 Herminiimonas sp.
CATGCGGTCCCCGGTCAACGGTATCGGCCAGCGCGGTGCGGAAGCGCGACCTGCGCCTGAGCCGCGTAATGAACCGGTGACGATTTACAAATAGCGGTTAAGGTTTGATGCGGTCGCGACAAACTAGTGCGCAAGGTTCGAGTAGCGGCAAGGGATGTGCGCACTCCGTTATCCGACAAGGTTTTTGATACCGCTATCGGCCTTCGCGCGCTTCCGCCAGTGCGATCGTCAGGTGCTGCACCTTCTTTTTCAGCTGGTCGCGCTCTTCCGTGAGTTCGGCAACGAGCACTGTCAGTCGGTACATCGCGAGCTGATCGGGTGAGGCGTCAGCCGGCTCGGGCGCCGGTTCGGGCCGCGATGGCAAGCGCGCATCGCGTACCTGTCTAGCCATATTTTGCAGCGCCTTCTTGCCGCCTGCGACCGCTTCTCTTTGCTGTTCGCCCGGTAAGGAGGCCACCGCTGCGGCGGCATTAATTGAAACCACGCCTGCCTTCACCGCGCTGACCAGTTCCGGCGCCGCAGTCTTCTGGATTTTTTCGATCTGGCCCAGTGTCGCCGGGCTGACCCGCGCCGCGCGTGCAACGCTTTCACGCGTCCAAGGTGGGCCCGAAGCAGTTGGCTCGGCGGAGCCGACCGATACGCCGTGGGCTGGCCGCTGTGCAGTGCGCGCAGAGATAATTTCTTTCTTGCGCAGTGCCAGCACGCCGCGCTGAAAATCCGACACGCTGCGCCGTCCAAGGTGGTTGTCGATCATCCAAAGATGGACATCGTCCATCGATCCGAAACTCTGGTTTTGGACAGTGTTGAAATGGATGCCATGTTTCTGGCAAATGCCATGGCGATTGTGGCCGTCCACCAACATGTCGCCCCACAGAACCAGCGCGTCTCGACATCCTTCGGCGAGCAGACTGCGTTCGAGTGCAGCATATTCGTCGTCAGTCAGCGGATCGATGTAGGCACGCAGATCTTGGTTGATGATGAGGGTCATGGTCCTGGCGATAAAAAGCAGAAGCGCGGTAGTGTACACATCCTGGCCGCGATGAACGGGAAGTCGGTGGTACACCGATGACGATGCTGGAAATATTCTCGGAGTTTTGATGTTTGTCTAAGCCGCACCAGGAACAAAGCGCGCAACGACCAAGATTTTCTGTCGTAAACCAACCTTTCTATGTTGCAACAAGCGTATCCTGACTTGGAAATCATCCGATGTCGATTTCAGTGCCAAAGCACGCGACACGTGCGGCGTAAAAAACGGAGACAACTTGACAATCAAATCTTTTGTTCTGGGCGCGAATCCCGATCAGGCGTTGCGTGTGCAGCGCCTTTTCATGGCAATGCTAACGTATTTCATGGTGTGCCTGTTTGCCACCTATGCGATCCGGCAGGGTTTGCTACCCGGGCTAACCTATTTGCACCTGCTGGCCGGTTCGATCCTGCCGAACCTGGTGTTCTACGTGATGATCCGATCCGGCTTCAATCTGCGCTTCCGCGAACCGAGCCTAACGGCATTGCAGATGCTGGTCGGTGCCGCTGGTAACCTCTACCTTGTGTCACATGCTTCCGAAGCGCGCGGCGCGTTCCTGATGCTTTACGTGCTGATATTGGTGATGGGGATATTCCAGTTGCGGCCACGCCAGTTTATCCTGACAGGGCTGCTTGCGCCGTTACTGTACGCCGGACTTATCTGGAAGAATGCCGACCGCAACGTGGCCAGCCTGCCGGTCGACATTCTTCAATTCCTGGTGCTGGTTTTCATCACGCCATGGTTCGCGCTGGTTGGTGGCTATATCAGTAACGCGCGCCGCAAGCTAAGGCAAAGCAACGAAAAGCTCGCCAAGGTCGTCGGCGACCTGGAGTCGGCCATGAAGACCATTCAGGAGCAGGCGACGCATGACGAGTTGACCGGTATCTATAACCGCCGCTACATCATGGATGCGATACGGCTGGAGCAAAGTCGAGCAGAGCGTACCGGCGAACGTTTTTGCGTGCTGCTCTTCGATATCGATTTTTTCAAAAAGATCAACGATACGCATGGTCATCTGGGTGGTGACAAAGTCCTTATCGCATTTGCGCGGACCATCAATGCCCAGTTGCGCGCGATGGATTGTTTCGGACGCTACGGCGGCGAGGAATTTTTGTTGCTGATGCCGCGCACTGGTTTGATGGGCGCCGAAAGAGGTGGCGAACGCCTGCGCCTGCTGATTGAACAAACCGCATTTTCCGAGCCGGGGATGACACTCGATGTAACCGTCTCAATCGGCGTGGCCGAATACGAACAAGGCGATTCGGTGGAGCAGGTGATCGCCAATGCCGATCAGGCACTTTACCAGGCTAAAGCATCGGGTCGCAATCAGGTAGCAACTGCCAGTGTTGCGCAATCGCTTGCGGTCGCATGCTCCCCGCGCAAAAATGCGATAGACATTGCTTAGATCGGTTTGATGCGGGCAAGGCTCAACCGCGCAGAACGATGACATGGTGCGCACGTCCTGCGCGACATTGTTCCAGCGAAAAAAATCCAGTACCGAAAAGATATTGGATCGGGCTTCTATTGCGGCGGGTGAGAACGAACGCCGCGTCGTCGCATTATTTGGCCGCAGGCATCATAGGATGTCCGCCGCCATGATGCCCCCTGCCGCCACGCTGGTGCATCGATTGCTCATTCATGATTTTTTGCTGTTCGGGCGTCAGGACTGCGTAAAACTCTTTCATCGCAGCCAGCCGAGTCGACATACGAGCGTCGCGTTCCTTGGACTTTGCCAGTCGGCGTTCGATACGTTCCGGTGCCGATAGCTTGACCATTTCTTCGCGACTCATGCGTACCATCGGTCCATTCGGCTTGGTCTTGTCGACGTAAGTCTTCCAGGCGGACTCCTGAGTCGCCGTCAGCTTGAGCGCATCATGCATGGCGGCCTGCCGCTTTTGCAGGTGTTCCATGCGTTTTTGCTGCCATTGTTCCGAGCGCTGGCCGGCTTGCGGCGCATTCGGGGTCTGCGCAATGGCCCCGGTCAGCGCAGCAACGCTCAAGCCGATCGCGGCACAACCCAGGACGATACGTTTGTGAAATGTAGACATGTGAAACTCCTTGCGTGAATGACGTGCCATTTGCACAAGATCATTAAACCTTTTTCATGTATCTGGCGCGTTTCGAATGGGCGTTGCTTTGTATCTTCATGTATCTAGCGACCGTTGATTTGTATCGCAATTTGTCACTCCGCTTCCAGGCCCCGAAAAAACCCGGTTTCGTGCCATCATCTTGCCTCAACCAACCCGATACGATGCCATGGATACGCCCAACCTGATACTGGTCGTCGACGACGACCGCGACATCCGTACCTTGCTGGCCGAGTATCTCGACGCCAATGGGTTTCGGACGCTGACCGCTGGCGGCGGCATCGAGATGCGTCGCGTGCTTGCCGAATCGCGCGTCGACCTGATCGTGCTCGACCTGACATTGCCGGGCGAAGACGGCTTGACCTTGTGCCGCGACCTGCGCGCGCAGTCCGACACGCCAGTCATCATGCTGACGGCGCGTGGCGAGCCGCTCGATCGTATTCTCGGTCTCGAAATGGGTGCTGACGATTATCTGGTCAAGCCATTCGAACCGCGTGAACTGTTTGCGCGTATTCGCAGTGTACTGCGCCGGACGCAGGCGCAGGTTCCGGCGCTGCCTGCCAGCGAAGTGCTGGCTATGTCGTTCAGCGGCTGGAAACTCGATCTGGTCAGCCGCCACCTGATCAATCCGCAAGGCGTCGTGGTGGCGTTGTCGGGTGCCGAATTCCGCATCCTCAAGGTCTTCGTCGAGCATCCCAACCGCGTGCTCAACCGCGACCGGTTGCTGGAACTGACGCAGGGCAGAGAGGCGGACCCGTTCGATCGCTCGATCGATATCCAGATCAGCCGCCTGCGCCAGAAGCTTGGTGATGATGCGCGCACACCGCACATCATCAAGACCGTCCGCAACGAGGGTTACGTGCTGGCGACAGCTGTGACGTCGCAGTGAACGCGATGCGCAATTTTTTCGGCTCGATTGCCAAC
>JACMQD010000185.1 GCA_014377155.1 Herminiimonas sp.
TCACCAATGTTCAGACAAGTCGCGCGCGACAGTGGCGAGTTGTCATCTCGCAGTAGCCTTTTTTCCGGAAACGACCGTGGACCAACCTCACTCCCGCTGGCAATTCGCGCAGCGCTTCAATCCCGCTGTGCTGATTGCGCGCGTCGTGTCCAATCCGCGCGCGGCGCGCATTCTCACCATCACGGTGCTGGTTATCGGCGGCCTGATTCTGCTATTTGTGGGCTACATCGGCTACCTGATACCTTCCACCCCGAGCATCGACGACTTGCGCGAAGTACGCACGGCACGCCCCAGCACGCTTATCTCGGCGGACGGCAAGCCGCTGGCCTCGTTTCGTCAGACGCAGCAGGAACGCATCGAACTGAAGAACATCTCGCCTCTTGCAATCAAGGCGCTGATCGCCACTGAAGACCGGCGCTTCTACGCGCATCATGGCGTCGATTTCGTGCGAACCCTGTCGGCGGTATTCAAGACCGTGGGCGGCGATACGCAGGGCGGCTCGACACTGACGCAGCAGCTGGCGCGCAACCTCTATCCGGAAGAAATCGGCCGCTCGCGTTCGCTGGACCGCAAGATGCGCGAGATGGTCACGGCGCTGAAGATCGAGCGCGCCTACAGCAAGGACCAGATCCTGGAAACCTATTTCAATTCGGTGCCTTTTCTGTACAACGTCACCGGTATCGAAATGGCGGCGCGCACGTATTACGACAAGTCGGCGGCGCAGCTCGATCTGCTCGAAAGTGCAACCCTGATCGGCATGCTGAAGGGTACGTCCTACTACAACCCGGTGGTCAGCCCGGAGCGGGCGCAAAAGCGGCGCGACGTGGTGCTGGGACAGATGGTCAAGTATGCCGCGCTGCCGCCAGCGACCTACGCCGCATTGCGCGGCACACCCGTCACCGCAAGATTGTACCGGCAGCCCGATCCGCTCGGCGCGGCGCCGCATTTTGCAGCGCACGTTCGCAAGTGGCTGATCGAATGGGCCGACCAGAACGGCTACGACATCTATGCCGACGGTCTGGTGGTACAGACCACCATCGACCAGCGGCTGCAGGAAGCCGCAACGCAGGCTGTCGAACGGCAGGCGCAGGCGTTGCAGAACATCGCAAATGTGGAATGGTCCGAAAAACCGTTGCGCGTGCAGTACGTCACGGCCGCCTACGAGGCACTGCAAAAAAAGGTCGAGCCGTTCAAGTACTTCTGGAGCACCAGCGGCGATACGGTCGATGCGTTCATTCGCGAGACGCCTGAATACAAACAGGCGCGTGACGGCGGTGCCGATGAGCCGGCGGCGCTGGCCAAGCTGAAAACCGACGTCGATTTCATCGCCAGACTGCGGGCCGCCAAGACGCGGCTCGAATCCGGCTTCGTGGCGATCGACCCGACCAATGGCGAGGTGCGTGCCTGGGTCGGCAGCCGCGACTTCAAGCACGACCAGTTCGACCACGTGGCGGCCGCAGAACGGCAGCCCGGCTCGACCTTCAAGCCGATCGTCTATGGCGCCGCGCTGGAACAGGGCCTCAGTCCTGACCGGACTTATCAGGATAGCGCGGTTGAAATCCGCATGGGCGACGGCGCCGTCTGGCGCCCGACCGACATGAATGGCAATAGCGGCAAGCCGATGTCGCTGCGCGATGGCCTGGTCTATTCCAAGAACACCATCACCGCGCAGGTGATGCAGGACGTCGGCCTGCCTGGCATCGTCAAGCTTGCGCGGTCGGTGGGCATCGACCGCAGCAAGCTCGATCCGGTACCGTCGCTGGCGCTGGGTACCAGCCCTGTGACGCTGCTGGAAATGGTATCGGCGTATTCGACCATCGCCAGCGAAGGCGCCTATCACAAGCCGGTCTTTATCAAGCGCATCAGCGACCGCAACGGCCGCGTGATCGCCGAATTTACCACCGAGACGCGCCGCGCGATGTCAGCCGAATCGTCTATCCAGCTAATCGACATGATGCGCGGCGTGGTCAACAAGGGTACCGGGCAGGCTGTCAAGACCCGCTTCGGTATCGTCGCCGACATCGCCGGCAAAACCGGCACCACGCAAAACAATACGGATGGCTGGTTCATTCTGATGCATCCTAATCTGGTGGCTGGCGCCTGGGTCGGTTTTAACGATGCGCGCGTGACCATGCGCAGCAGTTACTGGGGTCAGGGCGGTCACAATGCGATTTTGGTTGTCGGCGATTTTTTTCGCGATGCACTTAAGACCAAACTGATCGATGTCAAGGCGCAGTTCCCGAAGCCGCCGCCGCGCGCGCCGCAACCGGTATATGTCACGACGCCGCCGGAAGACTGGATGAACCAGCCCGAAGGCGAGCAACCCGCGGTCATCGAAGTCCAGAGCCAGCCGCGATCCGGCACCGGCATCATCGTGCGAGAGGACGGTTCGTCGCTGGTGATCGATGGCGCTACCGGAAGCGAAGTGTCGAGGCGCACTGGCGGTGAGGCGCCGGCGGTGAGTGCAGATGAGCTGGGACAGGTGATGTCGGGAATGGGGCGCGATCCGGTTACGGGCGCGGCCAAGTAGCGGACTGGAGAATTCCTGCAGGCGGCACACGCAAATTACGTCGCCGAACCGTAAAGTACGGGCGCAACTGGCATGATCTGTATTTTTGATCGCGTCTATGAGCCTCACACGCTGTGCCTGGGCCAATCCCGCCAACCCGCTTTACCTCGCCTACCATGACGAGGAATGGGGCGTTCCCTGCCACGATGAAACCCGCCTCTTCGAAATGCTCAATCTCGAAGGCGCCCAGGCAGGGCTGAGCTGGGAAACCGTGCTCAACAAGCGCGCAGCGTACCGGCTCGCTTTCGATCAATGGGATGCCGGCAAGATCGCCCGATACGACGCTGCGAAGGTAGCGGCATTGCTCGCCAACCCCGGCATCATCCGCAATCGCCTCAAGGTCGCCGCTACCATTACCAATGCCCAGGCTTACCTTCGCCTGTGCGATGAGGCCGGCAGCCTGGACGCTTATTTATGGTCACAAGTCGACGGCGCGCCGGTGATTGGCCACTGGACCGCAGAAAACCGCTCACCTGCCACGACTGCGCTATCGGACCGATTGTCGAAAGACCTGAGCCAGCGCGGCTTCAAGTTCGTCGGCTCGACGATCATCTATGCTTATCTGCAAGGCATCGGCATCGTCAATGACCATCCGCATGAATGCTTTCGTCACGTCGCATGAATTGATTGCCTTCCCCTGGACTAAACAGCGCCGTTGCCACGACGGCAATCGTGATACTTCGGCGCAACATATCTGTAATTTTTACATGGTTTGCTACAGAAATATTACTAGCGCGACGTTAGTTGACTCATGATGGGTTATTGCCTAGGAGAACCAAATGTCTTCGAAAATCATGATGGTCGAGCGCCGGGTCCGTTCAGTTGCCGTAGTGGTAACGGTTGCGCTGGTACTAGCGGCAGGCGCCGTGCAAGCGGGGTTGATCAGTCGTGCCCCATCTTACAATTTTCAGGCGTGGTATCTGGTAACCGAACATACCGGTTTCCTGGTCACCAGCGAATACGCCGACGAAGCAGCATGCCAGCGCAAGCGCAACGCCACGTCGGTATGCCAGTCCGGTCGCACGCTAATCGACCACGAGCGCAACAAGCCTGCCGTCAGGTAGCGCTGGTTCGCTGCCGGACTTACTGTTCGACGCTGAGCGCATGCATCAGCGACGGTACCTCGCCGGCAATCTCGCGCGCCAGGTAGCCGAGCAACCCGACCCGTTGCGCCAGCGCGTCGCCGGCGCGGGCGTGCAATGCCACACCCCACACACCGGCCTGTTCCAGGCTTGCGCCCCTTGCCGCGAGGCCGGCGATAATCCCGGCCAGCGTATCACCGGAGCCAGAGATCGCCAGTCCCAGATTGCCGCCGGAATGCTGCCACACCTGACCACGCGGGGTGGCGATCAGGGTGGTCGCGCCTTTCAGCGCAACGACCGAATTCCATAACTGTGCCGCACGCATCACCGTCTGTCGGCCATCGGCCAGCACGGCCTCCTTGTCGACGCCGGTCAGGTGCGCCATCTCGCCGGCATGCGGCGTCAGCAGGATCGGCAGGTTGAACAGCTTATCGTGCGACGTCAGCTTCGGTCCGCGCACAAGACCGACCACGGCGCCCATTGCATAGGCATCGAGCACGATCCGCGCTTCGGCGAACTTTGGCAGCAGCGCCCGCACGAAAGCGCAGGTTGCCGCTTCGTCCTGCATGCCGGGCCCGATCAATACCGCATCGACCTTGCCGATGAGTGCGTCGAACTGATCGACGCAGCCGGGCGCGATGCCGCCATCGTCGGTTTCCGGCAGACCGATTACGCGCGATTCGTGGATCGCCTGTGCCACCAGCTGCGCCACGCTGGCGCCGGTGGCTACCGTCAGCTTGCCGGCGCCGGCGCGCAGTGCCGCCGTTGCGGCCAGGATCACCGCGCCCGGCATTTCACGCGACCCGCCGATAACCAGCACATGGCCGCGGCCTTCCTTGTCGCTATCGCCCGACGGCATCGGCAGTGGCCACTGGTGCAACAACGCGGTATCGACCACGATCGGATCGTCTGTTAAAAAATCATTTGTCATGTCGCTACCCCGGATCAGGAATTGGCGGCGGCCGGCACATCAGGCTCGACCGTGACCGGTGCGCCTGCCTCTCGCAACGGCGCAGTAAAGTTGACCAGGTCCGGTGCCAGCTTGCCATGCTTGCCGAGTGCGGGATTGAATTCATACGAGGTGATGCCACAGTTGGGCACATCGCTGACACGGTCGATATCGAGGATCTGACGTTCGTCCATGCGTTCGAGCAGATAGCGGAAGCAGTTGACGATCACCTGGTGGCCGACGATCAGCACCCTTTCCCCTCGGTATTCGCGGGTGATGGTGTCGAGCACGTTGCGCAATCGCAGGATCACGTCGCACCAGCTTTCTCCGCCGGGGGGCCGGAAGTAGAATTTGCCGACATGGCTGCGCTGCTCGCTGAGTTCCGGATATTTCTGCGTAATCCCGAAGCGCGTCAGGCGGTCGAGTATGCCGAACTCTTTTTCGCGCAGCCGTTCATCGGCCATGAAGCTGCTGTTGTGGTCCGCCAGGCCGGCGCCCGTCATCACCAGTTGCGCCGTTGTCATCGCACGCAGGTAGGGCGACGACAGCACCACGGTCGGCTTGCGCGACTCCGGCAGCGTGCCGAACCAGTGACCAAGCGCATGCGCCTGTACTTCGCCCAGTGCCGACAGGGGCACATCGACATCGCGCGTGGCAATATCGATCAGCGGCAGGTTGGCTGCCTCGGCGGCGTCGCGCGCGACATTGCCGGCACTTTGGCCATGGCGGACGATCCATATGCTTTGCGGCCATTTTTGTTCGATCACGGATGCTCCTTCAGGCGAGTCAGTGTGTAGGGAATGACAATTGATGCCGGATGAAGTTTCAAATCCGCCATCTAACGTCACGTTTTTAAAGAAAATAAACACAAGCAGCGGTCAATCGCCTATGCTTTCGCCCCTCTCAGAATTCGGAAAGGCCGTCATGGCAAATGCTTGCGGAGTCGACTTCGGCACCTCCAATTCCACCGTCGGCTGGAGCCGTCCGGGACAGCCGGCATTGCTGCCACTCGAAGACGGCAAGGTCACCTTACCATCGGTAGTATTCTTCAATGCCGAAGAGGACGAGGTGACTTTCGGCCGTGCAGCCCTGGCCGATTACCTGAGTGGCTATGAGGGCCGCCTAATGCGGTCCATGAAGAGCTTGTTGGGCACCGAACTGATCGATGCCCAGACCGAAGTGATGGGGCGGGCACTGCCGTTTCGTTCACTACTGGCGTTTTTCATCGGTGAGCTCAAGCGCCGCGCCGAGTCGGCTGCCGGCCGCGAGTTCGATTGCGCGGTATTCGGTCGGCCCGTATATTTCGTCGACGACAATTCCGACGCCGACCTGATTGCCGAAGACACGCTGGAAGACATCGCCCGCGAAGTCGGTTTCAAGGATATCGCGTTCCAGTTCGAGCCGATTGCCGCAGCTTTCGACTATGAATCGCAGATCGCCCGCGAAGAACTGGTGCTGATTTGCGACATCGGCGGCGGCACTTCCGACTTTTCGCTGGTAAGGCTGGCGCCATCGCGCATCCTGCAGACTGACCGCCGGCGCGATATTCTGGCCAATGGCGGCGTCCATATCGGCGGTACCGATTTCGACAAATACTTGAGCCTGTCGAGCGCCATGCCATTGCTGGGTCTGGGCAGCAAGCTGATCAACAACAGTGACGTACCGTCGAGCTATTATTTCAATCTGGCCACCTGGCACACCATCAATCTGGTGTACACGCAAAAGGTTGCGCGCCAGTTGCAAGACGTCTACCGCGAAGCCCGCGAACGCGACAAGCTCGACCGTCTGCGCCAGCTGATCGAGCAGCGCGACGGCCATTGGCTCGCACTGAAGGTCGAAGAAGGCAAGATCGCACTATCGGATACGCCGGACGTTGCGCTGCATCTCGAGCGATTCTCGAACGACGAAATTCTCGCCCTGACCCGCGACGGGTTCAACGCAGCCATTGCACACCTCGTACGCAACATCGAAACCACCGTTGCCAGCCTGCTGCGCGACGCCGGCATCGTCGCCGATCAGGTCGACACGGTATTTTTTACGGGCGGCTCGAGTGGCGTGCAACTGCTGCGCGAAAAAATTTCGGCCTTGCTGCCGAACGCTCGGCGTGTCGAAGGCGACCTGTTCGGCAGCATCGGCACCGGGCTCGCACTGGATGCCGTGCGCAAGTTTGGCTAGAACATTCGGTATCGATCCCCGCTGCCTATTGAAACTGTTCGCTATTCCGCTACCTGATCCTTCAGGTGCGAAATGGCGTAACCCTTGTCGCTGATCTGTTGCAGGACATCGTCCGGCTTCAGGCCGTGTACAGGTTCCTTGATCCCTTCGAAATCAACGATCTGGTCGACTTTTTCCCATTCGAGGTTCGTTGCCTCTTCCGGGATTGGCTTTCCTTCTGGCACAGCAAGATAAGAAAATTTGCCTGCGGTTTCAGGACGCTTGTACAGATCGACTTTCATAAATTCTCCTGGTTAAGGGTTCCATTGTTGACAGACTTACTGCACGAAGGTTGCCTTAATCGAAAAATTGTTTCCGCAGCACTGCTTTGGTGATTGCTTGCATGACTACCTAGGCGTCCTGCCATCTACTTGTGCAAGCATCAATTCCCCTGCTTCATATCCTGTTGTCCGTATAAAACAGTGCAAAGTTTATTGCATTCAGGCACAAACTTTCCTTGAACTAAGCGGCCCCTCTCCTTAGAATAAAAGCGTTGCATCTAGTAAATAACAGGCTTTAATTCCTGACAATTACTTGATGTGCAGCACTTTCGTTAAAACCAATGACGGCTGCCTCGTTTGGTCTTTTTCGATCGAAGCGGCACGCCAGCCGACAACCAAGGTCAGCGATTCCCATCGGAACCGCTTCGATTGCAATTACATTACGCGCGGACGGTATGATAAATCCTTGCAGTGATCCTTCGGGCCGTAACACCAGATGGCTGCGCAACGTCACCCGGCTCATGAGCCTGATCGGGATTACCCTGTTTACCGGCGTGTGTACAGCACAGGCGCTCACCATCGAGCCGCATTTGAATGAGCAGGTGGTCATGATCACCGCAAGTGCGCGCCAGGTTGTGGCACAAGCGTCGGTGCAACTGGAAACCACGATCTTCAAGCCACCTGGGGACGGTCCGTTTCCGGTCATGATCATGAATCACGGGAAGGCGATCGGTAACCCCCATGGCCAGAAGCGTGAACGCTTCATCGTCATCAGCCGGGAATTCATCAAGCGCGGCTATGCCGTCGTGATCCCGATGCGCAAAGGATTTTCCAAATCGTCCGGCGACTACCAGGACGGCTTGTGCGACATGACCGCCAACGGCCAGAGTCAGGCCGATGATCTGCAAACCACGATCGATTACCTGCGCACGCAGCCGTGGGCCGATGCCAATCGCGTGGTGGTCGGTGGACAGTCGCACGGTGGCCTGACAGCAATGGCGTTCGGCACGCGCAATGTGCCAGGCGTGCGGGGTCTGATCAATTTTGCGGGCGGTTTGCGGGTGCACGGCGGCGATTGCCGCTGGCGCAGTTCGCTGGTCGATGCTTTTGCAAGCTATGGCAGCAAGACTGCCACACCCAGCATCTGGTTCTATGGCGAGAACGACAGTCACTTCGACCCGATCATCGCGGCCAGGATGTTTCAGGCGTATATCGGCTCCGGTGGCGTCGCCCGCATGATCGCCTACGGTGCGTTCAAGAAGGATGCCCATAGCCTGAGCGGCAGCCGTGACGGCGTGAAGGTGTGGTGGCCCGAAACGGAAAAATTCCTGAAGGAGATTGGCCTGCCGACAGACGAGGTGATCGCCATTGCCGATGACCTGAAATTTGCCCGGACCGATTTCGCGACCCTCACCAATGTCACGGCGATCCCCTACCTGGAGGATAGCGGACGCGAGCAGTATCGCGTTTTCCTCGGCAAGCCACTGCCACGCGCTTTTGCGGTTTCGTCCAGCGGCGCATGGAGCTGGGCCGAAGACGGCGACGATCCGGCGTCCTACGTGCTGGAACACTGCCAGGCAAAAAGCAGTCAGCCCTGCAAGCTCTATGCGGTCGACAACGATGTGGTGTGGGTGGAGAAAGCGCCACTGACAGCTTCCAACAGTCGCTGATTGTCGAAGCGGTTTAAACGCACAGAATAAAAAAAAGCCCGCTCGAGAGCGGGCTTAAATCTATATCAAAGGAGGAGACATAGAGGAGACAAACCAAGTATGGCGAGGTTGGCCCGTGATCGCCAATTTTCATTTTCAATAGGTGTTATGGCATCCATGAATATCATCTGTCGTCGACGCTGGTGTCCCGTCCGCGTCGGCCTGACAATCAACGTTTCGGCGCCAGCATGGTACCGCGGCACGTCGGCGCGCCGCACAGACAAAGGTATGCCCGTTTAAGTTTGGCCGTATGCCGCCCTTCCATCGTCAGCCGGTAGTCGTAATTGAGCTCCTCACCCGGTGCGATGTCGCGCAACGCGTGAATGAAAATCCTTCCTGCATGTTCGCGTGCCTCGCAGTTGGGCTCGCAGGCGTGATTGATCCAGCGCGCCGCGTTGCCGCCCGCGCCACCGTCGATCAGTCGACCATCCTCGAGACTGAAGAAAAACGTGTGGTAGGGATTATCCGGATCCGTGCCGCTGCGCTCGGCAGCGAGTTCGGCGGCGATCCGCTCGCCCTTGTATTCCATCACGCGTAAGTCGGCGGCAATGTCGTGCGTTGCAAACACCCCCCTGCCGTGGATCGGTGAATGACGCACCACATACGCCTTGGTACTCGGGTGCCGCACTGGCGGGATGTCATCACTGCGGTATGAAACCGGTCGCACAGTGTCAGCTAAATGGTCGAGCGTGTCGTAGGTCTTGCGAGATGTCATGGCGGGATCGGCGGATATGCGGCATTGTTTGATCGTATAAAAAGACGCGGGTGCGCGACATACGATAGCAGGATTGCCGGCAGTCCGGTTGACGGAAGCATCGGCGTCATCGGTCGCGCAGCAGTTACATCAATTGTCAAGCCAGTCTTAATGCGGACACGATTTTTTATTACGTGACGACTGTACGACATCGGCAATCACAAGTTCTTCATCAAACCTGAAACCGGGTGCGACATACTTACGTATGACTTGTAGGCGCCTGTCGAACGGCCCACAGTGCAAAATGCCAATAACAAAATCGTTGCGCTCTGTATTGCGAATGCGCGTCGTAACGCTTTTTACCATGCGGTGTTGCTCTGTGCGAACGAGGATCTATTTCGAGGGTTTCTTGTGCATTGCAACTGGTCGATGTTTGAATTGCACCGATTTTCTTGATCGAGCGACAAGACACTGCAATGACAAAAAAATTCCATGCAGACGACTTAATTTTACAAAATCAAACACAATTCGTCTTGTCATAAAATGCGAACGATGTACCGCGAATTAAGGTGTTACAGAATTCTGAATTTTACCAATTCATCTGCATGAAATACCTTTCGACGGCGCAAAAGTGCGCGTATTATTAAATTGCGGATTAGAAAAAATGCAGTCCGATTTGGATGGTTAGATTTGGTAATTACATCTTAGAGCGCCTAACAGAATATTCAAGACCAGGCGTGTCGTCGCCGCCGGTACGCCTGCACTGCAAGAGGGCGCAGCGACCTCAGGGACATTCTGTTAGGCGCTATCACATACGACCGGTAGAACATCAGCAAAGGATATTCACATGAAGATCTTTGACAACTACGCAGCACGGTATGAGCGGACTCGCGAAGAAGAGTTTTCGCTGCAGGAATATCTCGATCTTTGCAAAAAAGATCACCTTGTCTACGCCAGCGCCGCCGAGCGCATGCTAGCCGCCATCGGCCAGCCCGAGTTAATCGATACCCGGCATGATTCGCGCCTGTCGCGCATCTTTGCCAACAAGGTCATCAAGATCTATCCTGCATTCCGTGAATTTTATGGCACCGAAGAAGTCATCGAGCAAGTGGTGGCTTACTTCCGGCATGCAGCGCAAGGCCTGGAAGAACGCAAGCAGATCCTGTATCTGCTCGGTCCCGTCGGCGGCGGCAAATCGTCGATTGCCGAAAAACTCAAGTCGCTGATGGAAAAAGTGCCGTTCTATGCGATCAAGGGTTCTCCCGTGAACGAGTCGCCGCTCGGTCTGTTCAACGAGGACGAAGACGGCATCATACTCGAAGAAGACTACGGCATTCCACGCCGCTACCTGCGTACCGTGCCCAGCCCTTGGGCGGTCAAGCGGCTGCACGAATTCAACGGCGACATAAACCAGTTCCGCGTGGTGCGCCGCTATCCGTCGATTCTCAAGCAGATCGCCATTTCGAAGACCGAACCGGGCGACGAAAATAACCAGGACATTTCATCGCTGGTCGGCAAGGTCGATATCCGCAAGCTCGAGGAATATTCGCAGGACGATCCGGATGCATACAGCTATTCCGGCGGCTTGTGCCTGGCTAATCAGGGCCTGATGGAATTCGTCGAGATGTTCAAGGCGCCGATCAAGGTTCTGCATCCGCTGTTGACGGCGACCCAGGAAGGCAACTTCAAGGGTACCGAAGGCTTCGGCGCAATCCCGTTCGACGGCGTCGTGCTGGCCCACTCGAACGAGTCGGAATGGAAAGCCTTCCGCAACAACAAGAACAACGAAGCGTTTCTCGACCGGATCTATATCGTCAAGGTGCCTTATTGCCTGCGGGTGACCGACGAGATCAAGATCTACGACAAGCTGGTGCAGAATTCGTCGCTGTCGCAAGCGTCGTGCGCGCCGGGCACGCTGAAAATGATGGCGCAGTTCGCGGTGTTGTCGCGTTTGAAGGAGCCCGAGAATTCGAGCATCTTCAGCAAGATGCAGGTCTATGACGGCGAAAACCTGAAGGATACCGATCCCAAGGCCAAGTCAATGCACGAATACAGCGATTATGCCGGCGTCGACGAAGGCATGAACGGGCTGTCGACACGCTTCGCTTACAAGATCCTGTCGAAGGTGTTCAATTTCGATACCACCGAAGTGGCGGCCAATCCGGTGCATCTTTTATACGTGCTAGAGCAGCAGATCGAGCGCGAGCAGTTCGCGCCTGAAACCGAACAAAAATACCTGGCCTACATCAAGGAATACCTTGCTCAACGCTATGTCGAATTCATCGGCAAGGAAATCCAGACGGCTTACCTGGAAAGCTATTCGGAATACGGCCAGAACATCTTCGACCGTTACGTGACGTTCGCCGATTTCTGGATTCAGGATCAGGAGTTCCGCGATCCCGACACCGGTGAGAGTTTCGACCGCAATGCACTGAACAACGAACTCGAAAAAATCGAGAAGCCGGCCGGGATTTCTAACCCGAAAGATTTCCGCAACGAGATCGTCAATTTCGTGTTGCGCGCGCGGGCCCATAACGAAGGCAAAAACCCGGTGTGGACCAGTTACGAAAAACTGCGGACGGTCATCGAGAAAAAAATGTTCTCGAACACCGAGGAACTGTTGCCGGTCATATCGTTCAATGCCAAAGCGAGTGCCGACGATGCTAACAAGCACAAGGAGTTCGTTGCCCGTATGGTCGACAAGGGCTACACGGCCAAGCAGGTGCGGTTGCTGTGCGAATGGTATCTGCGCGTGAGGAAGTCTTCGTAGTCTATGATGGTATTGTTAGCTGTTGAAGAAGGAACGACGAAAAGTTGCAGGGACGAATGCGCGAGCGGTGGCGACCAAACCGCACTTGCCATTGGCGAGTGAGTGCGCGTCGATGGCATCGACGAGAATATGTCGCCCGTGGTATGCGTTGCTGTTAAATTTTCGTCGCGTTTGTCTTTGACGCACAATATGTCAGATCAGGTGTCTGAGTTGATCGACCACTGCAACGTCATGCGCAGCGGTTTCACTCGCAGGAGGCAATATTGGTTCAGCTTATCGACCGGCGTTTGCAGGGCAAGAACAAATCCGCCATCAATCGTGGCCGTTTTCTGCGGCGCCATAAGGTCCAGATCAAGGAAGCGGTAGCGCGGGCAGTAAA
>JACMQD010000186.1 GCA_014377155.1 Herminiimonas sp.
AAGCAGGACGACTATCTCGACATCACGGCCCATTGGCTGGCCCATTTCGGCTGCGATACGCAGCAGATCGAAGCCGCCCGGGCCGATGCCCTGCGCTGGGCGCTGCAGCGCGGTTCGCGCTCCGGACGCGTCGCATGGCAGTTCGCCAAGGACCATGCCGGCAAGATGCGATAGCCGTTCGATTCTTATCCCGTCATGCGCGATCAAACGGCGCGCATGTTTTTTTCTGGTCTGTCTGTCATGCTCCATTCCCCGCCCGTGCCCCCGATCGATGTCGCTGTGGGCATCCTGATGAAAGAAAACGGTGATGTGCTGCTGGGCCAGCGTCCGTCCGGCAAACCGTATGCAGGTTATTGGGAGTTCCCCGGCGGGAAAGTCGAACCCGGCGAATCGATCAGCGACGCACTGCGACGCGAATTCGTCGAGGAACTGGGCATACGTATTATTTCTGCCGAGCCTTGGTGCGGTGTCGAACATGTCTACGAGCACGCGCATGTTCGACTGCATTTCTACATCAGCCGCGAATGGACCGGCGCACCGCAAAGCCTCGAAGGGCAAGCCTTTTCGTGGCAGGGCAGCGTCGGTGTAACACCCTTGCTGCCAGCCACGATTCCGTTGCTCGAATGGCTGGACCGCTTGCGCTATCCTGCTTGAAAAGCGTCGCGATAACTGCGCGCACAGTCCAGCACTCAAGACAATGCGTTCTGTTCGTCTGATTTTGAATCCAGTGTATTTATTTAAGTACACTGTCTCGTTTTTAATACGACTTCGGCTATGATGAGTTTGCCGACCTAAACGACGAAGATTTGCGCCACTTTCTCCTCGGGGGTGTATCGATTCGTGGACAAAAATCGAAAGGTCATTCGATTGCATAACGTTAAGTCATTGAAATAGTTGACTACAACTTCTTGGCACAAACGTTGCTAGGCAGTATCCGCATAAGGTAAGACGGTTATCCGCAGTCGATACGACTGTCGATAAGTCTTCTTACGCGAACAAGCTGCCGCATCTCGTCAAAGGATCGTTGTGAAAATAATCGTATTGGGAAGTGGCGTCATCGGCACGTCGACGGCGTACTACCTGGCGCAGGCCGGCCACGAGGTCAGCGTCGTCGATCGGCAACCCGATGCCGGCCGCGAAACCAGCTACGGTAATGCCGGCGAGGTATCGCCCGGGTACTCCGCGCCATGGGCCGGTCCCGGCATCCCGCTCAAGGCGGTGAAATGGCTGATGATGCGCCATAGTCCGCTGGCGATTCGCCCGACGCTGGACCCGGCCATGTGGCGCTGGGTGTTGCAACTGCTGATGAACTGCACGGCGGCCCGTTATGACCTCAACAAAACGCGCATGCTGCGCCTGGCCCAGTACAGCCGCGACTGCCTCGAAGACCTGAGAAACGCCACCGGCATCGAATACGACCAGCGAACGCAGGGCACGTTGCAACTGTTTCGCAATCAGATGCAGCTCGACGCGGCGCAACAGGATATCGACATCCTGCGCCGTCATGGGGTCGGTTACGAAGTGCTGGATCCGGCCGGTTGCATCGCGGTGGAACCGGCGCTAGCTGCGGTACGCGAAAAATTCGTCGGCGCCCTGCGCCTGCCGGGGGACGAAACCGGCGATTGCTTCAAATTCACTCAGGCGCTCGCCACCCTTGCCGAAGGCCTGGGCGTCAAATTCCGCTACGGCGTGTCGATCAAGCGTATGCATGACGACGGCAGCCGGATTACGCAAATCGAAACGTCACACGGCGCACTCGAAGCCGATGCTTACGTGATGGCGCTCGGCAGTTACTCGCCGCTGTTGCTCAAACAGGTCGGCGTGCACATTCCGGTCTATCCGATCAAGGGTTATTCGATCACGATTCCGATCGTCAACGCTGCGGCAGCACCCGAATCGACCGTCATGGATGAAACCTTCAAAGTCGCCATTACCCGGCTGGGCGACCGCATCCGGGTCGGTGGTACCGCCGAAATCGCCGGCTACGACCTGACCTTGCGCGAAGCGCGGCGGCAAACACTGGTGCATTCGGTATCCGACCTTTTTCCGGACGGCGGTGATGTCCGGCGGGCGGAGTTCTGGACCGGCCTGCGTCCGATGACGCCGGACGGCACGCCGGTAGTCGGGCCAACGTCCTATCGCAATTTGTATTTGAATACCGGACACGGTACGCTGGGTTGGACCATGGCTTGCGGTTCCGGTCGGCTGGTAGCGGATATCGTATCGGGCAAGGCGCCGGAGATCGATACGGAGGGACTGTTCATCGACCGCTACGGTTCTGCTAACCGGCCGTTGGCCCGGCCAAGCGGAGTGCACGCATGAGCGCGGTATTCGTACAACGGCAGTCAGCGTCGCCATCGCCGTCGCCAGCGAGTGAGTTTCTGTTCGGCGATCCGGTAATGCATGGCCGGTTTTCAACCGCGATCGAAATCCTGGCGCAAATGGTGGTCGCCACCCCGCGCGCAGTGAGTGGCGCCTCGCTCGCGGACGCGCTCGGACAACCGGTACGCGCCATCCGCACGCTGTTGCGCAGTTTGCACGGCGCCGGCCTGATCGGGCAGGATGCCCATGTCAAGGATCTGTGGTTCTGCTCGGGGCCTTTGCATGCGATCACGTTGGCTGACGTGTTTCGTTGTATTTGCCTGGTGAACCTGGACACGGCAGCCGCGCCGGAAGGCGGCGATGCCGCGGCGCCTGATTCGCCTGCGCGAAGTGCGAATCAGCAAAGCGTCGACCTGTTACTGATGCAAGCCACCATGGCGGTCAATCAGGTCGTGCTGCAGCATTTGCAGCAATTCGATCTGGGCCGCCTGCGAGCGGTATCCACGTCGTCAGCGCTGCATGTGTTCAAGCCGGCGTTGCGCTCGTACGGCATGGAGCCGTGTTGATGCCAGTACCGATTCGATTCGACCTGGGCTGCGCAGTGCGGCCATTCACGCCATGCGCATAGTCGTCCAGTTCGCCGACCGGGTCGGCATCGCCCACGAAATCCTTGCCATCCTGGCACAACGTGGTCTCAATGTCGTCGCGGTCGAGGTCGAGCCGCCCGATATCTACATCGATATCCCCGCGCTCGAAGAAAGCGGTCTTGCCTCGCTACGGCAGGATTGCCTCGGCGTGCCTGGCGTTAGCGCCGTGATGCTGGTCGATATCCTGCCCGGCGTCCGGCGTCGCCTGCATCTGGACGCCTTGCTGACCGTGATGGCGGACCCGGTAATGGCGGTCGATGAAAGCGGGCGCATCGTCGCCGTCAATGCCGCCGCCGCCGCGGTGGCCGGCGTCAGCGAACGCGCGTTGCAGGGCAGGACGCTGGCCGAACTGTTCGGCGAACCGGCGCTGGAAGCCGAATTGCTGAAGAACGCATTCCAGGTTCCCGCGCGGGAAATCATGTTGTGCGGCGCGCCGTTCCTGCTCGATGTCACGCCGGTGTCGGAAGCACTCGGCTCGGCGCTGGCGCAAACCGTTGGCGGCGTGATCACACTGCATGCACCGCGCCGGCTGGGCCAGCGCATCCACGCGCTGCAACACGCCGAGCGCGGTGGCTTCGACCTGATCATCGGCGAATCGGCGCCGATCCGGGCCTTGCGCGCGCGCGGTGCGCGAGTGGCCATGGTCGACGCACCGCTGCTGATCCTGGGTGAAACCGGTACCGGCAAGGAGCTGGTGGCGCAGGCATGTCATGCTACCAGTCCCCGCAGCGGCGCCCCTTTTCTCGCCCTCAATTGTGCCGCACTGCCCGAGAGCCTGGCCGAGAGTGAACTGTTCGGCTACATGCCCGGTGCCTTCAGCGGTGCGCAGCGCGGCGGCAAGCCGGGCCTGATCGAAATGGCCGAAGGCGGCACGGTTTTTCTCGACGAGATCGGCGAAATGTCGCTGTACCTGCAAGCTAAGCTGCTGCGTTTCCTGAACGATGGAAAATTCCGCCGCATCGGCAGCGAACGCGAAATCAAGGTCAACGTGCGCATCATCAGCGCCACCCATCGCGACCTTGAAAAGATGGTGGCCGAGCATACCTTCCGCGAAGATCTTTTCTATCGCCTCAATGTGCTGAATCTGGCCGTGCCGCCGCTGCGGGAGCATCCCGAAGATATCCTGATGTTGGCGACGCATTTTATCGAGCGTGCCTGCACCCAGGCGCAAAAACCCAATTGCCGGCTCAGTCCGTCGGCCACCGCTGCGATGCTGGCCAACCGCTGGCCGGGCAATGTGCGACAACTGCAAAACGTCGTGTTCCGGGCCATAACGATGTCGGACCACAGGCTGCTGGAGGCGTCGGATCTGGGTCTGGCGGAAGACAGCATAATGATGGACGAGGTCGCGCCGCGCGAGGCCGAAGATTGGGAAACATCGATCGCCGGCTTCGAGCGGGCGCTGCTCGGGCGGCTCTATCCGCAGTTTCCGTCGAGCCGCAAGCTGGCCGGGCGTTTGAATACCTCGCATTCGATGATTGCCAATAAATTGCGCAAGCACCGGATTCCGAACAGCGGACGCTAACGGTGTGACTATCCCGGTACCCTGTGCTGGCCGCACGCCACCTGAATGACATCACGTTTCGCCAGTCCAACCGCGGTCAGTTTTCCGCCCCATACGCACCCGGTATCCAGCCCGATCACGTTCGGACGCAGCATCAGGCCCAGTGCCGACCAGTGCCCGAATACCACTGTCACATCTTGCGTCTTTCGCTCCGGTACATCGAACCATGGCATACAACCGTCCGGCGCATTGGCCGCGCCTTCGTTGCTGGCAAAATTCATGGTGCCATCGGCGCTGCAAAACCGGATCCGCGTCAGCACGTTGACAATGCAGCGCAGACGGTCGTTGCTTTTCAGTGCATCGTCCCAGCGTGCCGGCTGGTTGCCGTACATGTCGCGCATGAAATCTACCCAGCCATCGCTGCGCAAGACCACTTCGACTTCATGCGCCAGTGACATGGTCTGGGCCGCGCTCCATTGCGGCACGACGCCGGCATGCACCAGCAGATGACCCTGCTCGAACAGCGCCAGCGGCTGATGACGCATCCAGTCGAGCAGGTCGAGGCCGTCGGGCGCTTGCAGGATTTCATCGAGCGTGTCCGATTTGTGCAGCTTTCGGATGCCTTGCGACAGCGCCAGCAGATGCAGGTCGTGATTGCCCAGGACGATCTGCGCGCGGTCGCCGAGCGCGCGGATCTCGCGCATGGTCGCCAGCGAACGTGGCCCGCGGTTGACGATATCGCCGACGAAAATCAGCTTTGCATCGGCGCACGATTCGTCGATACGTTGCAGAAGTGCCGTCATCTCATCGTGACAGCCTTGCAGGTCGCCGATTGCATACGTTGAAGTCATGGCATTTAACATGAAGGAGAAAAAGGTACCCAATTGTAGCGGCATGGACGCGCCCTGTATCATACCGATTGTCGCGTTGCTACACTGACAACTAGTAGATAATACCGAGCGGGTTATGTGCGCTTACGAACTTGTCAGGCGCGCCACTCACGTAGAATGTCGTAAATCAATAACTTAGTATTTCAAGGAAAACAACATGATTCTGGTGACGGGCGGGGCTGGCTTCATCGGCTCGAATTTCATTCTAGACTGGTTCGCCCGAGCCGGAACCACGGCGGACTCGGAGGGTGGTTCCTGCGACGCAGTGGTCAATGTCGATCTGCTGACCTATGCCGGTAACATGAACAATCTGCGCTCGCTGGAGCAGGAAGTACGGCACCACTTCGTGCAGGCCGATATTGGCGACACCCCGCGCATGGCCGCTTTGCTGGCCGCGCACCGGCCACGCGCGATCGTGCATTTCGCCGCCGAAAGCCACGTCGACCGGTCGATCCATGGTCCGGCTGCATTCGTGGCTACCAATATCCAGGGCACCTTCAGCTTGCTCGAGGCGGCACGTGGTTACTGGTTGTCGCTCGAATCGGCCGCGCGTGCGGCGTTTCGCTTTTTGCACGTGTCGACCGATGAAGTATTCGGCTCGCTCGGCCCCGACGACGCGCCGTTTTCTGAAAGCACCGCGTATGCGCCGAACAGTCCGTATTCGGCTTCCAAGGCTGCGGCCGATCATCTGGTACGTGCCTATCACCATACGTACGGCTTGCCGACACTGACCACGCATTGCTCGAATAATTATGGGCCGTATCATTTTCCCGAAAAGCTGATTCCGCTGATGATCGCCAATGCGCTCGCCGGCAAGTCGCTGCCAATTTACGGCGATGGCCAGAACGTGCGCGACTGGCTGTACGTCGGCGATCACTGTGCGGCAATCCGCCGCGTGCTGGCCGCAGGTGCTGTTGGCGAAACCTACAATATCGGCGGCCGCAACGAGATGACCAATATCGCGGTGGTGCACGTGCTGTGCGACATCCTCGATCAGCTTGCGCCGAAAGCCGACGGCAGCTACCGCGCGCAGATCGCTTTCATTACCGATCGTCCCGGCCATGACCGCCGCTATGCGATCGACGCCGGCAAGATCGAACGCGAACTCGGCTGGCAGCCAGCCGAAACCTTCGATACCGGCATTCGCAAGACCGTACAGTGGTATCTCGACAATGACGCCTGGGTCAGCGACGTGCAATCTGGCAGTTATCTGAACTGGATGGATCAGCATTATCGCCATCGGGCTGTAAGGGAGACGGCATGAGCGCGGTGGCCGGGGAAGTCGCGATGCATCGAAAGGGCATCATTCTAGCCGGCGGCTCCGGCACGCGGCTGTATCCGGTCACGACCTCGGTCTCGAAGCAGTTGTTGCCGGTGTACGACAAGCCGATGATCTATTATCCGCTGACGACGCTGATGCTGGCCGGTATCCGGGACATCCTGCTGATTTCGACGCCGCAGGATACGCCGCGTTTCAAAGAGCTGCTAGGCGACGGTAGTCAGTGGGGACTCAACCTGCAATATGCGGTGCAGCCGTCCCCGGACGGATTGGCGCAGGCATTCATCATCGGCCGCGAATTCGTCGGCAATGGTCCATCGGCGCTGATTTTGGGCGATAACATTTTTTACGGCCAGCAGTTCGACGGGCAGTTGCAGACCGTGTCGGGTCGCACCCATGGCTCCACGGTCTTTGCATATCACGTCAACGATCCCGAGCGCTACGGCGTGGTCGAATTCGACGCCAACCGCCGGGCCGTCAGCATCGTCGAAAAACCGCTTGCGCCAAAATCGAACTATGCCGTCACCGGCCTGTATTTCTACGACAATCAGGTATGCGACATCGCCGCCTCGATCACGCCGTCGGCGCGCGGCGAACTGGAGATAACCGATGTCAATCGCATCTACCTCGAACGCGGATGCCTGAATGTCGAACTGATGGGACGCGGCATGGCGTGGCTCGATACCGGCACGCACGAAGCCTTGCTCGACGCCGGCCAGTTCATTGCGACCCTCGAAAAACGACAGGGCCTGAAGGTCGCGTGTCCGGAAGAAATCGCCTATCGCAAGGGTTATATCGACGCCGCGCAACTGGCACGCCTGGCGCAGCCGCTCAACAAGAACGCGTATGGCCGTTACTTGTTGCAAATTCTCGAAGACAAGGTTTTTTGATGAAAGTCATTTCGACATCGTTGCCGGACGTGCTGGTACTGGAGCCGAAAGTGCATGGCGACGAGCGCGGCTATTTTTATGAAAGCTTCAACGAGCGCCGTTTCAATGACATGGTCGGCATCGAGGCGTCGACCCATTTCGTGCAGGACAATCATTCGCGTTCGGCCCGCAACGTTTTACGTGGGCTGCACTACCAGATTCACCATCCGCAGGGCAAGCTGGTGCGCGTCACCGCAGGTGAAGTGTTCGATGTCGCGGTAGATCTGCGCCGCACGTCGCCCCACTTCGGTCAATGGACCGGCGTCATGCTGTCGGCCGACAACCGCAAGCAGGTCTGGATCCCGGAAGGTTTCGGACATGGTTTCGTGGTACTCAGCGACCATGCCGAGGTTTTGTACAAGACCACCGGCTACTGGTCGGCGCCGGACGAACGCTGTATTGCCTGGGACGATCCGGCGATCGGCATTCGCTGGCCGGTCGATCTCGAACCGATACTGTCGCCGAAGGATCAGCATGGCGCCGCGCTGGCCGACGCCGAGGTTTTCGCATGAAAATTTTGCTTACCGGTCGCTTCGGCCAGGTCGGCTATGAGCTCGAGCGCACCTTGCAGGCTGTGGGTGAAGTGGTCGCGGTCGACCGGTCGCAGATGGATCTTGGCGATTTTCGCCGAGTGCGCGAGGTGGTCCGCGCCGTGCGTCCCAATCTGATCGTCAATGCCGCCGCCTACACGGCCGTCGACCAGGCCGAACGCGAGCCGGCGCTGGCCATGCGCATCAATGGCGAGGCCGTGGCGGTGATGGCCGACGAAGCCAAGTTGCTGGGCGCGGCGATGATTCACTATTCGACCGATTATGTCTTCGATGGCAACAAGCAGGGGGCGTATACTGAGTCCGATCCCACCTGTCCGGTCAACGCTTACGGTCGCAGCAAGCTGGCCGGCGAACAGGCAGTCGCTGCCGCAGGCATTGCGCATCTGATCCTGCGCACCAGCTGGGTGTATGGCATGCGCGGGAAAAATTTTTTGCTCACCATGCTGCGTCTGGCCCAAGAGCGCGACGAACTGCGCATCGTCGACGACCAGCACGGCGCGCCGACCTGGTCACGCACGATTGCCGAAACGACCGCGCTGATCGTCGCCCGGATGTCGGTGGTCGATGGCGGCAGGGACAGCGCTGTCGATGCTGACGAGATGGCGGCAAACTGGAAGGCGCATTCCGGCCTCTATCATCTGGCAGCGCAAGGACAAACCAGTTGGCATGGATTTGCCAAGGCGATCTTCGGCGCGGATGCCGAGGCGGGCAAGCCTTTGCTGACAGCTATCGCCACGGCCGATTATCCGCTGCCTGCGCGGCGGCCTGCCAATTCGGTGCTGGCGTGTGAGTCGTTGATGAACACGTTCTGCCGGCTGCCAGAATGGGGCGCGGCGTTGAGGTTGTGTCGGGAATAGACCGAGAAAATCGGCAGAAATCATTTAACTGCGCATCAAAATACCTTTCATCAAACTGCGAGAACATCATGTTAATTCCTATCATCCTTTCCGGTGGTGCCGGTACCCGGTTATGGCCGGTATCGCGGGAGGCCCACCCCAAGCCTTTCATGCGCATCAACGGCGGCAAGAGTCTGTTGACCCAGACGCATGAGCGGGCTCTCGCCGTGTCGGCTTTCACGCCACCGCTGATCGTTACCAATCGTGAATATTATTTCCTCTCGCACGACGAGCTCGCCGATCAGGAAATCAGGCCGACTTACTTGCTCGAACCGAAGGGCCGCAACACCACGCCGGCCATCGCCCTGGCGGCAATGTGGGCGATCGAGCGCGACAGTGAGGCGTGTCTGCTGGTGCTGCCGGCCGATCACCTGATTTCGGATACGCCGGCGTTCCATGAGTCGGTGAAGCAGGCCGAAGCGCTGGCGCGTAGCGGTTCGATGGTGCTGTTCGGAATCAATCCGACGGGTCCGGAAACCGGATTTGGCTATATCGAAATGGGTGCGCCGGTCAACGTCCATGCCAACATGGTGCAGCGCTTCGTCGAAAAACCCGATGCCGTGACTGCCGCCGGCTATCTGGCCAAGGGCAATTATGTCTGGAACAGCGGCATGTTCTGCTTCAAGGCCAGTACCATCCTGGAGGCGATGGCCGAACATTGCCCGGCACTGGTCGAGGCCGCGCGCATCGTATGGAAAAAGACCGTTGCCGATGGCGACAAAATGGAATTGCCTGCCGCATTCTCGACCCTCGAAAGCATTTCGATCGACTATGCGGTGATGGAAAAAGCCAAGAACATTGCAGTCATACCCGGCGGATTCGACTGGAGCGACATCGGTGCCTGGAGTGCCGTGGCCGACGCCACGCCGTCCGACAGCGATGGTAATTCCACCGCCGGTGGCACCGACCCCAACCAGACCATCGTCATCGACAGCCGCAATACGCACATCGAAAGCAGCGGCCGACTGGTCGCCATCATCGGCCTCGAAAACCTGCTGATTATCGACACGCCGGATGCCTTGCTGGTAGCCGACAAATCCAAGAGCCAGGAAGTGCGCCAGGTCGTCAGCCGTCTCAAGGAAAGCGGCCACGACGCGCACAAGATGCATCGCACCGTCTCCCGGCCATGGGGCACCTACACCGTGCTGGAAGAAGGCGTCGGGTTCAAGATCAAGCGCATCGAAGTCAAGCCGGGCGCGGCGCTGTCGCTGCAAATGCACCACCAGCGCAGCGAGCACTGGATTGTCGTCACAGGCACTGCCGAGATCGTCAACGGCGAACAGGTCATCGTGCTGGAAGCCAATCAGTCGACCTACATCCCGGCTGGCCACAAGCATCGTCTGGCCAACCGCACCGCCGACGACCTGGTCATCATCGAGGTCCAGTGCGGACCATACCTGGGCGAGGATGACATCGTCCGCTTCGAGGACGTCTACGGCAGGGCGCAATAATGGCGGTTGGACTGGTCAGGGCGGTCTGGAACTATCGTGGCTTCATCCTTGGCAGCGTCAAGCGCGAGTTTCAGGCGCGCTACCGCAGTTCGCTGCTGGGCGCGGCCTGGACAGTGCTCAATCCACTGGCGATGATCGTGGTCTATACCGTCATTTTTTCGCAAGTCATGCGAGCGCGGTTGCCCGGAACCGACAGCAGCTTCGCATATAGCATCTACCTGTGCGCCGGCGTGCTGACCTGGGGCCTGTTCGCCGAAATTGTCGGGCGTGCGCAGAACGTGTTTCTGGA
>JACMQD010000187.1 GCA_014377155.1 Herminiimonas sp.
CAGTGAAGAAAAATCGCCCTGGAAGGCGCCCATCGGTGTGCGTGCTGCGCCGACGATTACGATTGGATCCTGCATAGCTGACTCCTGAAAAATGCGTTCTGAAAAAATCGTCTAGCCAGCCTGGATCGACCAGGTGGCATGCGGCATGGCGACGCCCTGGCTGGCGCTGGTTGCCGGATTGCTGAAGCGGCACTGCTGCGGATACGGATAGACGTCGTCGACCTGGCCGTCCATTATCCGCTCTTTGCGGCTCTGCCAGAACTGCTGCGTGAGCAGGTCCGCATGATGCTGCACGAAATACTTGCGCACGTTGTCGTTACCAAGCAGGAAAGTGCCGAACTGCTCTGGGAAGACATCGTTCCTGGCAATCGGATACCAGGGCTCGGACGCCATCTCGTCCTCTTCGTTCCTTGGCTGCGGAATCGTGCGGAAATTACAATCAGTGATGTATTCGATCTCGTCATAATCGTAGAACACGACGCGGCCATGGCGCGTCACGCCGAAATTCTTGTACAGCATGTCGCCGGGGAAGATATTGACGCCTACCAATTCCTTGATGGCGTTGCCGTATTCGAGCAAACCGTGTTCCATGGCGGCGGCGTCGCCTTTCTTTTCAGCGGCGCTGAGCCAGATGTTGAGCGGAATCATGCGCCGCTCGATATACAGATGCTTGATGATGACTTCGTCGCCGTCTTCTTCGACGATCGACGGCGCCACCACTTTCAATTCCGCCAGTAGCGCGTCGTCGAAACGCGCGCGCGGAAACGCGACGTTCGAATATTCCAGGGTATCGGCCATGCGGCCGACGCGGTCATGGTTTTTCACCAGCAGGTATTTTTCCTTGACGATGGCTTTGGTGGTTTCCTTCGGTGGCGGAAAATGATCCTTGATAACCTTGAACACGTACGGAAACGACGGCAGCGCGAATACCACCATCACCAGTCCGCGAATGCCGGGCGCGCTTTCGAAACAATCCGACGAATGCCGCAGGTGGTGCAGGAAATCGCGGTAGAACAGCGACTTGCCGTGCTTTTGCAAACCCAGCATCGTGTAGATTTCACTGCGCGGTTTGTTGGGTAGCATGCTGCGCAAGAAATGCACATACGCCGACGGCACTTCGATATCGACCATGAAATACGCGCGCGTAAATGAAAACAGCACTGTGATCAGGATCGGATCGAACAGCACCGTGTCGAGAATCAGCTCGCCTTTGCGGTTGTGCAGGATCGGCACCACGAACGGGTATTCGCGGCTGCCATTGATGCCCTTGCCGACAATGTAGGCGCCCTTATTGCGGTAGAACAGGCTGGCCAGCACCTGGATCTGGTGATTCGGCTCCGGCTCGTTGTCGCCGAACATGAGGTGCAAGCGCTGTTCGATCAGGCCCACATCACGGTCGAGGTCGGCGAAGCTGGCGTCGAGCTGAAAGTTAGTAATGACCCGTCGGAGCGAATAATGCAGCCCGTCCTTGCCCGGATAATAAACGCGGTAGGTCGGCGCCAACTCGTCGCTGCCGATATAGTCGGTCGACACCGCTGGCCGCACGAAAATGAAATCGTTATGAAAATAGGTGCGGTGCAGGATGTTGCAGCAGACCGAATTGAAAAACGTCTCTGCCAGCTCCGGTTGTTTGTGATCGGTCAGCAAGCCGATGTAGTGCAGCTTGACCTCGCGCCAGACATCGTCGCTCAGTTCTTCCTGTGCGTATTCGTCTTCCAGTATTTGCACGCATTCGTGAACGCGCTTGTCGTAGTACGAAATCCGCTCGCGCGCCGACTTTTGCGCGACCTGCCAGTCGCCGCGCTCGAAATGCGCCTTGGCTTCGCGGCTGGTCTTGCGAAACAGGCGGTAATGCTTGTCGAAGCCATCGAGCATGGTGCGTGCAATGTCGAACGCGATCTGGGAAGACAACAGTTTGGGGAAGGCGGCATGCATGGTCAGAGTCCGAATCGGGTTTTCCAACCTGACAGTTTATCCAACTCCACGCCAATGCCGCCACAAACCACGAACAGCGGGTTGTGAAACGATGCCAGCACCGGCAAATTATGGTAGCCCACGGCCAGTGCCGCGCCGCATGCAGGCTCTACCAGCATGCGCATGTCGTCGGCAAACCGCAGGCAGGCGTCGACCGCCTGGGCGTCCGTGACCGTGACACTGCGGATGTCGTGGCGACGGCTCCAGTCGAACGCCGCTTGGGCGATGCGCCGAGCGCCGAGCGTGGTGGCAATACTGGTGATCGCCGGCAGCGTAATCAATTCGCCGGCCGCGATCGACGCGTGCAATCCGGCTGCGCCTTCGGTTTCGACGGCAATCACCGGTACCTCCGCCAATCCATTGCGGTGCAGGCCCTGCAACACCCCGCACAGTAAACCGCCACCGCCGACCGCGCAGACCACGACGT
Source organism: Herminiimonas sp. (assembly GCA_014377155.1). The sequence continues at coordinate 2,402 of JACMQD010000187.1, forward strand.
CGAACGACGCGCGCAGTTCCTGGCTCTGGATCACCGCCTCGTCGATCAGGGTGGCGTTGCCGTCCCAAATATCGGCATGGTCGAACGGCGGCACGTACAGCACACCCGGCTGATCGCACAGGCGCCGTGCTTGTTCGTTGGATTCGTCCCAGGTCGACCCGTGCACGATGACGTCGGCGCCGAGCGCACGAATTTTTTGTGCCACCGATGCAGGCGTTGTTTCCGGTAACACGATGGTGGTGGCGATGCCGAGCCTCACACCGGCCACGGCAGCGGCAAAGCCGGCATTGCCGCCGGATGGACAGACAATCCGGTGCACACCTTTTGCCGCCGCACGCTGGCACAACAGGCCGATGCCGCGCAGCTTGAAGGAGCCGGACGGCTGCAGGTTTTCCAGCTTCAGGTGCACCTGCTTGACGAGCGCGGTGCTCATGCCGGGGTGATCGATCAGCGGTGTGGGAATATGCAGAGGCGTCATGCAGTCGACTAAAGTGACAGGATTGATCGGATGGCTGCGGGCAGTGACGCGCTCAGCGGGTTTCGGCGAACAGTTCGCGACCGATCAGCATGCGCCGGATTTCGCTGGTGCCAGCGCCGATTTCATAAAGCTTGGCATCGCGCCACAGGCGTCCGGCCGGGTAGTCGTTGATGTAGCCGTTACCGCCCAGCGCCTGAATCGCTTCGCCTGCCATCCAGGTTGCCTTTTCGGCCGAATACAGGATCGCGCCGGCGGCATCCTTGCGCAGCGCGCGCACCGCCTCCGGCGACTTGGCGCGGTCGCATGCCTGACCGACGGCGTAGACATACGCTTTGCACGCCATCATGGTCGAGTACATATCGGCCAGCTTGCCCTGCATCAGCTGAAATTCGCCGATCGACTGACCGAACTGCTTACGCTCATGCACATACGGCACCACCACGTCCATGCAGGCTTGCATGATGCCGAGCGGGCCGCCCGACAACACGGTGCGTTCGTAATCGAGGCCGGACATCAGTACGTTGACGCCTTTGCCCATGCCGCCCAAGACATTTTCGGCTGGCACTTCGCAATCCTGAAACACCAGCTCACCGGTATGCGAGCCACGCATACCGAGCTTGTCAAGTTTTTGCGCAACACTGAAACCCTTGAAATTCTTCTCCACCAGAAACGCGGTCATGCCGCGAGCGCCGGCTTCCAGGTCGCTCTTGGCGTACACCACCAACACGTCGGCGTCGGGACCGTTGGTGATCCACATCTTGGTGCCGTTGAGCACCCAGCGGTCGCCCTTCCAGTCGGCACTCAGTTTCATGTTGACGACGTCGGAGCCGGCGTTCGGCTCGGACATGGCGAGCGCGCCGATGGCGTCGCCCGAGACCAAGCCGGGCAAATACTGCGCTTTTTGTTCCGGCGTGCCGTTACGGCGGATCTGATTCACGCACAGATTGGAATGCGCACCGTAAGACAGGCCGACCGACGCCGACGCGCGCGAAATTTCTTCCATCGCAATGATATGCGCCAGGTAGCCCATCGCGGTGCCGCCGTATTCTTCCTCGACGGTGACGCCCAGTACGCCCAGGTCGCCCATTTTTTTCCACAAATCCATCGGAAACTGGTCGCTGCGGTCGATTTCCCCGGCACGCGGCGCAATTTCGGCCTGCGCGAACTGCTGGATGGTTTCACGCAGGGCGGCGATGTCTTCGCCGTGATCAAAGGTCAAGCCAGGTAAATGCAGCATTGCGTCCTCACGTTATTGATGGGTATTCCGGAAACGATTGCCAGCTAGCGCCACTGAAAGCGACGGCGCGCGACCAAATTCGGCCGACAAAATCATACCTTTAATTTACGTTGACGTAAACGTCAAGCAAACCGCCTTGGCGTTCAACCCCGCACTCAAGCCACTTCTTTGGCGCGCGCTGTTGCCGTCTTGCGTGCTGCCGGTCTGGGCTTGTCCTTGGCGGGCTTGTCGCCGCCTTCGATCATGCGCCGGCATTTTTCTTCGTGCGCCATGATTTCCTCGAGCGTCACCTCGAGGTCTTCGCGCTGGCGCTCCAGCGTTTCGCGATGCTGCGCCAGCACCACCAGAAAGCGTTTGAGCTGGGCCGTCGAATCCTGCGGTGATTCGTACATATCGACCAGGCTTTTTATCTCGGATAAGGTCAGCCCGAGTCGCTTACCACGCAGGGTCAGTTTGAGTCTGGTGCGCTCACGGGCGGTATAGACCCGGGTGCGACCGCCGGCGCCTTCGCGCTTGGGACTGATCAGGCCCTGATCCTCGTAGAATCGGATCGCGCGCGGTGTGATATCGAACTCGCGCGAGAGTTCGGTGATCGTGTAGGTCGGCATGGTGGCGTCGGTCGGCAAGGATTGATTTGTGGTCGGATCGGGTTTGGGTTACAGTTTACGTAAACGTAAAGCGCAGTCGAAATCTTATTGTAGGCGCGCGCGCCTGAAATGCAAACACCCCTTTGAGGAACAAGATGAATCCGCTCGAATCGCAACTCGACTATGTTTTCGGCGACATGCTGCCCGAACCCGGTACCGCGCATGAAGTCGCACCTGGGGTTTTTTGGCTGCGCATGGGTTTGCCATTCGCGCTCAACCACATCAACCTGTGGTTGCTCGAAGATGAACTCGACGGTGATACCGGTCCGGTCAAAGGCTGGACCATCATCGATTGCGGCATTGCCAACGACGCTACCAAGGCCTTGTGGGAAACCATTTTTGCCACCCAGCTACGCGGATTGCCGATATTGCGCGTGATTACCACCCATTGCCATCCCGACCATGTCGGTCTGGCAGAGTGGATCTGCAGCCGCTGGAACGTACAGTTGTGGATGACCACCGGCGAATATGCGTTCGCGCGCATCATGTCGGCGTCGCTGCCGGGTGCGGACGGCACGGCGGCGTTGCCGCATTTCCAGCGTCACGGTCTGGTCGATCCGGTCATGCTGGAGCAGCTCAAGGGACGCAAGGCGCATTTTCAGACGCTCGTGCCGGCCGTGCCGGTGGCGTACGTTCGCATGCAGGATGGTCAGACGATTTCGATCGGCAAGCATGGCTGGCGCATCATCACCGGCTTCGGCCATGCGCCGGAACATGCGTCGCTGTATTGCGCGGACCTCGATGTACTGATTTCGGGCGACATGGTGTTGCCACGCATTTCCACCAACGTATCCGTATTTGCCATCGAGCCGGAAGCCAACCCGGTGCAGCAATATCTCGATTCGCTGAAAAAATATGCAGATCTGCCGGCAACGACGCTGGTGTTGCCGTCGCATGGCAAGCCATTCCGCGGCTTGCATATACGCATCGGACAGTTGAACGAGCATCATGCGGCACGCCTGCAGGAAGTGGTCGTGGCGTGCGCCCAACCGCAATCGGCAGCGGAGATCGTGCCAGTCATGTTTCCGCGCGCGCTCGATACGCATCAGCTGACCTTTGCGTTAGGCGAAGCACTGGCGCATTTGCACTTGCTATGGAAGAACGGCACCCTGCGCCGCTCCACCGGCGAGGACGGCATCATTCGGTTCAAAGTTGCCTGACCGCGCTGCGAAGCCTCAAACGGCATCCGCGTGGAAACCAGTCCATTTGCACGCGGTGACATGATCGAGTGGATATTTTTACCTATTTGGCAAAGTGGTTTCCACGCGAAATATTGTGCCACTAGTTACAGAGAATTGAAGCGCCCTCAGCCTGCAGTTGTCTTACGCAAGTCCCGACCAAAATGTGGCATGTGACAACCCGCTATTTGATGCTCCGTGTCAATCGCCGATGCGCTTGCACCATTTCTCAACGCACAAAGAACAACATGTATGCGACCTTCTTTTAACAGCGCTTGAGCAATAGGGGGAAAGCGTTCCTGTACTGTATGGTTAACCTGCTGTCGAATTCTTCCCATTAACGGGTTCGATCCCATCAAAAATAAAAATCACAAAGTTTTTAAAATAGAACAACTGACTGTTGTTCCTCGACATGAATAGTCCGCCTAAATGAAAGCATCCCTAGAACGCGAGGATTTCAGCGGACGCCTGCAGCAGGCGCTGCGAAATGCCGAATATTCGTCCGAAAGCCCGACGCAGCTTGCGCGGGAATTCAACGTGCGCTTTGCAGGTCGTCCGGTTACGGTACATGCGGCGCGCAAATGGTTGGTTGGCGAAGCCATTCCGACGCAGGAAAAACTGCGCACGCTGGCGGACTGGCTCGGTGTGCCTGCGGAATGGCTGCGTTTCGGCGGTGAACAGCGTAGTGAAGAACATCGCAGCGATATCGTGTCGCCACCACGTTTCGAAAGCGCCGATGTGAAGCTGATCGCAGAGTTACAGACACTCGACGAGCAGTATCGTGTAGTGGCACGGGAAATCATCCGCATGCTGGTTCGCATCAACCGTCAGCGTTAAGACCCACGCTGTGGAGCCGACCACCTCGGCCATCCTCCCCCTCATTCCCGGCAGAATCTTGGGGAGCTAGGCGATCGTGCCGGCGAGCTGTTTTAAATAACCCAGCCCGGCAATCGCACGGCTGCCGTACCAGGACAGCATTTCACCATCGACCAGATGGACCGGCTTGCCGAGCTGGCTTTCCAGCGCGTTGGCATGCGTCTGCGTGAAACGATACGGTTCCGTCGACAGTAGCACCACATCAATCTCGTTGGCCAGCGCCGGCCCCCATTCGAAAACAGGATATCGCGTGACCGGAGTCGCTGGCTGCCATTGCTGCCAGCCGATCATGGCGAGCATGCGGGCGATGTAGGTATCGCGCGAGACGGTCATCCACGGATTTTGCCAGATGCAATACAGCACCGACAGCGGCCTGCGCGCGCCATGCTCGGCAAGTGACGCGTAGTCGCGTTCGAAAGCGGTGGCCAGCACTGCCGCTTTTTCTTCTGCTCGAAAAATTTCCCCCAGCAGCGCATACAACGCCAGGTTGTCGCGCGGCGCCAGCGGATGGGTCACCACGACATGCGGGATGAACTGCGCCAGCGTCTGTACCGTCGGCTTTTCGTTTTCATCGATATTGACGATCAGATGCGTCGGCGCCAACATGCGGATCTTGTCGATGTTGACGTCCTTGGTACCGCCGATCTTCGGAATGTGGGTCACGATCGGCGCCGGATGAATGCAAAACCCGGTGCGGCCGACGATCCATTTTTCCAGTCCAAGGTCGCACAGCAGTTCGGTAATGGAAGGCACCAGACTGACAATGCGCGGCAAGACGATGGCTGGATCGACGATGGCATGTTCGTGACCGGCGGCGTCGATTAGGCGGTCAGCCATGTAATTGGTTTTTTTGAACGTGGGCATCGAAAATTTTGCGCGCCGGAAAGTAGGTAGAAAGGGCCACTACGCCGTCGCCCGTAAAAAGGGGCCAGAGAATTTTTCGCGACAATACTGCGAAAAAATATCTGACCCCATTTTACTTTTCCAATGTGGCGCCGAGCAGGATAACGCCGGGCCAGTTTTACAGAGTATTTACTTCTTGACGCTGTCGACTGCAGCCACCTTGATCGAGGCCGGAGCCGCAGCACCGGCGGATTTGCGGTCCTTGGCGGCTTTCGCAACCAGGTGATCCATGACCTGCAGCGCACCCGTTTGCAGGATCGCCTCAGGCTGGTTTCCCATCGAGGCGCCGACGATCGACGGCGACGTCACATAACGACCATCGATAGCGATCAGCGGTACGCCGTCGATCTTGTAGGCTTCCTGCAACTGCGCAGCGCGGCGAACCTTGGTCTGCACCCCGAACGAACTGTAAAGGTCGGCGAACTTCTGTTTGTCGATGCCGTTCTTGACAACGAAATCGACGATGTTTTTGTCGGAATCGACCACTGCGCGCTCGACGTGGATCGCGCGGAAAACTTTAGGATGCAGTTCTTCCAGCTTGCCCATCGCCTCCAGCGCGTAGTACAGCTTTTGCTGTGGTACGAATGATTCGCGAAACGCGATCGGGACCCGCTTGAAGACGATGTTGTCGCCCTGTTTCTTGACCCATTCGGCCAGCGCCGGATCGAACGCATGGCAATGCGGGCAGGAATACCAGAAAAATTCGGTGACTTCGATTTTTTTGCCGGAGTCGGTTTGCTGCGGCTTGTCGAGCGTACGGTAATCGGTGCCGGTTTGCGGCGCTGCAGGCGAAGCGCCGGCAACAGCGGTCACCACGCAAAGACTGATTGCGGCGACAAGTTTTTGAATCAGATGCATACGGTTCCTTTCGGGTTATTTGGGTTGGCGAACAACGGCCACATCGACACCGCTGTCGGATAACTTGCTGCGGGCACGGTTCATCGGCTCCATCTGGGCGAACGGTCCGATGCGCACCCGGTACAACACGCCATTGTCGGTCTGGCGCTCGGAAATGGCGGCTTCGAATCCCTGCAAAGCCAGCTTGGCTTTGGTGTTTTCGGCGTCGCCTTGCTCCCGGAATGCACCGGCCTGCAGGAAATAAGTCCATTTCTCATCGACCGAGTCTGACTTTGCCGCAGCATTCTTGGCAGCATCCTTTTCCTTATTATCGACGGTTTTGGCATCGGCTGTCGCGCCGGCCGCTTTGGCGGCAGCCTTCTCGGCTTTTTCAGCCGCTTTTTCAGCTGTTTTTTCAGCCGCTTTTTCGGCAGCCTTCGCTTTGTCGGATTTTTCGACTACGGGTGGCGTGACCGGTTCCACTGCCGTGTTTTCAGGCACAACCGGCTTGACGAAGTCCCTGGCAGCTTCGCGCGTGGCATCTTTATTGCCATACAGCGGCTTGTTCGGGTCGATCGGCTGACTCGGGTCCGGCGCACGCTCCTGGCGGCCCATCTTATTGGTAAAAGGCAGCGACGTCTTGGTAATCGCGACGGCAACCACCACGGCAATCCCCAAGCCCACGATAAGTCCGATGATGACACCCAGAACGGTACCGCCTGCCTGCTTTTTATGCTTGATCATTTGCTTGGTCAACTTTCTTCGATTCCATCCGTGTCGGCGCCGATACGCCGATCAGTGCCAGTCCATTGCGCAAAACCTGTCGTGTCGCAGCCATCAACGCCAGCCGTGCGTTCCTGGTGGACACGTCGTCGACGAAAACCCGTTCGGCATTGTAGTACCCATGCAGCTCGCCGGCCAGATCGCGCAGATAGAACGCTACCTGATGCGGGCCGAGTTCTTCAAGGGCTTTTTGCAGCGCCTCGGGATAGTCGGCCAGCTTGGCCAGCAGCGTCGCTTCACGCGGTGCAGTCAGCGGCGACAAATCGACCTGGTCGAGCGTACTTTCATCGCCATCGGTCCATTTGGCCAGCACCGAGCAAATTCGGGCATGCGCATACTGGACGTAATACACCGGGTTTTCATCGGACTGCGACAACGCCACATCGACATCGAAAACGAACTCCGTATCGGCCTTGCGCGAAATCAGGAAAAAACGCACGGCATCGCGGCCACGCGTCAGGTCGCGTGGCGTGGCATCGGCCGGGTCGGCTTCGCCGGTCGACCATTCGATCAGGTCGCGCACCGTGACATACGATCCGGCGCGTTTTGAAATCTTGACTTCTTCGCCGTCTTTCATGACCGTGACCATCTTGTGCAGCACATAATCCGGATAGCCCTGCGGAATCCCGATATCGAGTGCCTGCAGGCCGGCGCGCAC
>JACMQD010000001.1 GCA_014377155.1 Herminiimonas sp.
CGATCGGTTTCGCGATGTGCACCTGTGGCCAGATCATGTGCATCCGCGGCATGGGCCCGGCGACCTGCCCGACCTGTAACAAGGAATGCAATTTCGGCTATTCGGACGATGAAGGTTTCGACGTGTCGCGGGCGCGCGGCTGAGTGCTATGGGAATCGACCACAACCTGTTGGCCAGCCTGGTGCGCGACGCCCTCGCGCGCCTTCCTGATGGCATCGATGCCGCATCCGTCGATGCATTTTTCTCCAGCGCATTTTTTACACGATTTGCGACCCGGGTCGATGAAGAGCTAGACAAGGCGATCAGCGAGTTCCGGCTGACCCCGCCCACCTCTGAAAAACCAGACAAGGCAACGACAGCAATCGATGACGTTCCTGATATTTCAGTCCATCCAACACAACCTGACCCATCTATCCCGATGATCGCTTTCCGCTTGCCCAATGCCCGCGCCGGTAGCACGTATTCGCACCAACTGGAATTGCAAACGCCGTCGCCTTTGACAGTCAGCTACGTCGATATCGTGCTGCCGATCGGACTTGACATGGCCGTCGATCTGGTATCGGGAACGTTGAGCGGCACGCCAGGCACCGCTGGGGAATTCGACATCGGCATCGTCTACGTGCTAACCGGCAAGGATGGCAATGCGACAGCTGAAACACGCAGCGCGCGCGTGTCGTTGCTGGTCAACCCGGACCCCAAGCTGATGTGGAAGAACCTGCCATCCGATCAATCGGATCCGTTCTGGAAACCTGATGAAGAGTACGCCAGCCGGGCCGGGGCCGGTTTCGACCTGGTTGCTGCCAGCAAGCGCGGGCGCTCGCATGCGCATGTGGGCAGCTTTCGCGACGACGACTTCCTAATCGATACCGTCGACGCAACCGGCTGGGCCATCGCGGTGGTATCGGATGGGGCCGGCAGCGCCCAATATTCACGGCGCGGATCGCAGATCATCTGCCAGCGAGCCGGGGCTTATCTGAAACACGTGCTCGGCGGAACCGCGGCAGCCGACCTCGACGCAGCGACCGAGGAATTGCATCACGCGCGTACTGCCCAGCCAGGTGACGCGGCGCGCATCGATGCTGCCAGCTTACAGTTGCATGCGCGCCTGGTCGCCACGGTCGGCCACGCGGCACACGAGGCAGTCAAGGCGTTGCATGCGGAAGTAGCTGGCAGACCTGAGACGGGCGTAAGTTACCGCGACTTTTCGAGTACCGCGATCATTGCGGCGTGCCGCCGCTTTTCGTTCGGCACCTTGTGCGTGGCATACTGGGTCGGCGATGGCGCGGTCGGTGTCTATGGCAACGACACCGGCATCACGCTGCTGGGCGATGCCGACAGCGGCGAATATTCGGGTCAAACTCGTTTTCTCGACAATGCCGAGGTCAGCGCCGATGCGCTCGCGCGACGCACGCGGTTCGCATTGGTCGGCGACATGACAGCCCTGATCCTGATGACCGACGGTGTTTCGGATGCCCGATTCGACGCAGAAGTGCATTTGACGCGTCGCCAGCCATGGGATGAACTATGGCAGGAACTTGACACCGCAGCCTTTATCGGCGATTACGGCGACGACACCACGGCACGTCTGCTGGCATGGCTTGATTTCTGGTCTCAAGGCAATCACGACGACCGGACGATTGCGCTCGTGCTGCCATCGCGTTGAACCATAATCCAAGCGGCGGTTCCTGCCACATGCGTTTCGCGGAAAATGCCGCCGTGATGAACTTTACATCGGCTGCCCCGGACCCGCGGTTTGAGGCTTCAGCAGTCCGTAGTCAAGACTTGTCCTTGAAAACTTACGAATCGAAAGTGCATCATGAACCAGACAAGACTTCCCACGTTTTTTGTTTCTCACGGTGGCGGACCATGGCCGTATATCGAATCGATGCAGTCGCAATATGCCAACACGGCTCGCGCGCTCCAGCAGTTGCCGCAGAGTTTGCCGTCCAGGCCCAACGCCGTGCTGGTCATTACCGGCCACTGGGAAGCGCGCGAATTTACCGTGTCAATCGCCGACCACCCGGGAATGGAATATGACTATTCCGGTTTTCCGGAACACACTTACCATATTCAATACACCGCCCCTGGCTCACCTGCCTTGGCAGCGCGGGTACGCGCGCTGCTCGACCAGGCAGGTATCGGCAGCGACGAGGATGCGACGCGCGGCTTCGACCACGGCACCTTCGTTCCGTTAGGGCTGATGTATCCGCACGCCGATATGCCGATCGTCATGCTTTCGATGAAATCGAATTACGACCCGGCAGAGCATATCCGCGCCGGGACAGCGCTTGCCTCGCTGCGGGACGAAGGCGTCCTGATAATCGGTAGCGGACTGACCTACCACAACATGGCAGGATTCGGCCGCCCTGGCGCGATGCAGGTTTCAGAAACCTTCGAAGCCTATTTGAATGATGCGATTACCGATCCCGACCCGCAATCGCGTATCGACAAGTTGACTAACTGGGAAGCGGCGCCGGCAGCACGCCAGGCCCATCCTCGCGAAGATCATCTCATGCCATTGATGGTGGTCGCTGGTGCCGCAGCGAACGATGTGGGTCGTCGCGTCTTCATCGACCGGGTCATGAACGTGGCAATGGCGACGTATCGGTTCGGAAAGTAACGTTCGCGAAGAGTAAAGAACGACGATAGAATTTAACAACGGGGTTAATGATGTTCAGATGCGTAGCCGCTCGGCAGCACGATAAATCATGGCTGTAAGCCCAATGCGTTGCTGCGCGTTTTGACGCTGATGACCACACTGAGGACAATTGATGGCAAATACCATTTCGGTCACCGCTGCCGACGGCTCGCTTGTCCAGTTCGTCGATGAGGTCAAGGCTTCCGGCGGCATGAAAGACGTGTACTTTTCGCCCGACAGGAAATATGTCGTCGCGTTTTTTCGCGGCGCTGCGGACGCCGCCACGCGTGAACGAATCGGCGTTATTGCCGGCATGTACCGCGAGCGGATCTTCAGCCAGGCTGGCGGCGATTACTGGAAGAAGGTCTTTTGCTGGCCCACCACGACGCTGGAACATCAAGGGCGTATCGGCGTGGTGGTGCCGTTCTACGACGCCGATTTCTTTTTCAAGTACGGCTCGCGCAATAACGACATGCTGGGGATCAAGGGCCGAGAAAAGGAAGGCAAGTGGTTCGCATCACCGTCCAACCGCTCCAAGTACCTCGATCCACGCGAGCTGGGCAACTGGATGAATCAGGTACGCATCTGCATCATGATCGCGCGTGCGGTGCGGCGCATGCATGCCGCAGGACTGGCGCATTCGGATTTGAGCTACAAGAACGTGCTGATCGACCCCACGACCGGTCGCGCCTGTCTGATCGATATGGACGGCCTCGTCGTGCCGGGTAAATTTCCGCCGGACGTGGTGGGCACGCCCGACTTCATTGCGCCGGAATGCGTGATGACGGCGCATCTCGACCGCCATGATCCCAAGCGCAAGCTGCCGTCGATCGCCACCGACCAGCATGCGCTGGCCACACTGATTTACATGTACCTGCTGCTGCGTCATCCACTGCGCGGTGACAAGGTGCACGACCTCGACGACCCGCAGCGCGACGAAGAACTGTCGATGGGCGAAAAGGCGCTGTTTATCGAGCATCCGACCGACAAGGGCAACCGCATCAATCCGAAAAATGTCAAACCGTCCGAGCTACCCTGGAAAGATCCGCAGCGCATTCCTTATCAGGTAACCGGCCCGTATCTGACCGAACTGTTCCGGCGCGCGTTCACCGACGGCCTGCACAGCCCGGCCGCGCGACCGACCGCCGACGAGTGGGAAAACGCGCTGGTCAAAACCGTTGACCTGTTGCAGCCTTGCGTCAACAAGAACTGCGAACAGCAGTGGTACGTCTTCGATAACACGACGCGTCCGGCCTGCCCGTTCTGCTCGACGCCGTTCATGGGAAGACTGCCGGTATTGAACCTGTATTCATCGCGGACCGAGGGCAATTTTCGACCTGACAATCACAGGTTGATGGTGTACTCGGGACAGTCGCTGTTTCCATGGCATGTCAATCGCGACATCTATCCCAACGAGAAGCTGACCGATGCGCAGGCCAAACGGGTCGGCTATTTTGTCCTGCACGATAACGCTTGGGTGCTGGTCAACGAAGCCTTGCCGGAGCTGACCGACGTCAGCAACAAAACACCCGTGCCGATCGGCGGCGCGGTGATACTGGAAGACGGCAAACAACTGCTGTTGTCGAAGCAGCCGGGGGGCCGCCTGGTGGTCGTACAAATGGTCAATGCCTGAGGTTGCAGCGCTACGTCAGACGCCGAAAAGTCACCCTCCGCGTGTTGTTTTGCGTAACAATAGCGCTGCAATCTTGTCCATCATCGTGCAAGGGAGAACCTGTCGTGAGCAGTTTCAGAATCAATACCGATCGCCTTCTCGAAGTCGGTTTACAAAATGAAAAAGTGATGGCCATCGCCGGTGCAATGGTCGCCTACACCGGCTCGATAAAGTTCGAAAAATCGATTCTCGGGGGCGAAGGCATCTTCGGCGCACTCAAGCGGAAGGTCACCAACGAAGGCATGTCCTTGATGCAGACCACCGGCACCGGCACCGTCTATTTCGCGCAGAATGCGGCCGAAATCGCGGTGATCCCGCTGGCTCAGGAAAAGCTGTTCATCGAAAGCAGCAGCCTGCTGGCCTATGATGCCGGCCTTAAAACCAATACCTCGTTTGCCGGCCTGCGCGGTGCAGCGTCGGGCCAGGGTTTGTTCACCACGACGGTCGAGGGCAGCGGAAACATCGCCGTCATCTCGCGCGGCAACCTCATCACGCTCGAAGTCGGGCCGGACTTTCCGCTGTTCGTCGATCCCGACGCGTTCATCGGCTACAAGGGCAACATCCAGCAGGAATTCGTCTTCGATGTGAACTGGCGCACGATGGTCGGCCAGGCATCCGGCGAGTCTTATCAATTCAAGTTCACCGGCCAAGGCGTGGTGTACATTCAACCCGCCGAACGCTAAGGAGCTACGATGCCTTCCTATCTCCAGATTAATGAAAAGCTGCTCGAAGTCACTCTCAACGACGAAGAAGTCTTTGCCCGGCGTGGCGCCATGATTTCGTATCAGGGCAAGGTCAGCTTCGCACGCTCGTTTCTGGGTAGCGGCGGCGTGCAAGACCTGGCGATGCGCGCAGTCACCAGCGAGGGCTATGCGTTGATGGTGGCCAAGGGCAGCGGCAAGGTCTATTACGGCTACAACGGCCTGTTCGTCACTATCATCAAGGCGGCCAACGAAACAATCTACGTCGAGAGCGATACCCTGCTGGCGTTCGATGCGCGGCTACGCTCCGGTACGATGTTTCTGGGCAACCAGGGCGGCGTGCAAAGCATCGTGCGCGGCGCGGTCACTGGCCAAGGGCTGTTTACGACCACCTTGCAAGGCACCGGCGAAATCGCGATCCTGTCCGATGGCAATGCGATCGGCCTGCCCGTCACGCCGGAGCAACCGGTGTTCGTCGATCCCAACGCGTATATCGGCCACAAAGGCAACCTGACCTCGTCTATCGTTACCGACCTGAACTGGAAAACCTTTGTCGGCCAGGCATCCGGCGAGTCGTACCAAGTCAAGTTCATGGGCCAGGGCACCGTCTACATTCAAGCAAGCGAGCGTTAGTCATGACGATCTATAACCCCACCAACCTGCCCCGCAACGATAACCTGAACCGTTTCGCCTTCGTGGTCGGCGTCGAGGAAGAAATTTTCATCCGCAAGGGCAAGATGATCGCTTTCTATGGACAGTTGCAGTTCGAGTCGCTCGGTTCCAGCGTACTCGACATCCTGATCAAGCAGACCTTCAATGCACCGCTCTACATCAACCATTTCGTCATCGCCAAGGGCCAGGGCCAGCTGATTCTGGGCGACAGCGGCAACGACATCGCCTGCTACGACCTCGATGATGCCAACATGACCATCAAGGCCACCCACCTGCTGGGCTTCACGAAAAACATCGTGTGCCAGGAATCGACCATGCCGGGATTTCTAACGTTGATCGGCAACGGCAAGATCATCGCGTCGAGCAACGGGCCGGTGCATTTTCTTGAGCTGCCGTGCCGCGTCGATGAGCAGGCAGTGCTGGGCTGGGCCGATTGCCCGAGTCCGTCGTACCGCTACGATTACGCGCACGTCACGGGCGTCATGTCGATGGTCGGCGCGGTCAGCGGCATCACGTTGTCGGGTGAAGAAAAGCAGATCGATTTCAGTGGACAGGGCACGGTGCTGATCCAGTCGTCGGAACTGGCGCTGGGCAGCAGCACGACGCTGGCACACCTGCTGACGCAATTGCCGTCGCTAAGCAAGAGCGAGCTGACCAGTTTGAGTGGCGCGATTGCACAGAGTTTGAAGACCTGACCCGAATCGTTGGAACGACAAGCATGATTACGCTGTACGCGTACACCAGCCAACCGCCTTTCTGGGTAGCACGCGACGACGACGGCTACTGGCTTGTACCGGCCCGTGATGGCGGCTGGGACGATCGCAGTCCATTCGTCGGGCATGTGACGTCGCTCAGACCGCTTGAGAACACGGGTGGGATCGACCTCGGGATCGACATCGACATCGATGATGGATCTTGATGATGGATCTCGATGCCTGATTTCAATGACTGATTTCAAGGACAAACGGCGGGGGCTGTTTAACCACGCGCACGCCGCCCGCCTGGTCCGCTAGCAGACTCGCGCGACCATCCAGCTGACCTCGCCCGGCCGGCCCGCCAGACTGAGCGTCGCCGTCGCCGCCGGCGTTCTTGCAATTACTCGCCCGCCCTTAATAACCGCCAGCCGCGTCGCCCGTAACCGGATCGCTTCGATGGCGTCCCGCGCCTGCAGGATCACCATGTCCGCCTTGCATCCGACCGCGATGCCATAGCCCTCCAGCCCCATGATCGCCGCCGGTGTCGTCGTGACCGCCTCGAAGCAAGCGCGCATCGCGTCCTGCCCGGTCATTTGCGCCACATGCAATCCCATGTGCGCGACTTCCAGCATATCGCCGCTTCCCATCGGATACCATGGGTCCATCACGCAGTCATGGCCGAAGGCGACAGGAACACCGGCGGCCATCAGCTCCGGCACGCGAGTCATGCCGCGCCGTTTCGGATAAGTGTCGTGGCGTCCTTGCAGCGTGATGTTAATGAGCGGATTGGCGATCGCCGCCACGCCCGATTCGCGGATCAGTGGCATCAGTTTGGAGACGTAGTAGTTATCCATCGAATGCATCGATGTCAGATGCGAGCCGGTTACGCGACCTTGCATCCCTAAGCGTTGCGCCTGATATGCCAGCGTTTCGATATGACGCGACAGCGGATCGTCCGACTCGTCACAGTGCATGTCGACCCGCAGCCCACGCGCCGCTGCCAGTTCGCACAAGATGCGCACCGACTCGGTGCCATCGGCCATGGTGCGCTCGAAATGCGGAATCCCACCCACCACCTCGACCCCCTTGTCGAGCGCCCGCGTCAGGTTGTCCAGCGTGCCGGGCGTGCGCAGCACGCCATCCTGCGGAAAAGCCACCAGTTGCAGATCAAGATACGGCTTCACCTTGTCGCGCACGTGCAGCAACGCATCGACTGCCAGCAAGCGCGGGTCGCAGACATCGACATGGGTGCGGATCGCCAGCAATCCCTTCGCCACCGCCCAGTCGCAATAGGCCAGCGCGCGTTCGACCAGTGCCTCTTGCGCCAGCAGCGGTTTGAGCTCGCTCCACAACGCGATCCCTTCGAGCAGCGTGCCCGACTGGTTGGTGCGTGGCAGGCCGTACGACAACGTCGAATCCATGTGGAAATGGGCATCGACGAACGGCGCCGACACCAGATGGTTGTCGGCGTCGATGGTAGCGCCTGCCTCGGCGGTTAGCGCCGGCTGCACCGCAGCGATCCGGCCTTGTGCGATGCCGATGTCGATGCCGGTACGACCATCGGTCAGGGTGCAGTTACGCAGGATGAGATCAAGCATCGGGGTTCTCCG